>NZ_JBREXD010000001.1:2025000-2339950 GCF_052920985.1 Pseudomonas sp. HK3
AATGTGTCATTAGAGAACATGCTTACTTCAGGGTCGATGAGGTCGGTTAGTAGTCCGCCGTTTAAGTCGTTAAGCGTTTTAAGCGTGCTGCCAGTACCCGCGACGATGGTGGCGTCATCACCATCAACGGTTAGGGTTTCTAGCTTGCCGTATTCACTCCAGCGAAGTTTAACGAACCCAAGGGTGTCTTGAGCGATGCCTGACTGTAAGCCTAGCTCTATGGACCTAGGCGTGAAGGTTTTGGCTTTACCCGATGTTGTAAAAGATAGCAGGCCGGGTACGCTGGCGCTTACCGTGCCAGTGGCGTCATAATCAATTTGGCTGTGATACAAAATTGAAGCACGTAATGCGATTTCAGGAATCTCATAGGCAAAGCCTGCGATGTAACCAAATTCGGAGCCGCCATCTAATTCAACGGTTAAGTTGTCATCTTTGCCGGTGGCTGTGGTAGAAGGTGTTAAATCTTCGTTGAAGGCACCACTTACTTTTTGTATTTTTGGGCCTGCAAATACTTTAATTATCCCGTTGCTTGTGGGCATTGAGTAGCTGCATGCGACAGTAAATGACTCACTTTCATATTTGGTATCAATCGGCGCGGTTTGGATCAGCATGCTGCTTGGATCACCCGTGGGATTGCCATCTTTGTCGATAGGTTGGCCACTGGCATTGGTGGATAAGTAGGCGAGGCTGTCATCTGTGTAAGAAACCTTGGCTGCAAAAGGCTGCTCAAACTGTGCGGCACATGTGACGTTTTTTGCTACCTGGTAACGAAAGCCAACTTGTGGGCGGATGAAGTCGTCGATGATCTCACCTGAGCCTACAATTTTAGGGCTGCTATCAACACCACTGGTTTCAGATCGTTTCACTTTGTCGATGCGGGCTTTCATTGGTACGGATGTTTGGCCGTAGCTTGTCGTGATGACACTGTTGTCACCATAGATAATATCAAAGCCACGACTTGAGTTATCAAAACCACCGGCCATTGAATGACTTGCTGCTAGAGTCGCTGCAGTTAACGTGCTTATCGTTATGATTGAATGCTTCATTTATAGGCTCCTTTTATTATTGTTTGCCTAGTTGGGTAGAGCTCATTACCTAGGTTGCATTTTAGGGTTTACCCTATTGGTCTTTTGTGGGACCTAATATTAATGGCATGGTGGTTTTATGTGAGCGTTGTCTGGGATCACTATTTTTATTCTGAGGCCAAGAATACCGACACTTAATCTAATGAAAAAGGGGTGAATTAGGACACAGAACGACCAATAGTGACAAGTAATTAAGAGTAGGGTGCCATTCATAAAAAAGCCTGCAGAAGCAGGCTTTTTTATTTAAGCGATAAAGGCGTTAAATGATGCCTTTATCTTGTATTTCGGCGATAGCCCCATCAATGCTTGTTTTATCTGCATCAATTACAAGGTCTGCCGAGCTGCTGGTTTCAAATGTGCATAATGCAATTAGGCCAGCTTGTTTCATAATACGAGCGGTGTCATCAGGGTTGTTTTCACCAAGATCGTCGCGGCTAACCAGAGCAGCTGCTTTACCCAGTGCAAATAGCTTACGATCTAGCGCGCCGGCTAAGACGTGCTTATTGGTACCCGTTAAGATAATCGAAGCTGGCTTCTGATCAAAACGGTCTGCTTTTTCTTGGCTGGTTACGGCCACTAATGCTTGGTCGGTGTTGCTGTCTGCGCTGCCTACGATCATGCCAGCACCAACGGTCACATTGGTTAAGCGATCAATAACAATGAAAGCACCGGTTGCTCGGTTTTTCTTGTAAGGGTCAAATGCAACGGCTTTGTTAAGTGTGACTTCACAAAGGCCAATTTCATTGAGCTTAAGTTCTTTGCTGTCATGCTTCTCTAGGGTGTTTACATCCACACGGTGATGAACTTTAGAGAACGTACCAGTGTTGGGTGTAGAGGCAAATTTTAAATCGTATTGCTTACCGATTTTCATGGCGTCTTCACTCATCCATACGATATCGGCATTAAGCTGTTTGCTGGCTTGCGGCTTATCGGCGGTTTTAACGATCATATCGCCACGGCTGATGTCGATTTCATCTTCAAGCGTGATGGTTACCGCTTGGTCAATGAAGGCTTCTTGCATGTTACCGTCATAATTAACGATGGATTTTACTTTAGAGGTTTTGCCTGATGGCAATGCTGTAATTTCATCACCAGGGCGAACGATACCAGAAGCAACCGTGCCACAGAATCCGCGGAAGTCTAAGTTCGGACGGTTTACATATTGCACAGGGAAACGGAAGTTCTCTAGGTTTCGGTCTGCGTTAATCTCAACGCCCTCTAGGATCTCCATAAGCGTACCACCCTTATACCAAGGGCTGCGAGTCGAGCGGTTAACAACGTTATCACCGTCTAGGGCAGAAAGCGGTACAAAGTGTACGTTGCTAAGGCCAAGCTGTTCACCAAAGGCTAAGTAGTCATCTCTGATTTCATTGAATTTGTCTTCACTGAAATCCATCAGATCCATTTTATTGATGGCAACAACGATATGTTTAATACCCAATAAAGAGGCAATAAAGCTATGACGTTTTGTTTGTGTTTGCACACCGTAGCGGGCATCCACAAGAATGATCGCAAGGTCACAGGTCGAAGCGCCCGTGGCCATGTTTCGAGTGTATTGTTCATGCCCTGGTGTATCGGCAATGATGAACTTACGTTTTTCAGTTGAGAAATAACGGTAAGCTACATCGATTGTAATGCCTTGCTCACGTTCAGCCGCTAGGCCGTCTACCAGCAGTGCTAAATCAATTTTATTGCCGGTGGTGCCGTGCTTAACACTGTCGTTTTCGATGGCGGCCAATTGATCTTCAAAAATCATTTTTGAATCAAACAACAAACGACCAATTAGCGTGCTTTTACCATCATCTACGTTTCCGCAAGTCAGAAAACGCATAAGCTCTTTGTTTTCATGTTGCTTTAAGTAGGCAAGAATATCTTCTGAAATTAAATCTGATTGATGCGACATTAGAAGTAACCCTCTTGCTTTTTCTTTTCCATAGAGCCTGATGAATCGTGGTCAATCGCGCGACCTTGACGTTCACTGGTGGTGGTCAATAACATTTCTTGAATAATATCTGGCAAGCTTGTGGCTTCAGATTCAACGGCACCCGTTAACGGGTAACAGCCAAGTGTGCGGAAGCGAACCATTTTTTCTTCTGGTACTTCACCTTCTTTAAGTGGCATACGATCATCATCGACCATAATAAGTGTGCCATCACGCTCAACAACTGGGCGCTTTTTAGATAGGTAAAGTTCAGGGATTGCAATGTTTTCTAAGTAAATATATTGCCAGATATCCAGCTCGGTCCAGTTTGAAATTGGGAAAACACGAATGCTTTCACCTGGATTCACTTTGCCGTTGTAGATATTCCAAAGTTCTGGGCGCTGGCTTTTAGGGTCCCATCTGTGGTTTTTATCGCGGAAAGAAAACACGCGCTCTTTTGCTCGGGACTTCTCTTCATCACGACGAGCACCACCAAAGGCGGCATCAAATTTGTATTTGTTTAAGGCTTGTTTTAGACCTTGGGTTTTCATGATGTCGGTATGTTTACTAGAGCCATGAGTAAATGGTCCAACACCTTGATCCACGCCTTCCTGGTTGATGTGAACCAGTAATTCCATGCCGGATGTTTTCGCCATGTTGTCACGGAATTCAATCATCTCTTTAAATTTCCATGTGGTGTCCACATGTAAAAGAGGAAACGGAGGCACGCCAGGGGCGAATGCTTTACGGGCAAGGTGCAGCATAACCGCACTGTCTTTACCGACTGAATACATCATTACAGGGTTATCAAACTCTGCAGCCACCTCACGAATGATGTGTATGCTTTCAGCTTCAAGCTGTTTTAAATGGGTTAAATTGTAGTCCGACATATATAGGCTCTCTGTGATCAAGATAAATCTACAGGTATTAAATGTTGGCGCTACTATACCAGCGTAAAGGGGGTATAAGAAGAGATTGGCTTATACCAAAGCATAATAATGATATAGCCATTTAGAGGCTTTGGTATGCGTGTGAGAGCCCCGTTATTAGTCGGATAGGGCGGCTTTTTCGGCGTAATCTTTTGGTGCTTCAACTTTGTTGGCGCTGTCGGCTTGCTCTAAGGCATCTTTAAGGTCAGCCAATGGTTTTTCTGTAAATTGTGATGCGCCTTTAGCGATATGTTCGTAAAGATCTTGATAGCTTTTCGTCAAATTTTGGGTCAAGTCAGAGGTCTGCGCATAATGCTGCTGAAGAGCATCTTGCATGGAAAGCTGCTCCCCTTTTAGTTTATCTAACTCGCGTTCTAGCAAGGCCACGTGTGTACCACGGCTCAATACATAACGCTGAACGAGAATACCAATGCCTAGACCTACGGCAAAGATGAAGATGCTGGAGATTAGTTGAGCGCTCATGTGCAATCCTTTGGGTCTAATTTGATGTTAACGAGGGTTTCAGTCTATCCAGTTATGGTGACGAATCCTAGTGAGTAAACAGCAGAAAAGTTTATTTCATTGCAGTAAGCTAGTGCTTTATTTTAGTCGGGGTAAGTAATGGCAAATCAGATGATACAAGGCCCTGAAGGCTCCATAGAAGCAGTCCTGCATGAGCCCAACGATGCGGATTCATATGTGGTTGTTTGTCATCCTCACCCTTTACATGGCGGCACCATGAATAACAAAGTGGTGACCATGACGGCAAAGGCTTATGAAGAGATGGGCCACAATACAATTCGCTTTAATTACCGGGGTGTTGGGGCGAGCGATGGTGCCTATGGGGATAACCAAGGCGAAGTAGAAGATGCAATGGCTGTTGTGAAATGGCTATTAAAGCAGCGTGAGGTAGGGTCACTATATTTTGCTGGTTTTAGTTTTGGTGCTTATATTGCGGCTCAAGCCGCCGCGAATACGCAAGACTTGGGGTGTGTAAGCGTGCAGCATGTGCTGTTGATTGCGCCGTCTGTATTGAACTCGCCTTTTGAGCATGTGACGCCATTTGGTATCGATACCAGTGTAATTATGGGGGATGCCGATGAAGTTGTCCCGTTTGATGAGGTGCAAGATTGGGCTGATCAACTTTACCCGCCCGTTGAGCTAATAAGCCTAGAAGGTGCCGGACACTTTTTTCATGGGCGTTTAACAGCGCTTAAAACGCATGTGAAGGCGTTATTTTAATGGCTTAAATTCGGCACTAAGTTGCCTTTAGGTGGCGTAATCGGTACATTTGCGCCCCAAATTTAGAATTCTTCTATACTCCAATTACACGGATATAAAGTAACGGCCATGACTCCATTAGAACTGTACCGCAAAGATCTCGAACGAGATGACTTCTCTTATGACCCTGCGCAGGAAATGGCCGTAAAAAACTTGCAGCGTTTGTATGACGATTTAGTGGCCCAGTGGCAAGCGAGTCAAAACCGTTCTGCGTTTAATAAATTAGTGGCTGGCTTCAATAAAAATAAGCCTAAGCGCCCTGTACAAGGCATCTACTTTTGGGGTGGTGTTGGCCGTGGTAAAACGTATCTTGTGGATACATTTTACGATGCGTTGCCTTTTAAACGTAAAATGCGCACGCACTTTCACCGTTTTATGCAGCGAGTGCATCACGATCTCACTAAGCTGGTGGGTGAGAAAAATCCTTTAACTATTATTGCGGATCAAATCGCGGAAGAAGCCGTGGTAATTTGTTTCGATGAGTTTTTTGTGGTGGACATAGGCGATGCCATGATTCTTGGCGGCCTCATGCAAGAGTTATTTGCCCGTGGTGTTACCTTGGTGAGTACGTCGAATATTATTCCTGATGGCTTGTACGAAAACGGCTTGCAGCGTGATCGTTTTATTCCTGCCATAAAATTGCTCAATGAATTTACGGATGTCATTAATGTGGACAGTGGCGTGGATTATCGCTTACGCACATTGGAGCAAGCTGAGTTATATCATTACCCATTGGATGAAACCGCCGAAGCTAGTTTACAGAAGAAGTTTTGATAGCTTGATTCCTGATGTGGCACATATTGAACGCAATGTTAATGTGGAAGTATTAGGGCGTTTGATTCCCGCAAAAGCGATATGTGATGATATTGCTTGGTTTGAATTTGGCGCCTTGTGTGACGGCCCGCGTTCGCAAAATGATTACATCGAATTAGGTAAGCTTTTCCACGCTGTAATAATTTCTAATGTTCCGCAAATGGGTATCGCAAACGATGACCTTGGTCGTCGTTATATTAATTTGATTGATGAGTTTTACGATCGCGGCGTGAAGGTGATTATGTCAGCGGATGCGGCTATACCGGATATTTACAGTGATGGTAAATTAGACTTTCCGTTTCAGCGCACCACGTCGCGAATGCTTGAAATGCAGAGTCATGAGTACCTAGCTCGCGAACACAAAGCCTGATTCGGGCTATTACATTTAATGACACGTTGATGTTAAACGTAGGGTGGGCATTGCCCACAATTTAGCTATTATGTCGGGCAGTGCCCGACCTACATGGCTGTTATGATTAGTTACCATGGCCTATAAGGTGTTTCTGAGAATTCAATATCTGGCATTGTAAATGGGGTGCCGTAGGCATTTTCCATGAATAGGCTGAGAGCTCTACTTGTTAAGTTCTTACTGGATGTTGGGCCTATTTTTACTGATGATATATCGTTTCGTTTAATCTTTAACTCTATAAATGGTATTAAGGATGAAATACCTTCTCTAAACTTGATACTTTCATCAGCTGCATTATCTAAAATTACAACAATTCTCCATTCTTTTTCTTCAGAGAAAGATGGGTGTTTGAAATGAGATGCAAATAGTGCAAGGTGTTCAGAAAGCTCGTTTATAACATTGTTTTTTTCTTTATTACTTTCTTTATTTTTATATTTTTCCCAGTATTCATTTAGAAGTATTTTGAGTGATTTATTTTTCTCTTCTTGATCATAAACGCACTCAACAAGATGACTGTTTGCATGTTGATTTTTAATACTGATAAAAACTTTATCTATATTCATTACTAAGCAATAGCCATTGTTCTGAGGGCAGTATCCTCGCCATTGACTTAGTAAATCAATTTCTTTTGATACGGAAAATGTGTAAATTGATTCCGTTGTATATTGATCAAGAGATTCAAGCTTCTTTTTAATAGCTTCTATGTACTTGCTGTGTACAGAGAACTCAGGGCTGTCATTTGTTATTTTTGAAGTAAGGATGATTTCTTTAATCAAATCCAAAGCATGTAGGAACTCTTGTTCATCATTTAAGAACTTAATATTTGATGCACGAATGAGCTGGGTACTAATGATACCCAAAATACCTGCCTGTGATGTGTAGTGGCCGACCTTAGTCATAATTGTCTATCTGTATAGATTTTGATCGTGAGCATGAACGGTATATCTAGCATTACGACATCCCTTGAATGTTTTTGTTTATATAATGA
The DNA here is from genome assembly GCF_052920985.1 of Pseudomonas sp. HK3. NCBI lineage: Bacteria > Pseudomonadati > Pseudomonadota > Gammaproteobacteria > Pseudomonadales > Pseudomonadaceae > Pseudomonas > Pseudomonas sp. HK3. Next base: position 2,032,427 of record NZ_JBREXD010000001.1, read on the forward strand.
TTCTGTACGCTTTTACGATTTCAATCATCTTTTTTTAGTGCAATCAAAAATCAGCCTGTCTATGTATGAAGCAGTTTCATTGTAAAATATTCATTCAGAATTAATTGGAAATCAAGCAAGTTACGATAACAAAATGCGCCATTTATCCGCGGCATAACCAAAATCCAATTGAATATATGAGTTGATTGCTATTGATAGTTAGGCGCGAAGCTGAGGGCGGACTCCGAAAAGCAAAGTAGGATGGGTTAGCGAAGCGTAACCCATCAAATAAGATTATGCTAAAGGCCCTGATGGGTTACGATTTTCACTGCGTTCAAATCTAACGCCATCCTACTGATAATATTGAATCGAAACAGCAGGCAATAAAAAAGGCTCATATGAGCCTTTTTTGATGGTCGACGATTAACGTCTGCGACGACGTTGAGTTTGGACTCGCTGCTGTTGGTGTTGCACTTCAATTTTAATAGGCTGAAGTTTTTGCTGCGGTTCAACCAGTTGTTGAAGCATCGCCTTGAAGGCGTTAAGCCATGACGTCATTATCAAACTCCTCTATTACTTGCTTCAGTATAGTCAGTAAAAGCCAGACTCTCAAAGAAGTTATTTGATATTCGCCATAAAAAAAGCCATGCAATGCATGGCTTTTTTTATAATTCAGCTATAAGTGCCTGTTTTACATAGAACTTTTGATAACGTTCTTGAGCAATTTAGGGTTAGACGCAATTAAGTCGCCTTCTTCATATAGCGAGCCGCCGCTCAAGTCAGTAATCAAACAACCGGCTTCTTTTGCAATCAAAGCACCTGCTTGAATCACGGTGCTATCCACATCGCTCAACCAGATGGCGTCTAAATGACCTGCCGCTAGGTGGGCAAGGCTTAGGGCGTCATCACCCAAAGCACGAATCATGCGAGTTTGGCTAGCAAGATTGCTAATGCGCACACGAATACGTTGGTTGCGGTCGTTGTCAGCAATGCCTGGGAATTTAACCCCAATAATGGATTGGCTGATCTTAGTTTTGTCATTGGTACGAATACGACGACCACTCATTTCAGCGCCACGGCCACGGGTGGCGGTGAACTCTTGGCCGCTCATTGGGTTAACAATGATAGCGTGCTCGGTTTTGCCATTGACTTGGCAAGCAAGAACTAGGCTGAATAGAGGTAGGCCAGAACGGAAGTTCTCATGACCTTCTAGTGGATTGATAAGCCAAACGGTGCCATTTGGTTTATCACGCTCTTGACGACCCGTTTCGCGGCCTTGGAAGCTATCCTCTGAGAAATGTTTACGCAATTTAAAGATGATTTGCTTTTCAGTACCAATGGCACAATCGGCAATAAATTTGCTAATTTCTTGGTCTGACGATCGCTCAAAATCAAAGCGTTCAAGTGCGTGGACCAGTTCTTCTCCGGCTTCCCTTAAAACACGCAGGGCAAGATTTACCATGGGTTGCATTGGATCTAAAACACTCATTAAGTAGGGAACCGCGCATTCTAGCAAAAACTTTTCGAGACTCGTAGCAAAACTGGGTACACTAGCCATATTTTTTTCATATAAGCGAAAAAATCCCTATATTTGCTGGATTTAGCGCCCGTTTAAACAGTTGGAAGTGGTTAATGCTCGAACATGTTCGTATTGTGCTCATCAACACCAGTCATTCAGGCAACATAGGCTCAGCGGCAAGAGCCATGAAAACCATGGGATTGACCGACTTAGTGCTGGTGGATCCTATAGATTTTGACCCTGCTACGCCTACGGATGTCTCGGTTGCCATGGCCAGCGGTGCACAAGATGTACTGCAGGGTGCCCGTGTGGTGAAAACCTTTGAAGAGGCGATTGAGGATGTGGCCGTTGTGATGGGGGCCAGCGCGCGCTCGCGTCACTTACCTTGGCCTTTAATGCACCCACGTAAAGCCACGGCTAAAGCACTAGAGGTTCTGCCATCAGGGCAAAAAGTGGCGCTGGTGTTCGGTCGTGAGCGCACAGGATTAACTAATGATGAGCTGGCCATGTGCCAGATACATGTGCACATTCCCACCAACGAAGCCTACGCTAGCCTAAATGTGGCCAGCGCGGTGCAGGTGCTGGGTTATGAAATGCGCATGGGTATTTTAGCGCATCAAGGTGAGTTAGATGCACAGTATGAGGGCGACTGGGGGGTTACTTGGGACAATGAATTGGCTAATCAGGGTGAAATCAATGGCTTTATTGCACATTTAGAACAAACCTTGGTTGATATTGAGTTTTTAGACCCCACTAACCCCAAGCAGTTAATGCCAAGATTGCGTCGATTGTTTCAACGCGCCATGCCGGACAAGGTGGAGATTAATATCTTGCGTGGGATTTTAAAGATGATTGGGCGCTCTCACGACAAATAAGTGAATTTGAGGTGAGGTCTTAGGCCTTACTTTAAGTATCGAAAAGAAGTAAAAGTACAGTAAACCGTTCTCGCCAACACTAGGAGTTTTTGTGTTTAAACACATCCGAGAAGATATCGCATGCGTCTTTGATCGAGACCCAGCGGCACGCAACACATTCGAAGTGCTAACGACGTATCCGGGCTTGCATGCTCTGATGCATTACCGTTTAGCGAATTGGTGTTGGAAGCATGGTTTGCAGTACTTAGCACGCATGATTAGCTTTTTTAGTCGCTGGTTCACTGGCATCGAAATTCACCCTGGTGCCACCATCGGTCGTCGTTTCTTTATTGATCATGGCATGGGCGTGGTTATTGGAGAGACCGCTGAAATAGGCGACAACGTGACCTTGTATCACGGTGTCACATTAGGTGGCACATCGTGGAATAAAGGTAAGCGTCACCCAACATTACGTGATGGTGTGGTGGTGGGTGCGGGTGCAAAAGTACTGGGGCCTGTTGAGATTGGCGAAAATGGCCGTGTTGGTTCCAATGCGGTTGTCACCAAAGATGTGCCAGCAGGTGCAACGGCGGTGGGTATTCCTGGACGAGTCATTGTGAAAAAAGCCGATACCGAAGTTGATCGTCGTCGTCAGGCGATGGCCACCAAAATTGGTTTTGATGCTTATGGTATGACAGACGAAATGCCAGACCCGATTGCGCGTTCAATCCATAACTTGCTTGATCATATGCAGGCAGTGGATGAGAAAATTGAACGCATGAGTACGGCACTTGGCGAGCTTGGCCATAAAGAATGCACGGGTCAGTTGCCAAAACTGAAAACTGAGCTGGATGAAATCAGTGACACTAAATAATACATAAAAGAACGATACCGTATTGCACGGTATCGTTTATTTTTTTGAGTGTGCTTTTAAACTAGCCTCAATAATAAAATGTGTAATAGACTGACAAGATAATAACAATTAGAAAGCCTCTGTCATGTCTCACTCGTACGAACAATCCTCCGTTAGACAATCAAATATTCAAACCGCTTGGATTTTATCTGGGTCAGAATTATCGCCATTTCATTTGAAAGTTGCGGCGATGCTCAACGCTAAAAAAATTCCATTTCGGGATTTTCCAAGCCAGGGTCACACGTTAGAAAACCTGAGGGTTCAACTGCGCATTAAATTGCTTAAGGTTGGCATGCTTAAATTGACGTACCCTGAATTTACAGAATATGACGAGTTTCCTTTGGTGCCTTTTTTGTTCGGCTCTAATGGAGAGAATCTTTATGACTCATCAGCGATTGCAACGTGGCTAGATCAGAATACGAATACAACCAGTGTGGTTAAAGTCGGCAGTGAAAAAAAAGTACACTTTTTAATTCAATTGATCGATGAATACTTTGATGAGTTTGGCCTATACATGGTACACCATAGTCGTTGGAAAACATCGGCAATCGATAATACCGCAGGACGGCGGTTGGCCAATGAAATGCCTGCGATGTTTGCACCGTTTTGCTCTGTGATCGATGATTTTTTTAGCCGTCGTCAAATTAGACGTTTACCGTATTTATTCAGCGTTGCACCAACAGGTTTTTCTATAGGTGGTTTAAATAAAAAGAAACAGCCCCCAAGTCATGATCACTTTCCGGCAACTCATGACCTTATTGAACAAAGTTATTTAAATATATTAAATGCGTTAGAACCTATCTTTAAGCGTCGTCCTTATTTGTTTGGTCATCAATTTACCCTAGCCGATGCGAGCCTGTATGGTCAGCTTGGTATGAACTTAACTGACCCCAGCGTAGCAAGATGGATTAAAGCAACAGCCCCACATGTTTTTGCTTGGTTGAATAAAATTCATCAAGGTGACTTTTCAGAAAATAAACCTGAAAGTGCATTAATTATTGATGAAGATTTAAACCCATTATTGCAAGAAATCGTTCGAATATTTTACCCCTTGATGCAACAAAATGAAGCCGCTTATATGCAGCACAAAGACGCGGGCGAAACACAATTTAATGAAGCCGCTTTTTGGCGAAACAAATCCCTTTATCAGGGGGCGCTTGATGGCCAGCCGTTTGCCAGTGTCGCCAAAAGCTTTCAAGTGAAAACATGGCGACAAATCAAACACAGCTGGCAGCAGCTTGATTCAACAGACAAGGCCGATTTAAGCGAGCAATTCTTAGGCATTAACATGCAAGTGAATGCTAGCGAAAGCACAGTTAACGGCGCCTGATTGACACAATGCTCTTATTTGCATACCCTTCGTGCGTCGAGTGCCCGGCCTTTGTGTCGGGTTAAAAGGGAAGAACGGTTTAAGTCCGTCGCTGCCTCCGCAACTGTAAGTGTCTGATCTTAATAGATCAAAATTGCCTTTAGGCTAAGCTGTTATCCACTGGAACTGACATTCCGGGAAGGGTATTCACGCTGAATAATGACACAAGCCAGGAGACCTGCTTGATACCAACTTCAATGATATTCGGAAGGAATATAGAAGTCGTTCGGCAGGTCAGGTACCGAATACACACCAGCTTAAGTCGTCGTTTCACCTAGGTGAAAGGGTTGTGGCTTAAGTCGACTCCGATCTTTTGTTCGTCGCGCATCGCGTTTGGGGATTCCCCAGTGCACGTTGGTGCACCAAGCAAAAGGGCCCATGATAATTATGGGCTGACTTTATTTTTGATTCCGATTTGTTGTGAAACCATCAACAAGTGTCTGGCTATTGTTAGCCTAAAGGAATCAGTCATGCATATTGAGCCACACGTCGTAACGGGCGCCAAACTATTACTCAGCTATGGCACTGCCTTGACTGTTTTTGCTTATGCCGCAAAACAATCATGGGACCAGATTCAACACCAAGGCGCAGCATCATTTGTCATCAAAAGCCTGCTAACCACGTTATTGGTATTGGCATTTTTTGAAGTTCTGCCCCGCCACAGCGTGGGGGTTTCCGAAGTGCATTTCATTTTAGGCTCAACGTTATTTTTATTATTTGGTGTAGCACCGGCTGCACTGGGTTTAGCGGCTGGGTTATTGGTGCAAGGTCTGTTCTTGGCGCCATTTGATTTGCCTCAATACGGCATGAATCTCACCACCTTATTGGCCCCCTTATTTGCTATGGCGTGGGTGGCGAAAACAATTATTCCCGCCAATCTTGCCTATAAAGATCTTACTTACGCGCAAACCTTTAAATTATCAGTGATGTATCAAGGGGGCATTGTCAGCTGGGTTGCATTCTGGGCGGTATATGGTCAAGGCATTGGAGCCGAAAACCTAATGAATGTGGCGTCTTTTTGCGCAGCGTACAGCTTAGTTATATTAATTGAGCCCTTAATTGATCTTGGTTTATTAGCACTGGCAAAAACCTTACACGGTTTGCAACACATGCCTATCTTTGAACGCCGTTTGTATCGCGCGACGGTCTAGGTGTATCTGTTGTGTCTAATTCTAATATAAACATGTCGTTTCCGTTTTGTGCTGTAACGGGCCAACGTGAATTTAAACAAGCACTGATCTTGGCCGCTATTAATCCAGCCATTGGTGGGGTGTTGGTCAGTGGCCCTCGTGGCAGTGCAAAGACGACTTTGGCCCGTGCCTTGGTTGATATCTTACCGTCGCAAGGTGTGTCGCCGGTGTTTGTTAACTTACCTTTAGGGGCAAGTGACGATCGTGTTTTAGGCTCGTTTGATTTACAGCGAGTGCTGCACGATAAACAAGTCATGTTTAAACCTGGGTTATTAGCCTCTGCCCATGGTGGGATTTTATACATAGACGAAGTGAATCTGCTTAACGATGGTTTAGTGGACGTATTACTGGATGTGTCGGCCAGCGGTATTAATCGTGTTGAGCGAGATGGTTTGAGCCATGAGCATGCTGCCCAATTTTTATTATTAGGCACCATGAACCCTGATGAGGGCGAGCTACGACCTCAATTACAAGACAGGTTTGGTTTAGCGGTTGAACTGCATAATGAGATGAGTATTGAGCAACGGGTTGAAGTGGTTGAGCGCCGAGAGGGATTTGATACAGAGCCGCTCGCATTTGTGTCGCAATGGTTAACGGAACAGGAGACGCTTAAACAAAACATTGAAAGCGCACAATTGCGTTTGCCCAGTATTACGTGTTCTGCCAGTGTGCGTACCGAGATTGCCAAGCGTTGCCACGAGGCAGGCGTTGATGGTTTGCGTGCCGACATTGTGATGTATCGCGCGGCGCTTGCCCATTGTGCATGGTCTCAACGAGCAGCAATCAACCTCGACGATATTAACGCGGTAGAAGCCTTAGTGCTCAACCACCGTCGCCAACAAAACACCAACCAGCAAACTAAACCGCCGCAGCCACCACCAAGCGGGCCTGATAATCAGCCGCCTCATTTTCGAGCGCCTGATTATACACAGCCAAATTCACCTGATACTCCTGAGCCTGCTACTGAACACGCAGAATCATCGTCTGGTTCATGGGGCAGTATGTCGCCACAGTTTCAGCAAACAGAGCGTCCGGTGAATAAAAAAAACATAGCGGCACTAACACGACCAAACAATATTTCATTTAAAAAAAACAGTCCATTCAAATATTTATTTAGCAAACTCAAAGGTGAAACCGCGACAGGGCTTAAGCGCAGTGCTGGTACGTCACATAAGGTGAGCTGGTTTCATACCGTGATGGCCAGCCCATTAACTTGGCCACCTAAGCAATTACATTTTCAAAAAAAATCCGAAGGCTTGAATCGTGTGCACGTCATTCTGATTGATACGTCGGCCTCTATTTTACATGCCAATCAATTTGCACAAGCGAAAGGGTTTATTTTAGAAGTCGCTAAGCAAGCGTATTTAAAGCGAGAGCAACTTGCCATTATTGGTTTTGGTAATGATCAAATTTCGCAATTGGTGCCAAAAATACAAGCGCCAAAAAATATCGAAACAATATTAAACACATTAAGTGCAGGTGGCGGTACTCCATTTAGGCAGGCACTAGACAGCATGCAAAGCACGATTAAAAAATGGAAGAAATCACAGCCCAGTTTATGTGTGCACAACTATGTAATAACCGATGGGCGTACAACGGATTCGGTACAAGGTGTTGAGTTATTAGATAGCACATTAGTGGTTGATACCGAAAAAAGCCCTGTAAAGCGTGGCCGTTGTGAACAAATCGCCATGCACTTAAACGCCGATTATTTTAATTTGTCTTTGGCTTTTTAATATTACAACTGAGTATTTTTTATGACGCTGGTGGATGAAAAACATCAACAAAAAATGGCATCACGTAAAGCTATTATGGATGCCAAGATTGCAAAATCCACCGAAGAACGTGGCGTATTAATTTTATTGAAAGGCAATGGCAAGGGTAAAAGCAGTTCAGCCATGGGTACCATGGCACGCTCTGCTGGCCATGGTAAACGTTGTGCAGTGATTCAGTTTATAAAAGGGCGTACCGAAACGGGCGAGTCTAAATTTTTTAAAGATCACCCTTTAATTGATTGGCATGTGATGGGACATGGCTTTACTTGGGAAACTCAAAATAAAGAGCAAGACATTGCCGCTGCAAAACAAGCTTGGGCATTGGCTAAAACATTATTACAAGACGAGCGTTACGACATGCTGGTATTTGATGAAATGAGCTACATGTTTAAATACGGTTACCTAGACGTCGAGCCTGTCGTTGATGCCTTAGCGCAACGCCCAAAAATGCAAAATGTCATCATTACTGGCCGCACTATGGCAACGGCGCTGCAAGATGTTGCAGACACGATTAGCGTGATACAAGACGAACGTCATGCGTTTAGGTTAGGGGTGAAAGCACAAAAAGGGATTGAGTACTAATGAGTAACATGATGACTCAAACGCTGACATGCCCTGCGTTGTTTTTAGCCGCACCGGCTTCTGGTCAAGGTAAAACGACCGTTACGGCGGCGTTGGCTCGTTACTATAAAAATCAAGGCAAGCGTGTTTGTGTGTTTAAAACCGGCCCCGATTATTTAGACCCTCAAATATTAGAACAAGCATCAGGCCGCGCGGTTGAACAATTGGATATTTGGATGGCTGGTGAACAATATTGTCGCCAAATGTTATTTGAAGCGGCATCCAATAGTGATCTTATTTTAATCGAAGGAGTGATGGGCTTATATGATGGCACGCCATCCAGTGCTGATTTAGCGGCTTTATTTGGTATTCCTATCGTATTAGTGATGGATGTAAAAAGGCATGGCACAAACCGCGGCGGCGGTGGTGCATGGTCTTGCCAGTTATCGCTCAGATATAAACGTCATTGGGTTAATCGCCAATAAATGCGGGTCTCAACGACACGCAGAGCTCATTCAAGAAGCCTTGCCCCACGATATTAAATTATTAGCCACGTTAGCACGTGATGAGAACATTGCGTTACCAGAGCGACACTTAGGATTAGTACAAGCCAGTGAAGTACGCGCAGAGTTAGAAGAACGGTTTAACGTCGGTGCCCAAGCATTAGCCGATGGTGGCATTAGTACATTAGAAAGTGCCGGTTTTTTTCATACGTTATTACCCACCTCTTTTTCAATGCCTGTATTTGATGAAGGCGCTGATCAAATACATATTGCCCCTAGGTTAGCTGGTAAACGCATCGCAATTGCTAAAGACCAAGCATTTAGTTTTATTTATACGGCTAATATAAAAATGCTCACCAAGTTGGGTGCGCAATGTGTCTTTTTTTCACCGCTTCATGATCAACACGTTCCCGCTGCGGATGCACTTTGGTTACCTGGCGGTTATCCAGAGTTACACGCCAGTACACTGGCAAGCAATGCACCGTTGTTAAAAAGTATTCAAGATTTTTTTGAGGCCGATAAACCCATACTTGCAGAATGTGGCGGTTTTTTATATTGCCTAGAAACCTTAACGGACCTCAATGAGCATACACACAACATGCTTGCGTTATTAGAAGGCCACGGAGCCATGCGCGGCAAGCGCGGTTGTCAGGGAATGCAAACAGCAGTATTGCCAGAGGGTGATGTGCGAGGGCATGCGCATCATCGTTCGCGTTGCAGTACCGACTTAGCGCCAATTTCATATGGTAAGCGTCAGCGACATTCAGCGCCCGGTGAAAGTATTTATCGTGAACGCAATTTAACCGCCAGTTACTTACATCTGTTTTTTCCATCTAACCCGCAAGCGATCGCCGATGTGTTTTTGGGTTTAGGTACACATGCATTTCAATCGCAGGATCAGTCCTATGCTCTCTAGTTTTTCTACCATATTAATGGCCGGTTTTTCCTTAGGGCTTTTACATGCGTTTGATGCTGATCATGTTATGGCCGTATCAACGCTGAGCAGTCGTAAACCTTCGTTAAAACGAACGCTTTTATTTAGTACGCAATGGGCGCTGGGGCATGGCGGAGTATTAATGTTATGCGGTGTATTGCTATTTGGTTTAGGGCTGCAATTACCAGAAGCCTTTATACAGTTTGCCGAAAGCAGCGTAGGGGTTTTATTAATTGTGATCGGTGTGATGTGTTTGCATCAATGTCGAAAGCAAAAATTAATCTTAGTGACTCACCAGCATGGTGACGTTAAACACACTCATTGGTGTTTAGATGATGTTGAGCACACAAAAAAAAATGAACACACCCCAACATTTGTCGGCATGTTACATGGGCTTGCAGGTAGTGCGCCTGCATTAGCGGTGGTGCCTATGGTCGGGCAGGCGCAGCTGAGCACTGCCATGCTGTACTTAGCATTATTTTCACTGGGCGTATTGCTGTCTATGGCAAGCTTTGGTTTAGGGCTGGGCTCGATTCAGAAAAAATTAAAAGCACTGGATGTGCGCGTGTTTCAGGGCAGTCGCTACTTAATTGCGGTTGCGTCTATTTTACTAGGCGGTTATTGGCTGACGGCTTAATGATGAAAAAACACCATGTGGCCTGAAAGCCATGAGCCTAAAAATGGCGAACAACCTGTCAAATTAAAGACAGGGCTGACAACGGGTTGTTGCGCGACAGCATGTTGCGTGGCGGCAGTTAATGGTTTGTTTAAAAAGGTGTATGGCCCACAAGTCATCAGTGTGACATTGCCTAGGCGAAAACGAAAAACAGATGACGCCACAGCCAAGGTAGTCGAACTTTCGATTTTAGATGTATGTGAAAACAATGGCAGCGTAACGGCCTCGACAATTAAAGATGCAGGTGATGACCCTGATGTCACACACGGTGCAAAAATATGGGTGTCACTTAAAAAAATAAACAATCAGAAAAATGTATTTATGGCTGGTAAAGGCGTGGGCACAGTGACACGCGAAGGTCTTTCTTTGGCGATTGGTGAGCCTGCTATTAATCCAGTACCGCGACAAATGATGACGGAACATTTACAGCACTTATCAGAAGAGCTTGGTTATGACGGCGGTTTTCAAATTACGGTGGGCATAGAAGATGGTGAGGCATTAGCACTTAAAACCATGAACCCTCGTTTGGGTATTGTGGGCGGTTTATCGGTCTTGGGGACATCTGGCATTGTTAGGCCGTTTTCATGTGCTGCGTATATTGCGTCTATTCATCAAGGTGTGGATGTAGCCTTAGCAAATGATTTAAGTCACATCGCCGCCAGTACCGGTAACTTAAGTGAGCAGGCCATTCAGCAAAAATATAATTTAAATGAAATGGCCATGATTGAAATGGGTGATTTTATTGGCGCATTGCTAAAGCATATTAAAAGCCGATTTAAACAGGAACAAAACCGTGCCACAGAAAGTGAGCATTTGCGCTGGGTTTGGTAAGTTAACCAAATTAGCCGATGGTCATATGGATTTACACAGCAAAGCATCGTCTATTAATTTTGAGCGTTTATCTCATTGGGCGAAACAACTCGGTGGTACGGATGAATTACAGGAAAAAATACGTTTAGCTAACACCAGTATCGAAGTGCTTGCGTTATGCCAAGCTCAGAATTTGAATTTGGCTGCGTTGGTTTGCCAAGCCGCGAAGCAAAATGTACATGCTGTTATACCCGATGTAATAGAGGTCGAAATATTTGCCGTTGATCGTAAAGGTCAGTTTATTGGTAGCAGCCATGAATAAACTTAACGTGAATACATCGGGTTTTAAATTGTTGTTGTTGGGTGGCACATCTGACGGGCGAAAAATGGCTGATGCCTTATACGAAGCCGGAGTTCATGTTGTTTACAGCATTGCGGGCTTGGTGCGTATTCCTAATGTGCCGTATGAATTATTAGTAGGTGGGTTCACTCAGTTTGGTGGTTTAACACAATATTTAAAAGATCAATCCATAAATGCCATTTTAGATGTTACGCACCCTTATGCGTTCAATATGAGTACTCATGCGGTGGCCAGCGCCCAAGACATTAATATTCCGTGTTGGCGTTTGAATAGGTTGCCCTGGATAAAAACCTCAGACGATGATTGGTGTGAGTTTGATGACTGGAATACGTTATTTAATGAGTTAAAAAATAAACAGCATGTTTTTTTAACTCAAGGCCAATTAAGTGAAGCGCAAACAAAAAAGCTAGCAAGTTACACACACCAAAAGCAAGTGCTAAGAACCGCTGTAAAACCGAAAATTGATTTACCTGAATCAATCACATGGATAAAAGCCGTCGGGCCATTTGAAGAACAATGCGAAGCCGCTTTGTTAACTCAGCATAATATTGATGCATTGGTTTGCAAAAACAGTGGTGGTACTGCCACGCAAGCAAAGTTAATAGCCGCTAGAAAGATGAAAATACCAATATTTATGCTAAGTCGTCCTGTGTTGCCCAGGGCCGATTTAGAATTTACAGCACTAGATGCATGCAAAGCATACATTTTGAATGACAACCATTAGATAAATAACTTGATTTTTAAACACAAACATAAGCATAAAAATCAATATAAAACATGAGAGAAAATTATGACAAACCAGCCAACAGATAATCTTATTGTAAAAGAAGATAATCCAAACGTGGCAGCCAAACCTGCTATTTTATTTGTGGGTCACGGTTCCCGAGATGTTGATGCGGTAAAAGAATTTTATCAGCTTGCGGATCATTTTCGTCAACGCTTCCCGGACCGTTTAGTTGAAACCGGTTTTCTAGAATTTGTACGTCCGATGATTTCAGAAGGCATTGAAAAATTGATTGCCAAAGGCGTGACTCATATTTATGCCATCCCTGGCATGTTAATGGCTGGCGGCCACGCTAAGAATGATATTCCGAGTGAGTTAAACGCCATGCAAAAACAATACGGCGTCACCATAGAATACGGCTCTGAGCTCGGTGTAAACCCAAAAATGATTCAAGCCGCCAGTGCTCGTATTGAGCAGGCCGAAGTTGAAATGAAGCAGCGTCTGGGTGGTGAATATAACCGTAAAGATACGTTGTTATTAGTGGTTGGCCGTGGCGCCTCCGATGCGGATGCTAATTCCAATATTTGTAAGATCACGCGTTTTCTTGAAGAAGGCATGGGGTTTGGTTGGGCAACCACCGCTTATAGCGGCGTGACAACGCCATTAGTCCCTGACTGTTTAGAGCGCGCACATGGTTTAGGGTTTAAGCAAGTGATCGTCTTTCCTTACTTTATGTTTACAGGACGTTTAATTAAAAAAATCCATAACTGGGTAGATGATTACGCTAAGGCGCACGTTGATGTAACCGTGGTAAAAGCACCGTATTTAAATGATCATGTAAAGGTGATCGATACGTTTGTGCAAAAGCTTGAAGAAATTGAAACGGGCAACCCAAATATGAATTGTCAGTTGTGCCAGTATCGCGTTCAAATTGTAGGCGCTGAGCATAAGGTTGGCGCGGTACAAGAAAGTCATCACCACCACGTACAAGGTATTGGCACAGATGCCGATCATGATCACCATCATCATGGACATTCTCATGATCATAGCCACTCTCATTCGCACTCTCATGGCCATGATTCAAAACTTCAAGTTGAAGAAAACTAAACATGGCATACCAGTTTGAGAAAAACCCTCAAGCCATCGAGCAAGAAAGCTTTCGACAAATTCGTGAATTAACGAATTTGTCTGAGCTCTCGCGTCAGCAGCAACAAGTGGTTATGCGGATTGTTCACACATTGGGCATGCCCGAAATTGCGTCACAGGTTTTTTTTAGTGACAACGCCTGCGATGCAGGTCGTACAGCACTTGAGCATCCACAGCGTATTTTGTGTGACGTTGAAATGGTCAAACAAGGCATTACCAAGCGCATGATCAAGCATGAACCTATTTGCTATTTAAATGATCCTCGCGTGCCAGTATTGGCAAAAGCCGCAGGCGAAACGCGCACCATGGCCGCGTTAGATTTATGGCAAGACCAGCTTAAAGACAGCGTTGTTGTTATTGCCAATGCTCCAACCGCCTTGTTTAAATTATTAGAAATGATTGAAGGCGGTGCCGATAAACCCGCGCTTATTATTGGTATGCCGGTAGGGTTTGTTGGCGCGGCAGAATCTAAGCAAGCATTGTGGGACACCCATAAAAAATTGGGCATTGAATGCATTACCTTATTAGGGCGCATGGGCGGCAGTGGTGTTTCGGCGGCCACCGTAAATGCTTTGTTAAGATGCAATCAAGGCGAGTGGTATTAATATGTTACAGCCTATGATATTTCACATTATTGGTTTAGGTGTATCACAAACTGCACAACTCACACCGCAGGCGCTTAATGCATTGCAGCAAGCCGATAGCGTGTTAGGCAGTGCACGGCAAATAGCGGTAATCGAATCGCATTTAACCCAGCAAGAAACCCATCACTTTCCCAAATTTTCTGAATTACCAGCATGGTTATCATCACAGCAAATTATTGGTCATACAAACATCGTCATACTGGCATCGGGTGATCCGTTGTACTTTGGTATTGGGCGCTGGTTTTCACAGCAATACCCAAATAACCAATTACGGTTTTATCCCGCGGTTTCGAGCATACAAGCGGCTTGCCATGAACTGGGTTTATCGTTACAAGATGTGGATGTGATCAGTTTACATGGGCGACCGTTAAATTCATTACGCCGACATATAAAACAAAACCAAACGTTGTTAATGCTTACGGATCAAAACAGTTCGCCTGCTGCATTAGTTGAAGAATGCAAACAACTAGGATTTATAAGTGGGCATATTCATGTGTGTGAAAAATTGGGGTATGACGAACAAAACATTAGAACGTTTGAAATAAACGACCCACAAATATCAGCACGCTCTTTTGACCCTTTGCATGTGAGCATCATTTCAACACAAAATTGTGAGCGCTATAGTGCTGAGTTTCCGGGTATCCCCGATGCGCAATTCATTACCGATGGCGAGCATGGTAAAGGCATGATCACTAAGCGAGAAGTGCGCTTATCGATTCTTTCAATGATGCAAGCCAGCCGTGGTGATGTGATTTGGGACATAGGCGCAGGGTGTGGTTCTGTGGCTATCGAGTTAGCACTGTGGCAAACCCAGCATTTAGTTTTTGCCATTGAGCACCATAATGATCGTCTTCAATGTTTAAAATCCAATCAAGAAAAGTTTGGCGTATCGCAAAACTTACATATTGTTTCTGGTCGTGCTCCTACTGCATTAGATGATTTAAAACAGCCCAATAAAATTTTTATCGGCGGCAGCGATGGTGAATTGGCCTTATTGCTGAAGCAATGCTGGGCAACACTTCCCATTGGCGGAATCTTAATGGCCAGTGCGGTAACAGAAGATACCAAATATATTTTGATGGCGTTTTTAAGTCATCGTGATGAATGCAGCGACGCTGAATTTGAAAGTAGCCAAATCACGGTAAGCCGAGCAGGCCAACTAGCGGGGCAATTATTATATCGCCCAAATTTACCGGTTACGTTATTTAAATGGGTAAAGCATGACTGATCATAATCAACAGGGTATGTTTTGGGGCGTAGGTGTTGGGCCAGGAGACCCTGAACTCATCACGTTAAAAGCGGCGCGCATCATTAAAACCGCCGACGTGATTTGCTATTTGGTCAATGATAAAGATGAATCACAATCCCTATTTATTGCACAAACACTAGTAGATGAGCGAGATCACGCGGCGATTCATTATCCTATTTATATGCCCATGTCCCGTGATCCTAATGTGGGCAGTGCCGTATATGATGCTGCGGCCGTAAAAATTGCAGAATACATACGTTCAGGTAAACACGTGGTGTTTTTATGTGAAGGCGACCCGTTATTTTTTGGCTCATTCGCATATCTATTAGAACGCCTAGAGTCTGCATGCGTGTGCCAAGTCATACCGGGTATCACCTCGCCACAATCGGCATCGGCTGTGTTGCAAAATCCACTTACCATATTGAAAGAATCGTACGCCGTTATCAGCGGTCGCCACAATGATGACATTATTTGTCAGACGTTGTTGTTGCATGACACCGTGGTCATCATGAAGGCAGGCATGGCAAGGCCCAGATTATTGGCATTATTAAAAGAAACCAAGCGGTTTGAAGATGGCCAATATTTAGAATACATCGGTCGAGAAAACCAAAGAATTATATCGGATTTATCTTTATTGCCAGCAGACTCTACAGGCCCATATTTTTCATTATTTTTAGTGACCCAAAAAAATAGGGGGCGCGCATGATACGTATTGTTGCGCTCACAGAGGCCGGCCTAAAACTTGCCCACACGATTCATGCACTCTTAAATCAAAATAATCACGAGAACACAGCTGACGTTATTTTTAAACCGTCGCCGTTTACCCAAACGGTGCAATCGTATTTTTCACAAGGGGATCGATTAATTTTAATTTGTGCCATGGGTATTGCCGTGCGCACATTGGCCCCTGTTCTAAAAAATAAATATGAAGACCCTGCTGTGTTAGTGCTTGATGAAAAAGGACAATTTGTTGTGCCGTTAATTTCAGGTCATGAAGGCGGCAGTAATGATTGGGCGAATGATATTGCCAACGCATTAAACGGCACAGCGGTTATCACCACGGCTAAACCGTATTTAAAACCGATTTATACACTGGGTATGGGATGTGAGCGTGATTGCCCAAATGAATACTTGGTGGAGATTAGAGATGAGTGCTTGGCAAAAGCCGGTTTAATATTAAGCGATATTCATAGTGTTAATAGCATTGATATAAAAGCCGATGAAACCGGTTTGATTTGGTTAGCCGATATCATGCAACGCCCTTTTGATACTTGGCAAAAGCATGAGCTTGCAAAAGTCGAACATCAATTAAGCACAAAATCCGATTATATATTTAAAACCGTAGGGGTTTACGGCGTTGCCGAAAGTGCAGCGCTGGTTGGGGCCAGCCATGCAACTTGTGATGTGGCCGAGCTTATTTTACCCAAGCATAAAAATGCAAAAGCCACGTGTGCGATTGCAAGAAGTTATCCGCGCCTGTGAGCATTAATGGATAACAAGCCAAATTACACTTTTAGCGAAACATAATATGACACAATTATTTGTAGTAGGAACAGGGCCGGGCGCCAGCGACCTAGTTGCACCAAAAGCCCACGAAGCCATTAAAGCGAGTAGCGATTTAGTGGCGTATGGTTTGTATTTAGATTTACTGGGTGATGTGTGTAAAAACAAGCAACATCACGATTTACCATTAGGTGAAGAAATCGGTCGTGCACGTTTAGCTTTAAACTTGGCGGCCAGTGGCAAAACCACCGCGCTTATATCCAGTGGTGATATTGGTATTTATGCCATGGCCACCTTGGTATTTGAATTATTAGATCAGCAACTTCAAGGCAATGAAGATCATCCTGAATGGTTAGATGTAGACATCGAAGTGATTCCCGGAATATCAGCCATGCAAGCGGGGGCGAGCCGAGTAGGCGCCATGCTTGGTCATGATTTTTGCACCGTATCGCTAAGCAATTTATTAACGCCATGGGAAACCATCGAAAAACGCATACACAGTGCAGGTGAAGGCGACTTTGTGATTTCTTTTTATAATCCGGTATCTAAAAAACGAGATTGGCAACTCAATACCGCCCGCGATATTTTATTGCAATATCGTCCTGCTTCTACCCCTGTATTAATTGGTCGTCAACTCACACGTCAAGACGAAACCATTACTATTACCACGTTAGATAAGTTAGATGCAAAAGATGTGGATATGTTCACCATGGTGTCTGTGGGCAACAGTGAATCACGCAGAATTGTGAATACTCAAACTCAAAAAGAATGGGTATACACCCCACGCGGTTATAAAAAGAAATTGGGTGTAGAAAATACGATAGAAACAAATGAAGGAGCAACTGCATGACCGTTTATTTTGTTGGTGCAGGCCCAGGTGACCCAGAATTAATTACCGTTAAAGCTCAGCGCATTATCGAACAAAGCCCTATTATTTTATATGCAGGCTCTTTGGTGCCGCGAGAAATTTTACAAAGCTCAGAAGCCAGCGCTGAAAAAATTATTGATACCGCATCGCTTGATTTAGAAGAAATCATGCAACACATTTGTATTGCACATGAGCAAGGTAAAAATGTGGCCCGTGTGCATTCTGGTGATCCGTCTGTTTACGGTGCCATAGGCGAACAAATTCGCCGCTTAGAGTCTTTGCATATTCCTTATGAAGTGATTCCCGGTGTGACGGCCACGTCGGCATCGGCTGCATGGTTAGGTAAAGAGCTTACGCTTTCGGGTGTTTCACAAACCATTATCATGACGCGTTACGAGGGTAAAACCCCTTTCCCAGAGCGCGAACGTTTACCTGCATTAGCCGCATCGGGTGCCACGCTTGTAATTCATTTAGGGGTGACGCGCATTCATAAAATCGTTGAAGAGTTAATTCCTTTTTATGGTGAAGACTGTCCAGTTGCTGTGTGCTATCGCACATCATGGCCTGACCAAGATAAAGTTGAAGGACGTTTAAGCGATATTGTTCAAAAAGTACGTGATAAAAAATTCACACGCACCGCACTTATTTTAGTGGGCCACGTGCTTAACACCGAGCAGTTCGATGATTCCTATTTGTATGATCAAAATCAAGCGCACGTGTACCGCCCAAAAGTGAAACCATCAACACCTAGAACCGTTAAACGCGCGATTACTTAAAAATTAAATAACAAATAGAATCAGGATGCTTAAATATGCAACTCAATAAAATTCCCGCCACCATTGTTACTGGATTTTTAGGCAGTGGTAAAACCACGTTACTGTCTAACTTACTGAAACAAGCCAAGGGCAAACGCATCGCCGTTATTGTGAACGAATTTGGTGAGCTAGATATCGATGCCGATTTATTACGTAGCTGCCCATTAGATTGCGAAGACGAAGCGGCTTCGATTGTAGGCGAAGGTGACAGTGGCATTTATGAATTAGCCAATGGTTGTATTTGCTGCACCGTAGAAGAAGAGTTTTTACCTGTGATGCAAAAGTTGGTTGAGCGTCGTGATGATATTGACCACATATTAATTGAAACAAGTGGTTTGGCTTTACCTAAACCATTAGTGCAAGCGTTTAACTGGCCTGAAATTAAACAACATTGCACCGTCGATTCTGTCATCACATTGATTGATGGCCCTGCCGTGGCGGCTGGTCGTTTCGCTAACGATGAAGATCTAGTACAGGCACAACGCCTAGCCGATGAAAGCCTAGACCACGACCCAAGTTTGCAAGAGTTATTAGATGATCAGCTTAGTGCCGCCGATTTAGTCATGGTAGGTAAAAACGATTTACTCAGTGATGATCAACGCGTGCTAGTTGAAAAAATCGTAGGCGCAAAAGTGCCTAACAGCGTTAAAACTTTATATGTGAGTCATCCACAAGACAGTGAAGAATCAAACAGCCCGTCGTTAATTGAATTAATGGGCATTGGCGCAGCCGCAGAAGATCGTATTGAACACGTGCACACCCATCATGATCACCACCACGCACATGGTGAGCACCATGAACATGCACACGATCATTTTGATTCGTGTGTGATCACGCTAGGTGAAGTGGATGGCGATAAGTTACAAACCGCGATTCAAACCCTACTTGCAAACCATACCCTTTATCGCATTAAAGGGTTTGCAGCCTTACCCAATAAACCCATGCGCCAAGTACTGCAAGCGGTTGGTAAGCGCTTAGATGTGTACTTTGATCGTTTATGGCAGCCGGAAGAAAGCCGTCAAACCCAGCTTGTGTTTATAGGTAAAGGATTTGATCAAGCCACGCTTGAGTCCACGTTATTAACCGCGTGTATCGACAAAAATAGTGTTACAGATGCCGAGGTGTCAGCTTAATTCATGCATTTATTTGCAGCCCAGCCAGGTGGCTTTGTTGAAGACGAAGGCATTGTTGATTTAGAGCAAACCCCTGCTGATATCATAATTTTATCAGCGGCGGATAGCAGTTTAAGCGCATTGGCCAGCGCCGTGGAATTAAACGATCACGATTCACTCAGTGTGCGATTAGCAAACTGGATGCATCTTTTAAAACCTGCTGCGTTTGATTTATATGAAGACAAGGTGCTGTCACAATCTTCGATTGTGGTGGTATCACTTTTGGGCGGGCAAAGCTATTGGGATTATGGCGTTGAGCAATTACAAGCTTGGGCGAAAAACAAAACCGGGCGGCATCTTATTTTTGTGCCCGGTGATGACACGCCTGACCCAGAATTATTTGCCTCGAGTAATGTGTCGGTTGAACACGCGTATACCGTATGGCGCTATTTACGCGAAGGCGGTGTCAATAACAGCGTTAATTTATTGCGTTATGTGCAGCAACAGTTTTTAAGCTCAGTTGAGATAAAGAAAATTGAAATAACGTCAGACTTAGCGCCACCAAAACCCTTGCCACGTGCATTGTTGTATTGGCCGAATTGTGAATTTACTGATCAATTATCCATGTGGCAAAAGTATGCTCAGCCGCTTAATGAAAATGTATGTGCTTTATTGTTTTATCGCAGCCATTTACAAAGCGCTAATACACAAATGTTTGATGCGCTTATTAAGCGAATGCAGTTAATGGGGTTACAACCTTTACCCATAGCGGTTACATCACTAAAAGAAAAAGAGGTGATGTCACAAGTAAGCCTGTGGATAAATGAAAGCCAGGCGTCTGTCATTATGAACACCACAGGCTTTGCCTGTAATCGCGTGTCGGCTCCTGAGTTATCAAATCAACCCAGTGACTTTTTATCACCCTTTGAACGTAACATTCCTGTGTTCCAGTTGATGCTAGCGAGCACAACACAAGACGATTGGAAAAATTATTCTCAAGGGTTACGCAGCCGTGATATTGCCATGCAAGTTGTTTTACCCGAAATGGACGGGCGTATTATTACCCGTGCTATTAGTTTTAAAACAGAAGGGTATTACAGCGCGCGGGCACAAATGTCGGTGGTGCGTTACGGTTTGCATGAAGAGCGTGCGGATTTTGTTTCGGCTTTGGCAAAAAAATATTGCCAATTAGGTAAAAAAAATAACACCGATAAAAAGCTTGCCATCATTATGGCCAACTACCCAACAAAAGATGGGCGAATTGGTAATGGCGTCGGGCTGGATACTCCTGCCTCCACCGTTACTATTTTACGAGCCCTTGAGCAGGCGGGTTATCCTATTAGACATATTCCCGATGATGGCACTCAACTCATTCAAGAACTGCTTGGCTCTATTACCAATAACCCAAATACACTGCACCAATTACCGTGCTGGCAGAGTTTAGATTTAAACGTGTATATGCAGTACTTCCAGCAATTACCCATAGAAAACCAACAAGCAGTTTGGGAAAAATGGGGCAGCCCAGAGCAAGACCCTAAGTGCCGACAAGGGCGTATGATGTTAGCGGGCATGCGCTTAGGAGAAACTTTTATTGGTATTCAACCTGCGAGAGGGTTTGATCGCGACTTGGTGGCTAATTATCACGATCCAGACTTAGTGCCGCCACACAGTTATTTGGCCTTTTATTTTTGGCTACGACATGTTTATGAAGTGGATGCGGTCATTCATGTGGGCAAACACGGCAATCTAGAATGGCTACCGGGCAAAGGCACGGGCCTTTCAAATCAATGCTGGCCGGATATTGCTTTAGGCCCCATGCCGCATTTTTATCCGTTTATTGTGAATGATCCAGGCGAAGGCGCACAAGCTAAGCGCAGAGCACAAGCTGTCATCATTGATCATCTCATGCCGCCCATGACCCGTGCAGAAACCTACGGCGAATTGGCAACACTTGAATCATTGGTTGATGAATATTATCAAGCACTGGGTTTAGATATTAGGCGTGAGCAATGGCTAAAAAATAAAATTTTAGAAGAAGTAAAACAACAGCATATCTTAGAGGAGCTTAACCTTTCGTTATCAAAAGAGGCGCCTGAAGATGACGCTATTTTTGAACAACTGGATACCTACCTGTGCGATATCAAAGAAGCACAAATTCGACACGGTTTGCATCGCTTAGGTGAATTGCCCGATAACGATAAATTAAAAGACACGATCGTAGCGTTATTACGTTTGCCCCGAGGCCAAGCGGCTTATGCACAAGGTATTTTGCATAACTTATCCCATGACTTAGGGCTCTACATTGTACAAGATGCCTTTGACCCATTAATTAGCCAAGTGATTCCATGGCTGCACGTTACCCAAAATGATTTAGCCATCTCAAAAGTTTGTGTGTATTTTGGGTTAGAGCAATGCTCGTGGCGAACCACTGCCGATGTTCGCGACACACTTGAAGTTCTGGCTGCGCAATGTATCCAATGGTTTGTATTGAGTGAAAAACCGCTACATGAAATAGCAGAGTGGTTACCAAATACGGCGCAGCAACTTAAGTATGCCAAGCACACATTATTCCCCGCCTTGCATCAAAGTGCGCACTTAGAAATACAATCCATATTATCCGGTTTAAGCGGTGGCTTTGTACCACCCGGGCCCAGTGGCGCACCGACGAGAGGCCGCTTAGACACATTGCCTACGGGGCGTAATTTTTTCTCTGTGGATAACCGCTCTATTCCGTCCCCCGCAGCATGGGCGCTGGGGCAAAAATCGGCACAAGCCGTTATCGAGCGACACCTTCAAGATCATGGGGATTACCCTAAGCAATTAGGGTTATCGGTTTGGGGCACCGCGACTATGCGCACGGGCGGTGATGACA
This sequence comes from Pseudomonas sp. HK3, assembly GCF_052920985.1. Lineage (NCBI taxonomy): Bacteria > Pseudomonadati > Pseudomonadota > Gammaproteobacteria > Pseudomonadales > Pseudomonadaceae > Pseudomonas > Pseudomonas sp. HK3. The sequence continues at coordinate 2,054,804 of NZ_JBREXD010000001.1, forward strand.
TTGCCCAAGCATTTGCGTTGATGGGCGTTAAGCCTATTTGGGCAGCTGGCTCACAACGGGTAGTGGACTTTGAAATTACGCCCACCATGTTAATGCAGCGCCCAAGAGTGGATGTAACGTTGCGGGTATCCGGTTTTTTTCGTGATGCTTTTCCTAATGTTATGCGTTTGTTTGATGCCGCAGTAAAGGCCATTGCAAAATTAGAAGAACCGGGTTTTGGTAACACTATCCGGCAAAACGTTTTAAAGCGTGTTAAAGAACTAGAAGCGCAGGGTGTGACCGCGCAAGCAGCGCAACAGCAAGCCACTTTTCGAGTATTTGGCAGCAAGCCAGGTGCGTATGGTGCAGGCCTACAAGGCTTGATTGACGAACGTTGCTGGGAGAAAAACGATGATCTTGCCAATGCCTATTTAAATTGGGGAGGCTATGCATACGGGCAGCCTGTTCAAAAAGGCGATGCGGCACACTCAAGTGATAACTCTGAAATTGATATAGGCAATGAATTAGGTGACGCAATTGCCGCACATGGGGCTTTTCAGTATCAGTTGTCTACCTTAGAGGTTGTATTACAAAACCAAGATAATCGGGAACACGATTTATTAGACAGCGATGATTATTATCAATTTCAAGGTGGCATGAGTAACGCGGTCACGGTATTCAAAGAAAGTGCCCCGACGAGTTTACCATGGTGATCACGCTAATCCGTCAGCGCCTAAAATTCGCACATTAAAAGAAGAGCTTAATCGGGTTATTCGGTCTAGGGTATTGAACCCAAAATGGATATCGGCCATGCAAGAGCATGGTTATAAAGGCGCGTTTGAAATGGCTGCCAGTGTTGACTATCTATTCGCTTATGACGCCACGACAGGGCTCATTGATGACTACCAATACGAGCGCGTTGCCGATGCGTTAATTTTTGATCAAACGAATCAGGCCTTTTTAGAAGAAAATAACCGCGATGCGCTAGAAGAAATGGCCGAGCGTATGCTAGAAGCGATTCAGCGTCACTTATGGCAAGACCCCGGCGAGTATCAGTCATCTTTGCAAAACTTGTTATTGAATATCGATCAGCAAAAAGAAACGCAGGGATAAATAGCGATATATGTACTTCTTATATCGGTCGCTTTCAGTGATTTAGGGCATTAATCATTCATATACGTGTCTTTTTAGCCAATTTCAGTCTCTTCTGGTAAAATTTCCCGCCGAAATTGGTGCTCATGTCCATTTAATCTAATAACCCTTCACTTTACTCAAGTAAATAGTTGACTGTTTTAGTCGGGTTTAAGATAATCTGCTTTATAGATCGCTGACTGTACATGAGGGGTACGGACAATGAGACTGACAACAAAAGGCCGCTATGCGGTGACAGCCATGCTTGATTTGGCCATACATGGGCACTCTAAGCCGGTAAGTTTGAATGATATCTCTAATCGTCAAGGCATTAGCTTGTCTTACTTAGAGCAATTATTCGCAAAACTGCGCCGTAGTGAACTGGTTTCATCTGTGCGAGGTCCCGGTGGTGGTTATCGACTGGCCCGCAGCGAAGGCGAAATCAGCATTGCTCAAGTGGTCGATGCGGTAAATGAATCCATGGACGCCACGCGTTGCCGTGGTAAAGGTGATTGCCAAGAAGGAGATCAATGTCTCACTCATCATTTGTGGCAAGATCTTAGTCATCAGATACATGAATTTTTAGATGATATTAGTATTCAAGATTTAATTAGTAGAAAAGAAATTCGTGATGTGGCAAAGCGCCAAGATGAGCGTGCGCACAACAAGATTGAAACAGAATCACTGATTACACTAACGTCTGCTTAGGCGTTGTTTACGGTTTAATCAATCAAAGTAGTAGAGACAATATGACCCCTATTTATCTAGATTATGCAGCCACTACGCCAGTGGATCCTCAAGTGGCCGAAGCAATGGCTGCCTGCTTAACTCTGGATGGTAATTTTGCTAACCCAGCCTCTCGCTCCCATCGATTTGGGTGGATGGCCGAAGAAGCCGTTGAAAATGCCCGTGGTCAATTAGCAAAAGCGCTGCAATGTGACAGTCGCGAAATTGTATGGACATCCGGCGCAACCGAAGCAAACAATTTAGCCATTAAAGGTGTTTGTGCGGGTAAGTTAAAAGGCCATATTATTACCAGCAGTATTGAGCACAAAGCGGTATTAGATGTGTGTGCTTATTTACAGCAACAAGGGTTCCGCGTGACGTACTTACAACCTCAAGGGTCAGGCCTTGTGGATGTTGAACAAATAGAGCAAGCAATAGAAGACGACACGTTTTTAGTTTCCATGATGTACGTGAACAACGAATTAGGGTGTATTAATCCTATCGCGCAAATCGCAGAGCTTTGTCACAGCAAAAATATTTTATTCCATGTGGACGCAGCCCAAGCACTTGGAAAAGTCGAAATAAATTTAGAACGCGACGCCATTGATTTACTTTCAATCAGTGCGCATAAATTTTATGGCCCAAAAGGTATGGGTGCATTATTTGTGCGACGCGGCGTTAAATTGAGTGCACAAATTCATGGTGGCGGTCACGAACGTGGCATGCGCAGCGGCACACTAGCGACCCATCAAATTGTTGGTTTAGGCTTGGCAGCTCAATTGGCAGTTGAACAACTTACACAAGAAGAAGCACGCCTAAGTGCTCTTAAACAAACGTTAACTGACGGCTTAATGCCATTAGGTGGTGTTTGCGTTAATGGCGACAATACTGTGGCCAATATTACCAATATCAGCTTTTCTGATGTAGATGGTGAATCCCTTTTATTATCCTTACACGATTTAGCCGTGAGTTCTGGCAGTGCCTGTAACTCGGCCACAATGGCGCCGTCGTATGTATTAAGAGCCATAGGCTTAGATGATGAATTGGCTCACGCTTCCATTCGTTTTTCGATGGGGCGCTTCACCACAGAAGATGACATTAATCAGGCGGTAGCCAGTGTGACCACTGCCGTACAAAGACTGAGAGGCATAGCCGTTTAGGGTTGTGACTAGGAGCAGTTTGATGAGCGAAGACATTAATCAATATATCAAAAATGAATACGCAGCAGGATTCGTTACCGATATAGAAAGTGACACTTTACCACCTGGTTTGAACGAAGACGTTATTCGTTTTATCAGCGCTAAAAAAGGCGAGCCTGAGTGGTTACTTGAATGGCGCTTAAAAGCGTTTGCTATATTCTTGGAAATGGAAGAGCCAACATGGGCTCATGTGCATTATCCAAAAATTAACTTCCAAGATATTTCTTACTATTCATCACCAAAGAGCATGGCTGATAAGCCTCAGTCTTTAGATGAAGTAGACCCAGAATTACTGCGCACCTATGAAAAACTCGGCATTCCATTGCACGAGCAAGCGGTACTGGCGGGTGTGGCTAATGTTGCAATGGACATCGTATTTGACTCTGTTTCGGTAGCCACTACGTTTCGCGAAAAATTATCTGAAGCAGGTGTCATCTTTATGCCCATCAGTGAAGCGGTGCATAAACACCCTGAGCTGGTTAAAAAATATTTAGGCTCAGTCGTGCCGCAGCGTGATAACTATTATTCTGCGCTTAACTGTGCCGTGTTCTCTGATGGTAGCTTTGTTTATATTCCTAAAGGCGTGCGTTGCCCGATGGAGCTTTCTACGTATTTCAGAATTAACGAGCAAAACACGGGTCAGTTTGAGCGAACCTTAATCATTGCCGACGAAGGTTCTCACGTCAGTTACCTTGAAGGTTGTACTGCGCCAATGCGTGACGAAAATCAGTTGCACGCGGCAGTGGTTGAATTGATTGTTCTAGATGACGCTGAAATCAAATACAGCACAGTACAAAACTGGTACCCAGGTGATGAAAACGGCAAAGGTGGTATTTACAATTTTGTAACTAAGCGTGCCGTGGCGCATACCAATGCAAAAGTATCGTGGACGCAAGTCGAAACCGGTTCTGCGGTTACATGGAAATACCCAAGCTGTATTTTAAAAGGGGATAACGCTATTGGTGAATTTTATTCGGTTGCACTAACCAATAATCATCAACAAGCCGATACGGGCACCAAAATGATTCACTTAGGTAAAAATACTAAGTCGACGATTATCTCAAAAGGCATTAGCGCGGGTAAGAGCCAAAATGCTTATCGTGGCTTAGTGCGCATGAATCCAAGTGCAGCTGGCGCGCGTAACTTTACACAATGTGACTCGTTGTTGATTGGTGACAAATGTGGCGCCCATACTTTTCCTTATATCGAAAGTAAGCACCCAAGTGCGGTGATCGAACATGAAGCGACCACATCAACCGTAAGTGACGACCAAATGTTTTTGTGTCAGCAACGCGGCATAGACCCAGAGAAAGCGGTTTCTATGATTGTGAACGGTTTCTGTAAAGAAGTATTTAAAGAATTGCCAATGGAATTTGCGGTCGAAGCCGGCAAGTTATTAGAAGTGTCACTGGAAGGCTCGGTCGGTTAAACGTTTATGTAGGGTGGGCATTGCCCACCAATTGAAATGCGGCGATTGATATTTCCGCCCTACAAACAAGATTGGAATGAATTATGTTAAGCATCAAAAATTTACACGCAAGTATTGAAAACAAAGAAATTCTCAAAGGCTTAAGCATCGAAGTTAAGCCGGGCGAAATCCATGCGATTATGGGACCAAACGGCGCGGGCAAAAGCACCCTTGGCAATGTTTTGTCGGGTCGTGAAGGCTATGAAGTAACCGCCGGCGACGTGAAGTTTGATGGTAAAAATATTTTAGAAATGGGCACAGAAGAGCGCGCCCGTGAAGGTTTGTTCTTAGCGTTTCAGTATCCAGTTGAAATCCCAGGTGTTAGCAATTTAGAGTTTTTAAAAGCATCGGTTGATTCGGTGCGCAGTCATCGTGGTCAAGAGCCAATGGACAGTGTGACATTTTTAAAACTGGCTCGCGAAAAATGTAAAGCGGTCAACTTAGATCAAAACTTCTTAAAACGTGGCGTAAACGAAGGTTTTAGTGGCGGTGAGAAAAAGCGTAACGAAATCATGCAAATGATGTTGCTTGAGCCAAAACTGTGCATTTTAGATGAAACCGACTCTGGTTTGGATATCGATGCGTTACAAGTCGTGGCTGAAGGTGTTAATTCACAGCGTGATCCTAATCGATCTTTTATTGTGGTAACCCATTACCAACGTTTGCTTGATTACATCGTACCTGATTTTGTACATGTATTGGCAGACGGCAAAATTGTAAAATCCGGCGGCAAAGAGCTAGCGCTTGAGCTTGAAGAAAAAGGCTACGGCTGGATTGAAAACGGAGCAGCTTAATATGACACAAGCAGTTTCAGAGTTTAATCAACAAGCTTTGTCTTTTGTGCAAGCAAATGCAGCTGGACAGACATTTAACAATGTTAACGCTGCAGGTGTGAGTGCGTTTGCAGCGATGCCGTTTCCGACGCGTAAAACAGAGTCTTGGAAATACACAAGCTTGCACGCGCTCACCAAACAAGATTTTAACCAATCGGTTGAACCGATTAGTGCGAATGTGTCTCCGGTTGATTTTGCAATCGACGGTTTAGATGCGATTAAACTGGTATTTATTAATGGCCAGTTTCAAGCACAATTATCAGATGATGAATCGTTAGACGGTTTTCAGTTAGTTCGTTTTAGCGAAGCGAATGCTGAGCAACGTGCACATATTGAAAAGCATTTAGCTAATAACGCAGAAACTGAGCGTAACTTGTTCACCGCGCTAAACAATGCGCAGGTTAATGATGGCGTGTTTGTATTGGTGAGTAAAAATATCCAGTTAGCGAAACCGATTCAGATTGTGAATATTACACAGGCGCAATCGCATTCAGCCACTGCATTTAATCGTTGCTTAGTTGTACTTGAACAACATGCGCAAGCGACGGTCATTGAACAATGTTTATCAACCGATGAAACACAAAATGTTGTGTTGAATCAGGTGAGTGAAATGATTGTAGGTGACGGCGCACAGCTGCACCATTATCGTTTGCATAAAGAACATGAAAGCAGCTTACACTTTGGTGGTGTATACGTTGACCTTAATCGTGATAGCCAATTTAACAGTTACCAAGTGTTATTAGGCGGTCAAATTAAACGTTTTGATGTATTGGTTAATCACAACGTTGGCGGCAGTCACTGCGAAATGAAGGGCGTTTATTTGCCTAAAAATGATCAGCATGTGGATATACATAGTTATATCGAACACAAAGCACCTAATTGCACGACGAATGAAGTGTATCGCGGCATCATGGCTGATCGCTCTAAAGCTGTATTTAACGGTCGTATTCATATTCATCCGGATGCGCAAAAAACATTGGCTCAATTAAGCAATAAGAATTTATTGTTAAGTGATAAAGCGCAAATTAATACGAAACCAGAATTAGAAATTTACGCTGACGATGTTAAATGTGCACATGGTGCGACAGTGGCGCAGCTAAACGAAGAAGCGAAGTTTTATTTGTGCAGTCGTGGTATCAGCGCTCAACAAGCAGAGATAATGCTCAGCTTTGGCTTTATCAATGAGTTACTAGAAAGTATTCCACTGGATGCGTTACGTGTATCGCTGCGTCCTTTGCTTGCACAACAGTTTACAACCGATAAATCGTTAACTCAGCACTTACTTGCTGACGATGCTCAGGGGTAATTATGTCATTTGATGTAGCGGCCATTCGTGAACAGTTTCCTATTTTACATCAACAGGTACATGATAAACCGTTGGTGTATTTAGATAACGGCGCCACCACACAAAAGCCACAAGCGGTGATTGATGCGGTTGAGCATTATTATCGAATGGATAATAGTAATGTTCATCGCGGTGCTCATGTTTTGGCGGATCGTGCCACTATTGGATTTGAAGAATCTCGTAAAATTGTGCAACAGTTTTTGAACGCACAGTACAGCGAAGAAATTATCTGGACTAGTGGCACCACAGAAAGCATTAACTTAGTTGCACAAAGTTTTGGCGCGGCGTTTATTAAAGCCGGTGATGAAATTCTTATCAGTGCCATGGAGCATCACGCGAATATTGTACCTTGGCAAATGCTGTGCGAGCGTACAGGGGCCGTTCTGAAAGTGATTCCTGTGAGTGACGCGGGCGAGTTAGATATGACGGCCTTTGCAGATATGCTTAGCACCAAGGTTAAGTTAGTCAGTGTTGTTCATGTTAGTAACGCGCTGGGTACCATAAACCCCGTTGCCGATATTATTGAACAATCCCATGCAGTCGGTGCCAAAGTATTAATAGATGGTGCGCAAGCCGTTGCCCATTTTGAAGTGGATGTACGTGTCTTAGATGCTGATTTTTATGTGTTCTCGGCCCATAAAGTATTTGGCCCAACTGGTATTGGCTGTTTGTACGGCAAAAAAGAATTACTCGATCAAATGCCACCGGTACAAGGTGGTGGTGAAATGATTGAAAAGGTGAGCTTTTCAGGTACGACGTATCAAGGCTTACCGTTTAAATTTGAATCGGGCACACCCAATATTGCGGGTGTGATTGGTTTTGGTGAGGCACTTAAGTTTGTTATGTCGTTAGATCGAAAAGCGATGCTAGCCTACGAAGAAGAGTTGCTCGCCTATGCTCATCAAAAAGCAGCATTGTGTGAGGGCTTGCGTGTAGTGGGTACGGCCAATAAAAAAGCCGGTGTTTTAAGCTTTTTATTGGATGGCGCGCATCCTGCCGATGTGGGTATGCTGCTTGATCAGCAAGGTGTTGCTGTGCGAACAGGACATCATTGCGCGATGCCGATTATGGCGCAATTTAAAATTCCGGGAACGGCCCGTGCGTCGTTCTCAATTTACAATACGAAGGCTGAGGTGGATGCATTATTCACCGCCATCGAAAAAGTAAAAATGTTTTTATAAACATGGGCCTTAGTTTATAAACTAATTCGCATGTTAAAGGAGGTTGTAATGAGTGAAGTAAGTACATTTTCTCCCAATGACATTACTGTCTCCATGACAGAAAAAGCATTGGCCTATGCGCGCAAGCAACTTAATACCAACGCAGATGCAAAAGGCATTGTGCTTGGTGTGAAAAAAAGCGGTTGCTCCGGTTTTAAATATGACTTGCAGTTGCTGACCGATATAAAAGGCAACGAAAAAGTATTTCAACCTGCCGATGATGTCACCTTGTATGTGACAGCAGAAGCGCTGCCATATGTAAATGGTACCGAAATCGATTACACCACAGAGGGCTTAAACAGCGTTATGAAGTTTAATAACCCCAACGCAAAAGATGAATGTGGTTGTGGTGAAAGCTTTAATGTTTAGTCGGTAGCGAATGCGTTTATACATACAATGAAAGAAAACCCGCTTGGTTTTTCTTTCATTGCTTGCGCTACTGTAAATGACTCAATCAATATTTTATAAGTAAGAATTCCAAATTATGGAAAGAAGAATGGTGGTGGCGCAGACAGATGTTCCTGCGCGCTTAGTGCCTGTTGGTACCAAGATTACAATTCCGTCAGGTAGCTTTGTCACATTGACACAAGCATTGGGTGGCAATTATACCGTCGTATATAACGGCAATATGGCTCGCGTTGACGGCACCGATGCAGCGGCATTAGGTTTAGAAGCCGAAACATTAAGCTTTGACCCGGCGGATGGTGATCGCATTCGTGAAGACGATGTGTGGCAAGCGCTGAAAACTATTTATGATCCAGAGATCCCTGTTAACTTAGTGGACCTTGGTTTGGTATATAAAGTAGGCATTGATCAAAATACCAAGAAAGTCTCTATCGACATGACATTGACCGCACCAGCTTGTGGAATGGGGCCTGTACTTGTAAGTGATGTTAAGTATCGTGCTGCATTGGTGCCGAATGTAAAAGCGGTGCATGTTGAGCTTGTGTTTGACCCGCCGTGGTCGCGTGAAATGATGAGCGAAGAAGCTCAGCTAGAAACCGGAATGTTTTTTTAGGTTTCCAATTGAATGACATATTAAATGCGGCAATAGCCGCATTTTTTGTGGGTCATACTATTTGATTTTGGGTTATTCGATTTATTCATTATTCGCTATTAATTTGTGTAATAGTTGTACGCTTTTCCCTACAAAACTCACCTTAGGGGCTTTTCAAATCTTACGGTTTACGTCATAGTGTGCCCCGCAATTTTAAATAAAAATAATAAACAAACAGTCGAAAGCAGGCGTTTAGCCTTACATTTTATGTGCTTTAGCCTTATCGCTTAGATTGTTGTCTATCACCTATGTTTTAGGGGAAAAAAATGGAAGCATCTTTTTGGGATGGTAAGCGCGCACCGGGTGTTAATGACAGCATTACCGCTGATCTTGCACAATATGGCTCTGTTGTTGAAGTGATTGAAAAAGCCTTCAAAGACTACGCTGATCGTCCAGCCTTCACTAGCATCGGTTATACCGTCACGTATAAAGAAATCGATGAATTAAGTGGCGCATTTGCAAGCTACTTGCAAAACCATACAAATTTAAAGCCTGGCGATACCATCGCTGTGCAAATGCCAAATACCTTACAATATCCAATTGTTATGTACGGTGCTTTACGTGCAGGCATGCGCGTGACCAATACCAACCCACTTTATACCGAACGTGAAATGCTGCACCAGTTCAATGACTCAGGTGCAAAAGCATTAGTATGTATGGATGTTTTCGCCAAAAGTGTGCAAAACATTAAAGACCAAACCGGTCTAGAAACCATTATTGTGACAAGTCTTGCGGATATGCTGCCAACGGTTAAGCGTACCCTGATTAACTTTGTCATGAAAAATGTGAAGAAAATGGTACCCGCTTATAGCTTGCCTGACGCGATCCGCTTGCGTAAGGCATTGTCGTTAGGTAAAGGCAAAGCGTTTAAAGCTGCTCACATGGCTAACCCAACCGATACCATTATTTTGCAGTACACAGGTGGTACAACGGGTGTCGCAAAAGGGGCTGAACTAACAAACCGCAACCTTGTGGCAAACATGCTGCAATCCAAAAACATGTTGCATCAAGTAAATGCAAATGGTGAATTGTTAAAAGGCGAAGGCCAAGCCATCGCTGTGGCACCATTACCGCTTTATCACATTTATGCCTTTACTGTGCATTTGATGGCCTTGTTCGAGCAAGGGGATCACAGCGTATTAATTGCTAACCCGCGTGATACTGAAACGTTCATTAAATTCATTATGCCGTTTAAATTGAATGCCTTTGTTGGTTTGAATACGTTGTTCGTTTCATTAATGGCGAGCCCTAACTTTAAAAAGTTAGATTTCAGCGATCTTAAAATCACCCTATCAGGCGGTACCGCTTTGATGGACGATACGGCCAAGCGTTGGAAAGAACTAACGGGCACGGGCGTGTCTGAAGCGTATGGTCTGACGGAGTGTTCACCTGCGGTAACAATGAACCCTGCCGGTGGTTTAGAGCGCATGGGAACAGTTGGCCAAGCGGTACCAAGTACAGCGCTTATGTGTATCGATGACCAAGGCAATGAAGTGGCCATTGGTGAACGTGGTGAGCTTTGTGTGAAAGGCCCACAAGTGATGAAAGGTTACTGGAAACGTCCTGACGCATCAAAAGACGCCTTTACTGCAGATGGCGAATGGTTCCGCACGGGTGATGTTGCGATTATTGATGAAGATGGCTTTGTTAAAATCGTAGACCGCATTAAAGATATGATCTTAGTGTCTGGCTTTAATGTATTCCCTAACGAAATTGAAGCGGTTGTGTCTGAGCATCCTGATGTTGAGAACTGCGCGGTTATCGGCGTGCCGGATGATAAATCAGGTGAAGCGGTGAAATTATTTGTTGTAACCGATAATGCGAACCTTAAAGCAGAAGACGTGAAGGCGTTCCTGAAAGATAAGTTAACGGGCTACAAAATGCCGCGTCATATTGAGTTCCGTGATGAACTGCCAATGACGCCAGTGGGTAAAATTCTACGTCGCGAATTAAAAGACGAAGAAGAGGCCAAACGAGCTAAAACCGCAACGGCGGCGTAAGCTTAATCGGTCTATCAAAAAAGCCGCAAGGGTAACCTTGCGGCTTTTTTGCTTTTAGTACCCTGTGTCCGTAAAATGCGGCTCAATCCAATGTTGAGCCAACATCATGTCTAACGTAGTGCAAAGCCCTTTCGGTAGTAAAATCACCCCAGAAGAGATCATTGATACCCTGAGCTTTTTTGATGCCTGGGAAGAGCGTTACAAGTACATCATTGACCTTGGTAAGCAGTTGCCTGTGATGGATGACAGCTTAAAGACAGACGAACGCTTGATTGCAGGCTGTCAGAGTCAGGTATGGATTGAGCCCTACTCAATTGACGGTAAGCTTTATTTCGATGTGGCCAGTGATGCTTTCATCGTGTCAGGCTTATTAGGTGTTGTCATGGCCGCCTACAATGGCAAAACCCCAGAACAAGTCTTGGCTTTCGATATGGATGGCTTTTTTGGCGAGCTTGACTTGCTTAAACATCTAAGCCCAACCCGTGGCAATGGGTTGCGCAGTATGGTGGCGCGTATTCGTCACGTGGCTCAAGGCGCATAATCGAACGTAAAGTAAATTGCTCGTCTCTCTCTAAAGGGGAACGAGTTCACTTGTTTTCGGCCGAATTCTGGATAATACACCGCCTCATCTAGCAAGTTATCCACATACACAGACAGACTCCATCCCTTTGTTTTTAGCCAAGGCTCCAGTGATTGTTTAAATTGCACGGTGGCGAGCACATAGCTATTAGGTGATGGGTTAACAACGGCCACATTAGGGTTTAGATCCACAGGTTGAGTTGGCTCGCCAAAATAACTGGCATATAGGCCAAATTGTCGAGACGCCCATTGGGCACTGATGCCTTGCTTGATCATGATGTTAGGGGCGATACCGGTATCCTTCTGGCCGGTATCAGATTCGTTCTGCTGATAACTCGCGTTTCCTTCTAAGCGCCATTGAGCGTTAATATTCCAGTTGTATTCAAATTCAACCCCAGCGTAATCCACATGCCCAGCGTTTTTCAGTTTTACTGGAGATTGCGCCTCATCGCGCACAATCAGGTGTTCATGGTGGTTAATGTATAAGGTGCTGGCGAGGCGAAAGTCATGTGCATTGAATATATGTTGAAGTGTCCATGTCTGTATGGTTTCGGGTTCTAGGTTGTCATCGCCTTCTAAAAAGCCCGCCTTTAAAAATAAATCCAACCCAAAGGGTGAGCGGTACGCTTCGTCATAACCTAGCTTGAATGAATGTTGCTTGTTAACCGTATGGATATACATGATTCGGGGTGAAAAGCCTTCATTGTGCTCTTTGGTTGAATTGAACTGCGCCCCAGCAATGATGCGTCCAGCCTGTGAGAGTTTATGATTGATCTGGCCATAATAAGTGGCGCGCCATGTATCAATATCGGTATTTAGAGTGCCAGCCGATACGTTATCCCCAAGTAAATAGTCATAACTGGCGCCTGTAATGAGGCTTGTATTATCGCTAAGCGTGGTTTGTATGTAGGTATCTAATAAATAGCTGGTGGAGTCGGTAACAAAAAAGTCATCAGGAGTGCCCACTGACTGGCTAAAAATAAGGGCCTTATTTTCCATTTGGTTAATGGTGAGGTTTAAGTGCCAGTCTGATGCAGCCGATAAATTAAAGGCGTGGCCGATGTCGAAAAAGCGACGTTCAATATCCCAGTCGTCTGATGGGTACGATTGGAGGTTATTAGCACTGTCTATACGAGTATTGCTGATCAGCGCACTGAAGTTTAGCGAGCCAAAATTGCCATTAAGATGAAAGAATTCACTGTCATACCCCATGTCATGATCACCGTTTTCACCAACTTCACCAGCAATATTGTGATACGGCGCGCTTGGGTGTTCGATGAGTTGGGCGTTAACATGGATGCTGCCATGATCAAATTCTTGGCCAGCAGAGAGTGAGACCTTTTTGTCAGAGTCGCTGCCTGCGCGAATTAAGCCGCTGACGTGAGGTGAGTTTGACGATCGAGTGACGATGTTAAACACGCCAGAAAATGCGTTAGTGCCGTATAAAACAGAACCTGGGCCACGGATAATTTCAATCTGCTCAATGGTCTCGATGGGAAACGTAGCATATAGATCGCCATTCACACCACCTTGCCCGGCGTCCCTGAGTGGCCGACCATCTAGTAGAATAAGGACCTTATCATCAATATGAGTTTGTGAAACGGCTCGTACAGAGCTGCGGTTCCTAGGGTATAAAGAGGAGCCCATGACCTGAGTGTTGGCTAGGCGGTCAATTAGATCGCCCAGATTCAAGCCACCAAAGCGGCGAATGTGCTCGCGAGTGATGATAGAAATGACGCCAGGTGCTTGAGAGACCGCCTCAGAGCGCTTAGATGCCACCGAAATGGACATTAATTGCTCTAGGCTTAGGTCGAATAACCCATTTGCATTCGCGCTAAAGCTAAGACAAGAGGGGAGCATTGCCAGTAGTGGAACCAGGTATATCCCGTTAAATGCTTTGTACATGATAAATAGTCCATTAAACGGCATGCTTTAAGCGTAGTCCAATTGAGACAGTGCGATGGATTATTCACCATTTGGGCAGATGACTCCATGAGTCATGAAAGGGCGTAATGTCCGATAATTTATCAGCCACTGGGTATAAACTCATTAAGAGCTGGTTTAAAAACAACCAGTGGTATTTTGGTGTAAATACCGTATAATCCGCGGGTTTTTTGACACATCAGATCCTCTTTGGAGATATACAAATGGCCGTTGAACGTACTTTATCTATCGTTAAGCCTGACGCAGTTGCTAAAAATGTAATTGGTAAAATCTATAGCCGCTTTGAAGAAGCTGGCCTACAGGTTATTGCTTCTAAAATGGTTAACCTTTCTGACGAACTAGCTGGCGGTTTTTACGCTGAGCACAAAGAACGTCCTTTCTTCAAAGATCTTGTTGGTTTCATGACTTCTGGTCCTGTAATGATCCAAGTTCTAGAAGGCGAAGGCGCTGTTCTTAAAAACCGTGACCTAATGGGTGCAACTAACCCTAAAGAAGCTGACGCTGGTACTATCCGCGCTGACTTCGCAGAAAGCATCGATGCAAACGCTGTTCACGGTTCTGATTCTGTTGAATCTGCTACTCGTGAAATCAGCTACTTCTTCAAAGCTGAAGAAATCTGCGCACGTTAATTTTAACGTAGACGCAAATCGTGTTTAGGTAACCCTAAGCACGCGAAGGGGCGGATAGGGATGCATTTTACCCTCCGCCCTTTTTCCGTATTTAAGATAGCTCGATTTTTCGCAGTAGCTAATCAAGTTTTATAGGTGAACACATGACTAATGAACAAAAAAAGGTGAATCTTTTGGGCTTAAGCCCACAAAAGATGAAAGATTTTTTTGTCGAAATGGGAGAGAAGCCGTTTCGTGCTCAGCAGTTATTGAAGTGGATTCACCAAGTAGGCATTGAAGACTTCGACGACATGTCGAATGTTAGCAAAGTCATGCGTGATAAATTAAAAGACTTGGCGTGTGTAGAGTACCCAGAGGTGATCTATCACGACGTTTCAAAAGACGGCACCCAAAAGTGGGTCATGAAAATGCCGGGCGGTTCCAGTATCGAAACCGTTTATATTCCAGAAGGCGAGCGCGGTACATTGTGTGTGTCGTCACAAATAGGTTGTTCATTGGATTGCAGTTTTTGCTCCACTGGCAAGCAAGGGTTTAACCGTGATTTATCGGTGGCGGAAATCATTGGCCAAGTTTACGTAGCGGCAAAGAGTTTTGACAAGCCGGGTGAAAAACGTGAACGCAAGATCACCAACGTGGTAATGATGGGCATGGGTGAACCACTTATGAACTTTGACCATGTGGTTGATGCCATGGACCTCATGATGGATGACTTTTGTTATGGTCTATCCAAGCGTCGTGTGACACTAAGCACATCAGGTGTGGTGCCACGTCTGTATGATTTGGCTAAGGTGAGTGACGTATCACTTGCTGTATCGCTGCACGCACCAAATGATGAATTGCGTAACGTGCTGGTGCCAATCAACAAAAAATACCCAATCGAAGAATTAATGAAAGCGTGTAATCACTACATGAGTTCGCTGCCTGATCGTCGTAAACTCACCATCGAATACACCATGATGAACAAAGTAAACGACGAAATGGAACACGCAGAGCAATTGGCCGTTTTACTAAAAGATACGCCGTGTAAGATTAACTTAATTCCATTTAACCCGTTCCCAAATTCGGGTTATGAGCGTCCTAGTAATAATCGCGTTTATAAATTCCGCGATTACCTTCACAGCCAAGGTTTCATCGTGACGATTCGCAGTACCCGCGGTGATGACATCGATGCTGCGTGTGGTCAGCTAGTGGGACAAGTTGAAGATAGAACGCGTCGCAGTGAGCGCTACATTAAAATGCACGAAATAAACGATAATTCTCCGTCGGTATAATAAATAGAAACTCTATGATGATAATTAAACAAACAACCTTAATTGCACTCGTTATGATGCTGGCGGGTTGTGTGACCGTAATGGACAGCCGCTTTACTAAAAAGATAGATAGTGAAAAAGCAGTTGAAACCTATGTGGCGCTTGGTGTGGGTTATTTGCGTAATGGCAACATGCCACTTGCACGTAAGAAAATCGAACGTGCATTAGAAATTGCACCCGATAGTGCCTCAGCACACAGTGCCATGGCAACCTACTGGATTGAGCGTAATGAAATCGACTTGGCTCAAAAAGAATTTGAAATCGCACTCGACCTAGACGATGAACACAGCCCAACTAATTATCATTATGGCCGTTTTTTGTTTGCCATTAAAAAAGAACAAAGAGGGTGTGAGTATATTGAAAAATCGGCAAAGGATATTGATTACACTGCTCGAGTACTGGCCTATGAAAACTTAGCATTATGTTATAACCACTTTAATCAAGAAAAACGAGCTGTTGAAGCGTTTGAAAAAGCGTGGTCGTTAGATGTGAGCAGCACTATTTCTAGTTTGAATTTAGCCCATATTTATTTACAGCGTGATCGTGTAGATATTGCCAATCGTTGGTTTTATCGTTTTGAAACCACATTGAAGACTCAGCAACTGCCGCACAATGCAGCCAGTTTATATACCGGTGTGATGTTGGCAAAAGCCAGTCGTGATAAAAATGCAGAAGCCAGTTATGCGTTTAAGTTAAAAAAGCGCTTTCCTAAATCTGATGAATACAAGCGTTACCGCGCCAGCCAAAATTGAGTTAATTGCCCACTATGAATAAGCAAGGTCAGTCCCCAATTAAACGCCGTGTCTCTCGCCAAATTATGGTGGGTAATGTGCCGGTTGGTGGCGATGCCCCCATCGCAGTGCAAAGCATGACGAACACAGAAACCTGTGATGTGGCGGCGACCGTTGCGCAAATTAAAGCGCTAGAAGATGTAGGTGCCGATATTGTGCGTGTTAGCGTTCCGTCAATGGAAGCGGCAGAAGCTTTTGGTGAAATTAAAAAATTAGTCAACGTGCCGCTTGTGACCGATATCCATTTTGATTATAAGATTGCATTGCGTGTTGCCGAGCTAGGCGCGGATTGTTTGCGTATTAACCCGGGTAACATTGGTCGCGAAGACCGTGTGCGTGCGGTTGTGGATGCAGCGCGTCATCATGGCATTCCGATTCGTATTGGTGTAAATGCCGGATCATTAGAAAAAGACTTACAGAAAAAATATGGCGAGCCAACACCAGAAGCACTTGTTGAAAGCGCCATGCGTCACATTGATATATTGGATCGATTAAACTTTCCTGACTTTAAATTAAGCTTAAAAGCCTCTGATGTGTTTATGACCGTGGCAGCGTATCGTCAAATAGCGTCGCAAATTGAACAACCTTTGCATCTGGGTATTACGGAAGCGGGTGGGTTACGCAGTGGTACCGTTAAAAGTTCGGTCGGTTTAGGTATGTTATTAATGGACGGTATTGGCGACACGCTACGCGTATCGTTAGCGGCAGACCCAATACAAGAAATTAAAGTGGGTTTTGATATTTTAAAAAGCTTAAAGCTGCGCAGTAAAGGCATTAACTTTATCGCTTGCCCAAGTTGTTCTCGTCAGAATTTTGATGTGGTGAAAACCATGAACGATTTAGAAACCCGTGTTGAGGATATCTTAACACCGCTTGATGTATCTGTGATTGGCTGCGTAGTAAATGGCCCAGGCGAAGCGAAAGAAACCGATTTAGGTTTAACCGGTGGTAGCCCAAACAATTTAGTGTATGAAGACGGCGTACCAAGCGGTAAGTTAAATAATGAAAACTTGGTGGATAATTTAGAAAAAATGATCCGCCGTAAAGTGGCTGAAAAAGAAGCCGCTGACGCATTAATTATCGCAAAAGTATAACGCGATAGAGCTACGAAAAGAATTTAAGGAAATCATTTTGGCGCAGAAAAATATTCAAGCCATTCGTGGAATGAACGACATACTACCGGGTCAAACTCAGGTATGGCGTTATTTAGAAGATCAAGTGAAAGCGGTTTTAGATGGCCATGGCTATCAAGAAATTCGTATGCCAATGGTTGAAGAAACCCGTTTATTTAAACGCTCTATTGGTGAAGTCACCGATATTGTTGAAAAAGAAATGTACACCTTTGACGACCGTAACGGCGATAGTTTAACACTGCGCCCAGAAGGCACAGCAAGTTGTGTGCGAGCGTGTGATGAACACCAATTAATTGCCAACAACCAGCGTCAGCGCCTTTGGTATATGGGCCCAATGTTCCGTTACGAGCGCCCACAAAAAGGCCGTTATCGTCAGTTTCATCAAATAGGTGTCGAAACCTTTGGTATGGCTGGCCCAGACATCGATGCCGAATTGATTGTGATGACGCACCTGCTTTGGCAGCGTTTAAATATTCGAGACAAGGTGACGTTGCAACTGAATACGCTGGGCAGTAATGAAGCGCGTATTAATTATAAAGCAGCACTGGTTGAGTATTTATCTGCCCGTAAAGACGAGCTAGATGAAGACAGCCAGCGTCGTTTAGAATCGAATCCATTGCGTATATTGGACTCTAAAAACGAGCAAACTCAAACACTGTTAAATGACGCACCTGATTTCTTCGATTATTTAGATGAAGAGTCAGCCGAACATTTTTCTCAGCTTCGGGCACTTTTAGATGCCGTTGGCGTCGAATACGAAATCAACCCTCGCTTGGTGCGCGGTTTAGATTATTACAGCAAAACCGTATTTGAATGGGTAACAACAGAGCTCGGCGCGCAAGGTACAGTTTGTGCTGGTGGTCGTTACGATGGTTTAGTTGAGCAGCTAGGTGGTAAGCCAACACCGGCTGTGGGTTTTGCCATGGGGATTGAGCGTTTGATCTTAATGCTTGAAGCCTTAGATGTGATTCCTGAAGCTGTGCATAACTATCTTGATGTGTACTTGGTTGCTGTAGGTGAGGTTACTTCTGGTGCCATGCAAGTGGCTGCGAAGTTACGTGAGCAATTGCCGAACTTACGCCTACAAATGCACATGGGCGGCGGTAACTTTAAGAAGCAAATGAAAAAAGCCAACGAAAGCGGTGCAAACTTTGCGCTGATTTTAGGTGAAGATGAAGTGGCTAACGGCCAAGCCAGTATTAAGCCTTTGCGTGACCAAACCGAACAGGTGAGCGTTGCCCAATCCGACTTAGCTACTTGGTTTAAGCAAGCGCTATAAAAGCAGATTAAATTACGATACAGTCGTTGCTAACAACGACTGACTTTCATTAGATTAACAGGCATTTGTTCAGCCTTAATTAGAATAAAAAATCGGAGCCAAAACATGACCGACATGCGCACAGAAGAAGAACAAATTGAAGCCATCAAAAAATGGTGGAAAGAAAACGGTAAACAAACCATGGTTGCCCTAGTTGTGGTACTGGGTGGTTGGTTTGGCTATCAAGGCTATGAAGGCCAACAAAAACAAGCAGGTGAAGCCGCTTCGGTTGTTTATCAAGAAGTATTAACACTGCAAAACAGCGAATCAGAAGAAGACAAAGGTCGTCGCGCGATTCTGCTTGATCAACTGCAAAAAGAATATAGCTCGACGGTTTATGCTCAATACGCCGGTTTATATAAAGCTAAAGAAGCGGTAGACGCAGGTGACCTTACTGCTGCGGCGAGCGAATTAGACGCCGTGAAGAACAACACATCGGATGACGCATTGCGTCACCTTGCAACGGTACGTTTAGCACGTGTGCTGGTTGCACAAGATAAAGCAGACGAAGCGTTAAGTTTATTAGCGACAGATTCAACGTCTGCATTTAGCGCAGAATACTTTGAAACAAAAGGCGATGCATTATTAGCCAAAGGCGATGAAGCCGGTGCACGTGATGCATATAGCCAAGCAGTGGTTGAAGCTCAACGTATTGGTGCCAATAATCCAGTTTTAAAAATGAAACTTGATGATTTAGCGGTGGCTAACTAATGCGTTTATTGTTTGTATTATTGTTGGTGAGCTTGGCAGCATGCTCAAGCAATGATAAAAAAGAACAGGAAGACCTTGGGCCAAAAGCACTGCAAGGGATTGATGAAGAAATTCAACTTTCCCAGTTGTGGCGTCATCAGGTTGGTAACGGTATGGGCAAAGCCTATGCACGCTTACAGCCTGTCATTGACGGCGGCTTTATTTATGTTGCCAGCGCCAACGGATTAGTTGAAGCGTTATCACTAGAAAGCGGTAACCTTGTGTGGAAACAAAACGTTGATGCTGAAATTACAGCAGCAGTAGCGGTACATGACGGCAAAGGTTATGTTGCGACGGCTAACGGTGATGTGATTGCGCTGAATACGATTGATGGTAAAGAAATCTGGCGTAAAAATATTAAGTCAGAAGTATTGTCTGTGCCGGTTGTGCAAGGTGATGATATTGCGTTGCAAACCGTTGATGGCAAGTTACATGTTATCGATGCCGAAAACGGTAAATCTCGCTGGAGCTATGACAGCAACTTACCCAATTTATCGTTACGCGGTACTTCGCAACCAATTTTCCATGGCGGCAGTGTGATAGCAGGGTTTGCCAGCGGCAAAGTGGTTGGCCTGAACACTAAAAATGGCATGGTGCTGTGGCAAGAACGTATTGGCATTCCAGCTGGGCGTAGTGAGCTAGAACGTTTAGTCGATGTAGATGGTCGTTTGCTAGTGAAAGACGACACTTTATTTGTTGCCGGTTACCAAGGTCATGTTATGGCCATCGACTTGCGCAACGGCAAAGCCATGTGGAAGCGTGAAGCATCGAGTTATCACGGCCCACTTAATGGCCTAGGCAATATTTATTTGGTTTCAGCAGATGACCATATTGTGGCCATCGATGATCAAAGTACAAACGAAGTATGGTTACAAGCCGATCTAGAAGCGCGCCAATTAAGTGAGCCCGTTTTATTTGCAAACCATATTGCGGTTACCGATTTTGAAGGCTACATACACTTAATTAAGCAACTTGACGGCACGATCGTTGGCCGTGATCAGTTAGTGCGACCACCACTTCCTTGGGTACGCACCGGCAGTTACGGTATTAAGCATCCGTCACGTCAATTTGATTATGATGACGGTATTCGCACACGTTTACTTGCCCAAGGTGACTACCTTGTGGCGATCAGTAACTCCGGTTACTTGAGTGTGTTTAAGCTCGATAAGTAAGTAACACCATAAAATGCCCCCGCAGGCTGGCTTGTGGGGGCATTTTTGCATATGACACAACCATTCGGCAGCATTTGCTTAACGCTTTCGCAGGCAAAAACTGCTATTATACGCACATATACACCATAGAATCGCACGCCTAATGAATCCTGTAATTGCCCTTGTGGGCCGCCCAAATGTGGGTAAGTCCACTTTGTTTAACCGCCTAACGCGCTCGCGTGATGCCCTAGTGGCAGACGTTGCCGGCTTAACTCGTGACCGTAAATACGGTGCGGGTAAGGTGGGCGAACGCGATTACATCGTTGTGGATACCGGCGGTATCAGCGGCATGGAAATCGGCCTTGATGAAAAAATGGCTGAGCAAAGCTTCCAAGCCATCGAAGAAGCCGATGTCGTTTTGTTCTTAGTGGATGCCCGTGCAGGTTTAACCCCTGCCGATATTATGATCTCTAAGCACCTTCGCACCCTCGAAAAGAAAACCTATGTCGTTGTAAACAAAATTGATGGCTTAAATCCAGATATCGCCGTATTGGACTTCCATGAGTTAGGCTTAGGTGAATTACAAGTCATCGCCGCCGCCCATAACCGTGGTGTTAGCTTATTGATGGAAATGGTTCTTGCTGAACTGCCATCTGAGTTTGATGTAATTGAAGGCGAAGAGGAAGATAAAAGCCGAGGCATTAAAATCTCGGTAGTCGGCCGACCAAACGTCGGTAAATCGACCCTAGTTAATCGCATGCTGGGTGAAGATCGCGTGGTGGTTTTTGACGAAGCTGGCACCACCATGGACAGCATCTATATTCCTTACGAGCGTCATGAACAAAAGTACACCCTAATTGATACTGCGGGTGTTCGTCGTCGTAAAAGTATTACCGAAGCGGTAGAAAAGTTCTCCATCATCAAAACCCTTCAGGCTATTCAAGATAGTAATGTGTGTGTGCTCGTAATCGATGCCCGTGACGGAATCGTTGAGCAAGACCTCACTATGCTGAGCTTTGTATTGAATGCGGGCCGCGCTTTAGTTATCGCATTGAATAAATGGGATGGCATGGAAACCGAGCAAAAAGATTTCGTGAAAAAAGAAATCGAACGCCGTTTAACCTTTGCTGACTGGGCTGACATGCATTTCATCAGCGCCTTGCACGGTACGGGTGTGGGTAACTTATACGATTCAGTGAATGACGCATATGAAAGTGCCCATTTAAACATGTCGACCTCGCAACTTACGCGTATTCTTGAAGATGCGGTTATGGATCACCAACCACCGGTTGTAGGCACATCACGTGTTAAATTACGCTATGCGCACCAAGGAGGCATGAATCCACCGATTATTGTTGTGCATGGTAATAAAACCAATTCACTACCAGATAGCTACAAACGTTATTTGGGTAACACGTTTAGGCGTGTACTAAAAATCAGCGGCACACCGATTCGTTTTGAATTTAAATCAGGCGCAAACCCATTTGGTGATACCAAAGAAGAACATATCTTCAATAAATCCAAGCGTGGTGATCGTTTAAGACAAACCGATACGATCCGTCGTGCTAAACACCAAAAGGTGAAAGCACGTAAAGGCAAGGCGAACCGAAAAAGTCAGCCTTAAGATTAAGAGTTAACGCTAACGCCCTACGGGGCGTTTTTTATATGTGCCGAAATAGAGTGCAAAAGCATGACAAAACTTTATGGCCAAGAAGATGCCACCTATCAAGCCGCAGGTGAATATGATGGGATTAAAAAACTAGTTGATGACTTTTACGACATTATGTCTGAACTAAAAGAATCACAACATATTCGTCAAATGCACCCAAGCGACCTAGAAGTATCCCGCGATAAACTCACTCGCTTTTTATGCGCTTGGACAGGCGGACCCCGTTTATATCGTGAAAAATATGGCCCAATATCCATTCCACAAGCCCATGCTCATTTGACTATTGGCAATGCTGAAAGGGATGCTTGGTTATTGTGTATGAAACAAGCCTTGGCAAAACAAGATTACCCTCAAGATTTTCAAGAATATATGATTATGCAATTGGCTGTACCTGCTGAGCGCTGTCGTAACGCGGATTGATTTTATTGGTGCTTAATAAACATAAAAAACCGGATCATGAAAGTGATCAGGTTTTTTATGTTTGAATAATTAAGGTTTATTTTATTTAAGAAAATGCTCGTAGGCGTTTCTAGCGCTCTATAGCGGTCGCTTTTTAGAAAAATAAATTAACCAAATATACTCACGGTTTGCTGGCTCATCACAATGGCTTTGCCGTTTTCATCCCACATGGTTGAATCAATATGACTGTAGCCATCTTGTGCTTGTTTAATGTTGGCTTCGTATTGCCACCATTCATTAGCAGTTGCTTGCAGTGGCGTATCAATAAAGCTCATGTTCCAAGTGAGAGAGCTGCCAGAAGTTGGTTTTGTTAGCAGTGAAAACGTGGCCGGTGGCCAAGCATCTAGTAGTGCTAAAATTTGTGGCACGTTAATAGGCTGAGTGCATGTGTCTTTTAATTTTATCCAGCCACCCATAACGGTTTGAGTGGATCCCATAAACGGCATTTTTCCTTCGGTACAACGGTAGTCAAAATGCTGGGTAAAGTCTGGCGTTACATTGGGAATAAACGGAAAAGCGGTCACCGCCTCAGGCTCTTTAGTGGCGGGTGCTTGTTCGTAGTTAATTTTAATTTCGGACTCACGCGCACCACCAAAGCTGGCTAACATCACGGCGCATGGCGCGTCATTTTGATAGGCGCTTAGTTGAACTTGTGTTGCTGATTTACCTGCCCGCAATACTTTTACAACCACATCCATTTCACCTGGTGCAACGGGTGCCACAAATGACAACATGATGGAGCGGATAACGCGATCGTGGCTGACGGATGCTGGCATTTTTTCATACATCATTGCAGCGACTAAGCCACCAAAGGTTGCTCGGCCTTGCCCCCATTTTTCCGGTACGGTTAGAGTGACGTCTGTCGTTTGGCGAACGTGGTTCATTATGTCGTTAAAATTCATATATGGTTTCTCTTTTAAAAGCCATTGCTTTGGTTGAGCTGACTTGTATTTCTGTTTGATAGTTTTTCATCTAAAAAGGATACGACTTTTTTGGCGTATTGCTCGGGCTGAGTTTGATAAGCGAGAGTGTGTTTGGCGTCTTTTACTTGCCAAAACTGCGTAGCGGTTTTCTTTTGTAATTCATTAAAGAGTAGCCGCCCATCTTTTATTGGGGTATAGACATCGTCATCGCCATAAATTAATAGCATGTCGGGTTCGCCCACTAAATTTTGTGCGGCAAGGCTTGGACGTAAATTACGTTCGCCTTTTGGGTAGAGTATTTTAGAAAGTTGAATGCCCAGTTTGGGAATCGGATAGCGGCTCCAAAAATGCAGTAACGTAGGAAATGCCGATTCGATTACCGCCGCTTTAAATGGGTGATGAATGTGAGACATAGCACATACACTCATAGACCCTCCCATTGACGCACCCAATACCGCAATGGGTAATTCAGGAAATTCAGCTTGTAACAAATGGCCTGCGGCTAAAACATCAAGCGGGTAATCCATTGTGGTTGACGTGCTTTCGCCAAACCCATTTAAGTCGAATACCATGACATGGTAGCCCGCTTGTCGTAATAGCTCAGCATGGCCGTGTTTTAGCCAAAACCCTTTTGCAATGGTGCCCATGGGGTGAACCATCAAGACAGCGCCTTTGACTACACTTGTATAGGCAAGTGCCGTTAATGTTGAAAGGGTTGCATCAGACTCGCTTTTCACACTGCGAGCCTGCCACTGTGACGGATCAATTTCCTCAGGCCAGCGCCAAGGCTTCATAAAGCGGCCAAAAAACGGCTTTTTAAATAATTGATAAACAGCATGTTTCATAACGGTGTCCTTGTTTGATCGCGCGCTTCAATTGCTTTATGCATAGTAAGCATTGACGCTGGCAGGCAATATAGTCAAAAATGACTAATTACATGCGAATTTGGACTAGGCTATGACTGCTCCCATGAAAGTCACTATCTTAATGGCCGATATGTGCTCTGCCACCAGCGTAGCGGCCACATTGGAATTTTTTGAGTGCGCCAATGTGCTGTATCAATATGCTGAAGGCCGCCAGTCAGCTTTACAAGCGCCCAAAGCCAATTTATTTGAAGTGGAAACCGCTTCAATGGATGGTTTATCGGTTTATTGCACGGGCAAACTAGAACTTAAGCCCAATAAAGCTCTGTATGATATTGATCGTACAGGTTTGATTGTGGTGCCAGGCTTTATGTTTAGTATCTTGTCGGTCTTGCCAAAGCTTGAGCCCATGGTGGATTGGCTTAAACAACAGCACGATAACGGCAGTTATATTGCGAGCATTTGTACCGGTGCCTTTGTGGTGGCGAAAACCGGTTTATTAGATGGTCGGTCGGCGACCACACACTGGCTATTTAGTGAGCAATTTAGTCGAAGTTTTCCACAGGTAAAATTGAATATTGAGCGCACCGTTACCGAAGATGGGCAAATCATGTGCTCTGGCGGCTCAACCAGTAGCAGTGATTTATTATTGCACTTGATTCGAAAATTCACTTCGCCACAACTGGCAGCTGAGTGTGCAAAAAAATTACTGATTGATATTATACCTCGTACACAAACCCCGTATTCGTGCACAACGTTCAAGAAAAACCACACAGATGCCGATATTCTAAAAATACAAATCTGGCTAGAAAACAATCTTGCAAAAAGTGTCAACATGGAGGCATTGGTGAAAGAGTTTGCATTGAGCATGCGCAATTTCATTCGCCGTTTTAAAGACGCTACTGCGCAAACCCCTGTGCAGTATTTACAAAACTTGCGCATCGAAAAAGCCAAGCATTTATTAGAAAGCTCTAAGCAATCCTTTGAAACCATCACTCAGCAAGTGGGATATGAAGATGGCAATTCATTTAGGCGTTTATTTAAAGAAAGAGTAGGTTTATCGCCAATGGCGTACCGTAAGCGCTTTGATAGTCGAGGGGACTTTTAAAGCATTAAGTATTGATTTTTTGACAGTAGGCTAACTAGAAATTTCAGCTCATCATTGAAGATAAAACCAGTATCGAGGTTGATCCATTAGATTGGATTGCTAGATAGCGGGTGATATTTTTATGTTAAGTTGATCTAATATTTTTTGTATATTTATTATTCAGCGCTTAATATTTTTTATCAATTATCCAGTCACGGTAATTCACCTGACGTTTGCGCATACATTACACCAACGAAACAGGTAAATTAAAAATCAATTTAAAATTGCCATCCTCTTCTAGAAAATGATTTTTTTCATAACACACCTTTGCAGGCGTTGCTTGCATTTTAAAGCCTGATTCAGGCAACCACTCCTCCATAATTCGGCTTACATAAGGTAAAAGATCGCCATAACGACCTTCGAGACGAAATGCTGCGTGTACGCCACCCGGTATGACCATACTGTTAACAATACCGTATTTTACAATGGGTTTATTAATTCCAATGCAGGCTACGTAACGGCATTTAGGTAAAGGAATCCAGACAGGGTTGCTATGGTGAAGCGCGATTTGTTGGGTATTTTCTCGGCCTTCTGATGCGGCCCAAGCTTGTAGTGTTTGCCAAGCTTGGCGAACACTGCGTCCGTACCCTTGGTGGCGAACATAGGCAACAAGTTTATCCTCTAGTGTCACAATATCAGGCTGGGGTATTTCACGGTTTTGTACTCGCTGATAACCCGCTGCAATTTCTGGGTCGTCTAAATATGGCGGCTTAATACTTTTTTGCCCAGTAGAGCGCCAAGCCCCTGGTGAAACTAAAAAGTATTGTTTGAATGCATGACTAAATGATGACACTGAATGGAAACCACACTTTTCTGCGATTTTTTGCACACTGCTATTGCGATCAAACATCAGACTATTCGCGGCATGTTCGAGCCGTGTGCGACGGATGTATTGATGTACAGACTCACCCACAACCTGACGAAAAATACGATGAAAGTGTTGCTCTGAATAAAAGGCAACGTCTGCCAGCTCTTTTGCTGTTAGCCCTGCTGATATATCTTTATGGATAGCATGTAGTACATCATTTATCCGTGACTGCTGATGGTAGTCCATCATACTTCCCTATCTCCATCTTATATATCGACATGTGAAACCGCATGTTTCGACAATAACCGTGCGTCCTTTCAACAATCCCTGATTTACTCGGCCAGTATATGATTAACCTTGTCTTTTGACATTAATAATAGAATGAATAGTCAGTAAAGGGATGATATGCAGACCGCGCAACACGTACAACAACTTCGTTCGTCTTACATTCGTGAAATTCTCCGTGCGGCAACGGCAGATGGCATGATATCTCTCGCCGGCGGCTTACCTGCTGCGGAGTTATTTCCACATGCATTATTACAAGAAGCCATGGTTAAGGTGGCGAATAATCAGCAGGTTTTTCAATATGGTGAGACACAAGGTTATGCCCCATTACTGGAATACCTTCGAACAGCGTACCACTTGGATGCATCGCACAGCACTCTAATGACAACCGGCTCTCAACAGGGGCTTGATCTCATTGCTAGAACATACATTAACCCAGGGGATCACATTGCCTTAGAGGCACCAAGTTATCTCGGCGCTTTACAGGTGTTTACTTTGGCGCAAGCCTCTATTAACACCATCCCCCAAACCGCTGACGGCCCTGATCTTAATGCGTTAGAGCAGTTATTTGAATCTAAGCCGGTCAAATTATTCTATACCGTACCTGATTTTCATAACCCAACGGGCATTAGTTGGTCATTACAAACCCGAAAAAAAGTTGCACAGCTGTGTCAGACTTTTAATGTTGTGCTGATCGAAGATGCCCCTTACCGAGAGCTTCGATTTTCAGGAGAAGAGCTGCCTCTCGTATCCTCTTTTTGTCCGAACCATTCGATTGTGCTGCGCTCATCTTCAAAGATTTCAGCACCGGGTTTAAGACTTGGCTCTGTTAGTGGGCCTGAAGAATGGATAAGCCACCTGATGCGGATAAAACAAACGTCCGATTTGCACAGCAGCTTACCGATGCAGGCTGTTTTGTTAGAAATACTGAGCCATCGTGAATTTGAGGCACACCTTTCAAATATTCGCAGTCACTATCAACAGCGCTATCAGGCACTGGCGCAAGCCATTCGTCGATACATTCAGTCTGATGTATCGTTTTCAGACGTTCAGGGCGGTATGTTTATTTGGTTAAAGCTGGCTGAAGGTAATCCAATGGAAATAGCTAAGGCAGCTTTGGCAAACGGGGTTGCGGTTGTACCCAGTGATGTATTTTATATTAACGAAAGTGATCAAGCGCCGGCCCTTAGGCTTAACTTTAGTTTTTGTGGACCCAAACAACTCACTACGGCGATACAATCGTTGGCGAGCGTTTTATGACGTTCATAGGGTAAATTAAAATGGAGTTTACACTTAACAAAGATGAATGCGTCACAACAATAAAACTCATTAATAGATGCTTGGCCATTAATTCAATCAGTGACTTGCATAAATATTATGAGGACATAAAAGTAAAGCTTGATATAGATCAATTGATTGTCATTTATTTTGTCAATGATTTTAATCACCCTGAAATTTTATCGTTTGGAACAGACCCTCAATGGCAAAAAATATATTCAAATGAAAACTATCTCGCGGCTGATCCTATTATTCCGATTTCTCTTAATTCGCAAGCCCCTATTATTTGGAGTGATGTGTATAAAAAAGCCACCGAAACCTGTAAGCATTTTATTAACGGCGCAAGTTCTTGTGATTTTAAAGAGGGGCTTAGTTATGGCGTGATAAAACACCCCATTACATCAAGATCGATTGTTGTATCGGTAGGAATACAAGCTAGACAGTTGAAAGATAAGCAAAAAGTCACCATCAAAGAAATATTACCGCATCTTGCGGATGTCTGTGTGCGCCAATCTTTATGGGCCAGACCCATGTTTACACCAAAAGAAAAAGAAATAACGCAGTGGTGTGCAAAAGGTAAAAGCTACGGCGAGATTGCTTTGATTCTTCAAATATCAGAACGCACTGTTAAGTTTCATATGAAAAATATATGTGAAAAACTGGGCGCCTATAATAAGCCACAAGCGGTCGCAAAAAGTCTAAATCTTGGATTAATTTAAACCCAATTAGATAATGAGTTATTAATAAAATTGAATTTCATACCTGTACTTAAGGACAGTTTAAAAGCCAATACGAAACCGATAGCTTGTCTCATTCTAATTGCTGCCTTAAAGGGAGATTATGATGACTGAAGCAATACTTACGAAAGAAAAGGTACTGGTTGAAAACCCAGATCAATTTTTCAAAATGCCCAAAGAATACCAAGAGCTGGTTATTCGTCAGATGATGGTGCACACAGAGGGTGAACTTTCAGGCGCGGATGATTACATTGAGATTTTTTATAACATGGCCCCAAATGCTTACGAAAAACAAGTGTGTTGTGAGCGCGGTGCTGAAGAGGTTCATCATTATATTCGCGGACAGGAAGTACTCAGTGATATAGGTGTCGACAGCACGTATATGCTGGATACCAACCTTCAAGACCGTGACTTATACGGAACAGAGGCCGTAAAAGATATCCGCAGCTGGCCGGAGCGTGCCTTGTTTTCATATCTGGGCGAAGCCGCTGTTTTAGATCAGTTGATTGAAATGGCCGAAAGCAGTTACAAGCCTATTGCCGATATGGCCATTCCGGTGATTAAAGAAGAAAAAGTACACGTTGCCCATGGTTTTCGCATCACGCGCGAATACTGCTCAACCGAAGAAGGTAAGGCGCTGATTCAAGACGCGCTTGCACGTTGGTGGCCTGTCTCTTTAGATGTTTTTGGTCGCTCAAATTCAAAGCGGTCGAAACTGTATGTTGAGTGGGGGCTTAGAAAACACAGCAATGAAGACGCCAGACAACGCTTCATCGCGCATGCGGCTCCACGATTAGAAGAGCTTGGTCTGGTTGTGCCGGATCATAAAAAAGACCGTAAGTACTTATAGCCCAAAAGCCATCGTTTAGATGGCTTTTTTAATAATAAAAATACAAGTTAAATGATGAGGCAGATAAATGGATTTAACATTTGATGACACCGGGCTGGCTGAGCGATTTCATAAAGTCAGAAACTTTGCCAAAACCATACGCTCAAGTGAATATCATGTCACCAATGCATGCAACATCCGTTGTGAGGGATGTTGGTTTTACGCAAATGAATTTGAAAAACGATCTAAAGAGAATAAATCCATGAGTGATTTGGATCAGTTTATTCTCGCGGAAAGAGAAAGGGGTGTAAACGCAGCGCTTTTAATTGGTGGTGAGCCGACACTATTTATGAACCGCATAGAAAAGTACGTTGAGCACTTCCCTTATGTCACCATATCGACAAACGGTCTTGTGCGGGTGCCTCAACAGGGGATGGAAAACATTCAGGTGTTTATTTCGCTTTTTGGAGGCGGCCCTTTAGATGATTCATTACGTGCGATAAAACCAAATGGTAAGCGTTTTACCGGATTATTTGAAACCACATTGAAAAATTATAAAAATGATCCGCGTGTCACATTCGTTTATGCGTTGACAGAAGCAGGCACTGATTACATCGAAGATACAGTGAGAGCCATTGAAGAAAATGGCAATAAATTATCGTTTAACTTCTATAGTGAATACGGTTCGGAGTCACCACTTTTGATGAGTGAATCGGAAAAATTATTAGATAAAGCACTTGAAGTAAAAGAAAAATACCCAAATACGGTATTGAGTACTCCGTATTACATTAAAGCAATGATAACTGGGAAATCCCACTGGGGAGAATTCTCCTATGATTCATGCCCCAGTATCAGTATTGATCACCCTGATCATGAAGAGCGTTTAAAAAATGGTAACCGCACGTTACCGTTATTTAATACATATGCCCCGGATCTAAAAACCCTTAATTTTTGTTGTACGTCTGGTAATTGTTCTGGGTGCAGAGATAGTCAGGCGGTGTTTAGTTGGCTATTAATATCGGCGGATAAATTTATGGATAACCAACAACATATGAGAGAGTGGGTTGAACTCTCTGAGAGTTATTGGAAGCAACATATTTGGTCCCCGTACAACACAGACGTGCAAAAACT
This sequence comes from Pseudomonas sp. HK3, assembly GCF_052920985.1. Classification (NCBI taxonomy): domain Bacteria; kingdom Pseudomonadati; phylum Pseudomonadota; class Gammaproteobacteria; order Pseudomonadales; family Pseudomonadaceae; genus Pseudomonas; species Pseudomonas sp. HK3. The sequence continues at coordinate 2,085,496 of NZ_JBREXD010000001.1, forward strand.
GATAAAACTGACAACGCTGGCTTAACACTCCCTTACTTACCTATCAGGCAGTACGTGCTGCCTGATATCCATTTTTAATCGAGGGAAGTCTATTGGCTCATAACCTAGATTCATTTAAACAAACATATAAAACCGCAATTGAACGCTTTAAGACAGACGCATTGGAATTTGAACTAAAAGGTAAAGATCTCACTGACTGGCAGCAATATTTTAATGGCTGGCCATGTGCTGTGCATCAGGGTTTTCATTTGGAATTTGTCGATAACAAAGTTGCCATGGTCTGCATTGTTGATGTGAAACCAGAACATCTAGGGGGCAAAGGGGAGCATGCGATTAACGGCGCTACTATCAGTGGTATATTAGACTGTGCAGTGTCGGTTGCTGGCTTTATGCACTACAAAGAAAAAACATGCGGCACTATTTCTAATAATATCCTAATGAAAAGGCCGCTTTATGGCCGTCATATTATTTGCTTAGGTAAAGTCACTAAGCGTTCAAAGAATTTATGCTTTGGCGAAAGCATCATCGTTAACGACAACGCATTAATCTGTGCCAGTAGTGATAGCATTATTGCAGTCGCCAGCCAGTACAGTGATACGGTTTAAGCTTAATGTTAAACAACGGCGATTCATGAGTGGTTAACCTGAGTTTTTCTGTGAGAGCACGCTGATATTACGCTCTCAATATCAGTTGCTGACGTATTGATTCAACTATGGGCCGTGTATCGGTCCTTATATCGGGCAGTTTTATTTAAGAAATCGTCGTCATAAGGTAAAGTAGGCGCAATAAACCTATTTAACCGATAAGAGCCATGTGACTATGAGCATCCATTCTTTAGCGGGCCAATTGGCTCCTGCCAATCAACTGGTGAATGTCGCCAAGTTAATTACGGCCTATTACAGCGACAAGCCGGACCCAACTATTGCCGCACAAAAGGTGGCGTTTGGTACATCAGGCCATCGTGGTTCATCTTTTAAACGCAGCTTTAACGAAGATCATGTGCTGGCCATTAGCCAAGCCATTTGTTTGTACCGCGCAAAAGAGGGCATCAACGGCCCGTTATTCTTAGGCATTGATACTCATGCGCTATCTGAGCCTGCCTTTGTTAACTCAATGGAAGTATTTGCTGCAAACGGGGTTGAAGTCATGATCTCAAGCGGTGGTGAATACACACCGACACCAGCCGTCTCCCATGCCATCATCGTGTATAACCGTGGGCGTACAACGGGTCTAGCCGATGGCATTGTGATTACGCCATCCCATAATCCACCAGACGGTGGTGGTTATAAATACAATCCAACGAATGGCGGCCCAGCCGATGGTCACATTACGGGCTGGATCGAAAACAAAGCCAATGAATTATTATTAGCGGGTTTAAAAGACATTAAACGCATGCCTTACGAGCACGCTTTAAAAGCCGCCACAACACACGAATATGATTTTTTAAATACTTATGTGAATGACCTAGAAAGCGTCATCAATATGGACGCCATTCGCGGTGCCAATATTCGTATGGGGGTTGATCCACTGGGTGGTGCAGGCGTTAATTATTGGGGGGCTATTGCCGAGCGTTATAAACTGGATTTAACCGTATTAAACCAAGATGTCGATTTAACCTTTCGTTTTATGACATTAGATTGGGACGGCAAAATTCGCATGGACCCATCGTCGTCACACGCTATGCAAAGTTTGATTGGTTTAAAAAATAAATTCGACATCACCTTTGCCTGTGATACCGACCACGACCGCCACGGCATCGTCACTAATAGCGCAGGCTTAATGCTACCGAATCATTATTTAGCTGTCGCCATTGATTATTTATTTCAAAATCGACCAGACTGGTCTGCCAATGCCGCTGTGGGTAAAACCCTAGTGAGCAGCTCGATGATTGATCGAGTCGCCAATAAAATTGGCCGCAAACTATATGAAGTACCCGTAGGCTTTAAATGGTTTGCGGATGGTTTATTTGATGGTTCATTAGGCTTTGGCGGTGAAGAAAGCGCAGGGGCGTCTTTTTTACGCAAAGACGGCCGCGTATGGACAACCGACAAAGACGGCATCGCGCCAGCACTATTATCCGCAGAAATGACCGCCGTAACTGGCAAAGACCCAGGTGAGATTTATAAAAACCTGACTGAACGACTAGGTGAGCCCAGCTCTGATCGCATTGACGCAGCGGCGACCCCTGAGCAGAAAAAACAACTCTCACAACTTTCACCTGAGCAGGTAACATCGGATCAATTAGCCGGTGAAAAAATTACCAGTGTCTTAACCAAAGCACCGGCTAACAATGCCGCCATTGGTGGCTTAAAAGTTACCACAGAAAACGGTTGGTTCGCGGCACGCCCATCGGGTACTGAAGATATTTATAAAATTTACGCAGAAAGCTTTAAAGGCCAAGATCACTTGCAAAGTATCTTTGATGAAGCTCAAGTACTTGTAGATTCAGCATTAAATGCTAAATAATATTTTAGTTTGCTATGTTTAAAAAACCAACACAAGTTGAAGACTTATCTTGTGTTGGGTTTTTTATGCTTAAATACTTTAAGAAAAAAGTAATTCGGAAAATTGAAGCGCCTTCTAATAATTGATATTTCGAGTATTATCGATATTCATTGGTTTATTTTCTTCAGTGCACTTCCGCTCTGTATGCTTAATGATGCTGCTTAATTTATGGAACCAAAATATACAATCGGGTTTTTAATAAAGGTAGTTTCAGAATTTTGTGTTTTATGTTTAACCCATGTTACACGAATTTTTTTAATATTAGGGAGTAATTCAAATAAGCCAATTTTTATCGAATCTAATGACTCTTGATTATCACATTCGTACTGATAATCAGCAGTAATTTTTTCATGATTGTTTGGTTTACTTTCAATGAGATAATCAGTATCAATAAATGTCGTTAGATGTTGACAAAATGTCCCGATAAATAAGAAAAGTGAATCATGTTTCTGTAGTTTAGACGTAACTCGTTCTACAGTAATGATTTCTTCTTTTGTATTTTCTTTGTGCTCAAATCCTATTATATCCATTACTGGGGAGGTAAGTTGAATTTCAATCTTGCGATTTTCAAGAAAAATAGTAAGTTCAGATAAGCCATGGTCATGGGCTTTTAATATGGGTCCACGCTCTTGGGTATAAACACTCAATACGATTACAGAATACAGCACGAATACACAGGTAATACTGATAAAATGCTTACTCATGTTTATTCCATTATCACTATTTTTTATGAATAGAAAAAATCTAGCGTTAGTAATAAACGGCGAGCGTCATTGGATAATTGAGGAGAGCGATGAACCAACCCAGCGCCCTCATTCCCCTCCCAGAGTTCGCCTTTTAATAATGCCACATCCCCTTGCTTTAATTGTTGAATATCAGACATCTTGCTAAACAAACCTGACAGCTCATCGGGCTTGCCTTGATTGCCTGCACCTAGCTTAGTGCGATCAATGCGATTATTAGGTAACCATTGTGATCCGACTCCTTGGTATGTTGTTATTAAGCGACAAGGAATTTTATCCACATGAAAGCGTGGGCACATAGCATGACTTAACGCTGTTAATCTTAAGCCCGCAAATTTCAGGTCAAATAAACTGCAAAACATATCAACTAATTCGGCTATGTCTTCACTTAAAATATCGCAGCTTTCTGTATTTCCGAGTGCCTTATTAATTTTGGCGCGGGCATATTGAGGGCTGACGACAAGCTGTGTTTGCAGGCTGGCATTTTTATCGAGTATGTCATTGACGGCTAATGCTAATTTGTCAGAAAGCGTTCTTTGCCAAATAACAATATTTGAATCCTTACGATAAATATCCGCTAATATATCTGGGTATTCCCCAGCTTGAGCTTGTGGGAAACTCATTGGTTGAATAGTTGATTTGGTTGATGGTGATTCACAAAGAGGCGCGGCTAAATTCATGCTACTTGCTCCCATGTCGGGAAAGGATCACTAAGAGTTGCCCAATATGCTTTACCTTTTAGTACCGCTTCTTCAGACAATAAACAGGCATCAAGCGCATCACTCATGGCGGCTTGATTCATGTTTTGACCGATGAATACTAACTCTTGGCGCATATCGCCAAAAGGTTCTACCCATTGTTCTTGTATGGATGCCAAATACTCGTCATCCGTCGGCCAATTGGATTTTGGAACGGCTTTCCAAAACATGCCAGCAAAACCATAATGAGCGATGCCGCCAGCTTGGCTCCATTGCCCTGCAAACTCTGGGCGAGTAGCCAACCAAAAAAAACCTTTCGAGCGCAGTAATTTTCCAAATGGTTCCATGTTGTGTAAAAATTGATGAAATTTTTCTGGGTGAAAAGGCCTGCGTGCCACATAGGCAAAACTACTAATGCCATATTCTTCGGTTTCAGGTACGTGTTCACCACGCATTTCTTTTAACCAGCCAGGTGCTTGCTGTGCACGCTCAAAATTAAACAGGTTTGTATCTAAAACATCATCAATATTGACGTTTCCTTGAGTGATGGGGATGACCCTAGCGTGAGTATTGAGCGTTTTAATAATGGCAGTTAGTCGGCCCACATCTTCGCTTGAGGCTAAATCTGTTTTACTAATTAAAATAACATCGGCAAATTCAATTTGATCGACAAGTAAGTCGGCGACACTGCGCTCATCTTCTTCACCTAATGATTCTGTGGTCTCTTGTAATGATTTAGCTTCGTCATAATTTTTTAAAAAATTGACAGCATCGACAACCGTCACCATGGTGTCTAGCCTTGCTACATCCGATAATGACACACCGTCTTCATCGGCAAAGGTAAATGTTTCAGCAACGGGAAGTGGCTCAGAAATCCCAGTGGACTCAATCACTAAATAATCAAATCGATTATCGTGTGCAAGCTTGTTCACCTCGATTAGAAGATCCTCACGCAGCGTGCAACAAATACAACCATTGCTCATTTCAACAAGTTTCTCATCGCTGCGATTTAACGATACTTCGTTTTGAACAAGAGCCGCATCAATATTGATTTCACTCATATCATTTACGATAACCGCTACTTTTTTACCCTCACGGTTATTGAGAATATGGCTGAGTACGGTTGTTTTGCCGGCACCCAGAAACCCAGAGAGCACAGTCACAGGTAATTTCGTCATGAGTATTACTCCAGTTCAAATATAGTATGGCCTAATTATTTAGATATGATACAACGTATCATTTTTAGCTGTAAAGACTATTCGCAGTATCATGAGAGAAAATTATGGCTGAACGAGAAAAGAAATGTGCGGACAGGCACAAAGTGAGTAAATAACTAGATAACTCGAGCACTTTTTTCTAAATTTTTAAGATATTGAGGTACTATGGATTTCATTAGTTTAATTTAGCATCGTGCTATGATTTAAAAGATTCTCCTTTAGAAAGCCTTTTAGAAGAGTATTCACACTTTAGCCGCTGTCAGGCCTACTGGCTCAAACAAGTTTATTTGTGGTTCATTGCCTCTTGCCACTGAGGTACGACTTCTTTTTATTAGCATTAAAATCAATGGTTTCCTCTAGCTTGGGAATCAGTAGATTGATCTTTTGTTCCTGATAGTGTGTATGTAGATATTCAACGGGTTCTTACCAGAGCAGGAAGGCAAGGTTGAACAAAAATAAATTATTCAGCTTTTAACTCCTGATTCACGGCTCCACTTCTCCGGCACCAGATGCAGGCTACTCTACTTTTCATTGTATTGGCCACTCTTAATATAGGCTGCGGTAAATGGTCCAAACTTATCGCCGATTGCTTTAAAGTGATGACCATTCTCTATTATGATTTTCCACACCACATCAACTGGCGCCAGATAGGTATCCACCTGGTAGCTGATGCGTTTCAGTTCACCGCGTTTTTCCAGTATTTTGATAAGTCGCGTAGATCTTTATATTTCACGGGCACTACCGGAAATTTTTTCCCGCCATGATAGCTCACAGCAGGCAGATCTGTATGGCGGAGTCTGCGACCAACAGCATCAAAATATTTTCTTCTGCCAATCAGCATCGTACTGGCACTTAGCTGCAACCGCATTGTAATCAAGAGCAATCGCATTCAACAGATTCTCCGGGATATCTTCGATATAAGCCGTTCTCGAATCCCTTGGATAAGGCTTGCGACTGTCGTGATAAACAAAGTCTACCGCGAAGATCGCTACGGGCTCTTCAAACATAGGGAAAAAGCTACCGCTGAATTCAAGTACAGCTGTTATCCCCAGTGAATCAAAGCCTTTGTAATATTCGAAAAATCTCGATTTATCATCATCAAAATATCCTCGCTTGTACCCCAACTTTTCCATGACGTTGTTCAGGGAGAAGCTGTCCGTCACATAACCATAAAATTGATCCAGTCTCTTTTTGTCAGGCTCAATGTCAGGCTCAATGTCAGTCTCTGCTTGGTTTAACTGTTCAAAAAGAGGCTTAGTCTTTTGCTTTTTCAAGTACGCTTTCCAGAGAGAGCATTCGTCCTCTGATATCTGATTAGCGCTCAAGACACGTACTTGTAGATCATCTCGTGCGAATAACCGCTCACCTGATAGGGAAGTTAACTCACCATTTTCATCTACGTGAAAACTAATCCAGCCATCATCCCCTTTGAATTGCCATAAGACGTATTGTAATAATCTGTTCATGACAGGGTGAGCATAAAGGCGCTGCTGCCAATCAAGCATTGACCATCGCTGGTCTGATATCATCGCTTCAAACAAACGATTGCGCTGCTGTTCAATGGTTTGTTTCAGTTCTTTCTTACAGGCAGTAAACCACTTTTTAGTTTCTTTAAGCTCGGTCTTATCATCATCCAGCCGTGGTTGGGGTAAAGCTTTTATAACTTCCTGTTTTTCATTGCTTAGTTGCAGCTTTATGTCCTTCGTTAAGGTCAGCGACAACTGACGCTGCCCATAATCAAACACGGTCGCTTGATCTACCTTTTCCAGCCCGGCACTGGGTATAGTGAGCTCTGCCAATTGTTGCTGACTCCAACCCCGTTTTTGCGCAATATTTTCGACAAGACTGAGTGCAAACTCCTGTATAGATTCAGTCCGGTAACGCTGGGCTGTCGCCATTAAAAACTGAATAATGACATCATCATCAAACCGGCTGATGACTAAAAGCATGACTTCAATTTGAGCACGGCGAAGATAGTGCTTTTTCATATAAGGCTTTAACAACGCAAGTGCAGTATTGCCATCCAACGCTGGGATTAAGCCCAGCATGCCTTTTTCCTTTATCGCTGACCCTGAAAGGGCAGTTTGAGTATCCATTGAGATAAATGTAGAAAACAGAAACAAACCCAGTTTATTCCGGCTCTCTTCATCGAGTAACCCGCTGTATCGCTGCAGCAGATTGTTTCCTTCAGGCTGTTTTAACTTTACGGACAATACAAACCACCAAAATATAAGCTCAGACGGAACCTGGCTTTTATCTTGATAATACAAGTCCGGAATATCCTGCCTCGGAAATTGTTGTAAAGCAGACGATATTGATTTTTTCAAACCATCCTCTGCCTCAGACAGCAGTCTGTGCTTGGTAACAAAATCTGATATGTCTTCACCGATATTTTCAAGAGCATCAAGAAACACTGCTTTGACAGTGAGATCTTTTTCTTTTTTCAGAGATTTATATAAAGGCTCAGCCGCTGGTTGATACTTTAGCTTTCCAAGCCACTTTGCAGCAACAGTCCGACATTCCTTATTGCCTGAACACAAACCATCAAAGAGATACTGAATTTTTAACCCAAGTTTTTCAGCGATATTTTGAGCTAGCTTTTGATAAGCTTTATTGCTACCCAAAGCATATTGATAAAGTTGAATCTCCCAGTTTCTAGTTATAGAAGGAAATAAGCCAAGTAAAAACAATGTTCTTGAAATAACTTCCGACTCATCATAGTAGCCATTTTTTTCTAATACCCCCTTTAATCCGTTATCGATATATTCCGGATTGTCGGAAAAAAAACTGCCATACAGATACCTTTTCATAAGAGAAGGGTAACTTTGATGCCATGGAACCGCTGTATAGAATACGGTTAATAATCCCTGATTCATCTTGATGATGTTGCCGATAGATCAGCACTAACTGCCGAAAGTCGGTTATATCTTTTTCCAGCAAATGATCAAACTTTACTTCCCAGTAGGAACTGCCTCTGCCATACCCAAGACACCATAACTGCCTGATATTCTGAAGAAAATTAATACTATCATCGTCATATACTCCAGATCTTCTGGCAGCATCTGCTATTGAATCATCTTCAAAAACATCTCCACCGTGTTCGATAAATGCCAAATAACGTTCTATATCTTTGTCTTTGATACTAATATATTTTGATAATCTTTTTTCTGCGTGATAACAGTTCCACTGAACTGTTTCATATGCCTGTCTTTCAGAATCACGGTTAGCCAATCCATCTTTTAGCGGATATTCTGACAAAACTTGCGACAAGCGATTCGCTTTTTCAGTTAACCGAGAAATATTGCTCTGTTCGTCTGATATCATCTTATTCAACGATTGACGAATCAGTTTATGCCAACCGGCTGGAGGTCGGGTATCTGGTTTATATTCAGGGATAGGACCGCTATGAACTGGGTTCGATTGCTTTTTTGATTCAAGCTGTACAAGCTTACCTTTAATAAGCTCAGCAACTGATGATACCCCTTCAGATTTTAACCACTATTGTAAAATCTGTTCACCGTCAGGAAGATCAAATGCTAAAGATACCCATCGCTTTCTGGCATCAGATTTTTCAGAGAGGTAATTGCTAGTCAAATACGCCACAAGCTCACTGGCAGGAACTCTTCCTAAAAAGCCCGCAGCAGCCTTACGAACGTCTTTGGATTTATCGGTTAAGAGTTGAGCTGTCACTGGCACGACATAAGAGGGCAGCGTATTTTTAGTCTCTTTTAATTGATAACAAAGCGCTGCTCTAGCTGAAGGTTTCATCAATGGAACCTTCTTCTGGTACGTAGGAGACTTTAACAGATTCAGCCAATCTGTTGTCTGCCTTAAGTACGGTATAAACACTCCAGTGTTACGGTACCCTCCCAGACCCCCCTCAAGAATGAATGCATCAACAACATCCTCAGGAACTCCAAATTGGTGTGCCAAATCAAGCAAGGTAGATCGATCAGGACACTGAATTCGGTAACGGCTATCGCCCTTACAACGTGCAGAATACTTATTAAAGAGGTCCAACATATTGCCAAACCAACCTTTTATCTCGGTTTGCTTGTCATGAAATTCATGATCACCAACACACGCATTAAACACTAGGCTTAGCCGATGTAAGATATTCGGGTCTTGAATCGTTGTTGACGATAGGAATAAAGACATACCCTGGAAGATTCTTTCATTCTTCTCCTCGTACTTCTCATCTGGCTTCAACATGATGAGTTTTCCGGGAGGGTAACCGCCAAAAGCCTCTTCGAGTTTTGAAATTCTCGTTATACAACTCTCCGCTTCCCCTGTAAGAATATATTCAGTGACCTCTGAGGCTAAGCCTTTATCAGCATGCTCCATAGCACCGCAAGCCGCTATCAGGTTCTTAGCATCGTCGGAAAGCGCTGATTTTTTAAGCTTATTTATGAAGGTTTCAAACACTTAAGCTTCATCCTTATACCTGATGATGCAGATTATATCGAGCTTGTTATTATATAGAGCCGCTGCTATTAGCTCATTCGTGAATGGCAAATTCACACACCGACTAGCTCCTGCACTTAGCAGTACAGCTTTTGAATGAACGAGCAACTTTTCGAGTTCGTTAATGGTTTTTCTAAGCGCTTTCAGTTCAAATATCTTGGTATTAAATGTCATACACTCTCCTTAGAGTGATGAAAAATTGGAATGCGATGACCAGAATAGTAAAACTAACTCTTCATGCTGTTCTCATTAAGATGTAACTCAACTTTATTTCGCTAATCCCCGTTCTACGAGAGATTGTTGAAAAGGTTGTTAACGACAATAATAGTATCAACTTTAATCGTTAGTTTTAATAATAATACATAGATCAGAGTGAATGAATGTGTGCGGAAGCCTGCTCAAGTTGTCTTGAAACTCAGTAATAATCTGGCTTGTAGACTAAGTTTGTATTCAAGTGAAGGTAAGGATTGCTCAAGTTATCTTGTGGAAGATAATAAAATGATCGATATGATCGAGTTATCTAGGAATGCACTCAGAGTGAGCTTGGCCGAACAGAAAAAATTTCAGAAAGGTAAAAATGGTGGGCCCAGAGTGACTCGAACACTCGACCAACGGATTATGAGTCCGCTGCTCTAACCAACTGAGCTATGGGCCCGCAACAACCAAAGAAATGGTCATTGTGAATCTTTCTAATTACCTTAATGTTCTAGGCAATAAAAAAGAGCCTCAGATTATAAAGACCTTGGCTCTTTTTTCATAGTGTTAAGTCTATGATTTTTAGATGTTTTTACTCATCTAAGAACGAACGCAAGTGATCACTACGACTTGGGTGGCGTAGTTTACGTAATGCCTTCGCTTCAATCTGACGAATACGCTCTCGGGTGACGTCGAACTGCTTGCCCACTTCCTCTAGGGTGTGGTCAGTGTTCATGTCGATACCAAAGCGCATGCGCAGTACTTTACTTTCACGAGCCGTAAGACCGCTTAGCACACCGCGTGTCGCATCGACCAAGCCTGTTTCGGTGGCGTGGTCGATTGGGCTAGAGCCGTTTATGTCTTCGATGAAATCACCTAGGTGGCTATCTTCATCATCGCCGATTGGCGTTTCCATGGAGATTGGCTCTTTGGCAATTTTAAGGACTTTACGAATCTTATCTTCAGGCATGTCCATGCGTTCTGCCAATTCTTCAGGGGTGGCTTCGCGGCCCATTTCCTGAAGCATTTGACGGCTTACACGGTTCAGCTTGTTGATGGTTTCGATCATGTGTACCGGAATACGAATGGTACGGGCTTGGTCAGCAATCGAACGCGTAATCGCCTGACGAATCCACCATGTGGCGTAAGTTGAGAACTTATAACCACGACGGTATTCAAACTTGTCTACCGCTTTCATCAAGCCAATGTTGCCTTCTTGGATCAAATCTAAGAACTGCAAACCACGGTTGGTGTATTTTTTCGCAATGGAGATTACCAAGCGTAAGTTGGCTTCAACCATTTCTTTTTTCGCACGACGAGCACGGGCTTCACCGATGCTCACGCGACGGTTAATTTCTTTAATGTCGGTAATCTGAATGCCAACGCGTTTTGCTACTTGGCCAATTTTTTTCTGCGCACGCTCAAGGTCATACTTGTTGTTTGCAACAGATTCAGAATAATTTTTACCACTTTCGATTAAACCCGCTACCCAAGCAATATTACCTTCGTTGCCTTGGTAAGATTTAATGAACTCTTGACGATTCATTTTGCATTTACGGGTCAAGATGGTCATTAGCTGACGTTCTTGTCCGCGAATTGCATCAAGGTTGTCACGTGCATTGCCTACTAGCTCATCAAAGTACTTTGGTGATAGTTTGATGGGTGCAAATAGTTCGGCAAGAAGACTGTTTTCTTTGTCGCCTTGCTTGCTGCCACGGCCATGTTTTTCGATGGCTTTTTCTGTTTTTAGAAGCTGTTTGTCGATTTCAGCCATACGACGCTTAACTTCGACTGGGTCTGGGCCAGTAGGGGCGTCTGAGGTGTCATCGTCGTCTTCTGTTTCAGTGTCATCACCTGACTCTTCTTTCTCTTTTTCTTTTTCTTTCTCTTTTTCAGCTTTCGCTTCTGCAGAGATAGGTGTTGCAGGTACAGGATCGTCGTCGCTTGCGTCGATGAAACCATTGAAAACATCACCAAGACGATTAATTTCTTCGTCGGCCATGGATTCTTCAACGGCGGTTAATACTTTACGTACTGAGCCTGGAAAATAAGAAAGGGCGGCCATTACTTCACGAATACCTTCTTCGATTCGTTTGGCTATGACGATTTCCCCTTCACGGGTCAAAAGTTCAACTGTGCCCATTTCACGCATATACATGCGGACTGGGTCAGTGGTGCGGCCTACGTCACTTTCTACAGCTGCAAGTGCCGCGGCGGCTTCTTCCATTGCTGCTTCATCAGTGTTGTTGTCGCCCATGATCATAGTATCGGAATCCGGCGCAACCTCGGCAACGGTAATACCGATGTCGTTGATCATGCGGATGATATCTTCAACCTGTTCTGGTGTGGCTATGTCATCTGGAAGGTGGTCATTTACCTGAGCATAGGTTAGGTAACCTTGTTCCTTGCCTTTGGCTATGAGCTCTTTAAGACGGGACTGTTGTGTGGCGGCCATATATACCCTATGTTGTCCTGTACTGTACGCGAATCGAACCCGTAATTATAATCATCTGGTTACGGGTTATCCAGCACTGATGTGATTAAGTGATTGATAATGGGGTTATTTTTTACCCTTTCAAGGGGTTGTCTCTGTTAATTGGCGATATTCGCCCTGCTCCTGTTGGCTGAGTGACTCAAGTCTTCCTCCTGCTTTGATCAATTTTGTGTGTAAAAGGTTCAGATCGAGTATCGCACTCGCCCATTGGAACATCTGCAGGTCTTCTGATTGTAGATGTTTAAAGCCACCTTTATTTGCGGCTTGGCGAATTAATTTAGCCTTCATTTGCTTGGCTGTTTTTAAACGTAACTGGCTTAAACAATCGGTGGCGACTTGCTCTTGGCTTAAATGGCCGTCACTGCGATTGTGTTGTTCGGTTAAGCTTTTATATTCTTGGTAGTCGCCGTCTGTGGCGAGCAAGCTCAGTGCATCTAATAGTGTTTGCTGTGGTGAGCTTTGCAGTTGCTCGATAAGTCGTTGTAATAGTTGGCTGTAGTGGCCTTCATACGTTTGTAAAAAGGCAAGATCTCCAAAGCTTTGTACAACGTGAGGTGCGTGCAAAATTAATGCAATGGCTTGTTTAATAAGTGGGTGTTCAGGTACTTGAGCCGGTGCTTGAGCATATTCATCATCATGATGGTTTGGCGCGTTTTCGTAATGCTGCTCGGTGTGATCGGTTGCTGAGTTTGGGGTGTAACTCACTTGATTTTCACGTTGTTGCTCGCGCATTAAGGTGATGTTTTCTTCTGCTTGGCCCATGTCTTTTAGTTCTTGGCTTTCTAGGCGGGTTTCTTCTGCTAGGGCTTGCCAAAATAAGCTCTTAAGGGCGGGGCCTGGAATCTGTTGAATCATGGGGGCGGCTAATTTTGCCAAGCGTGCGCGGCCCTCTAGGCTTTCACTGTCATCAATATCTTGTTTGATGGTTTGCAGTAAAAACTCACTGATGCCTTGGGCATATTGTAGGCGCTGTTCAAACCCAGTTTTGCCTTCTTTGCGTACCACTGTATCTGGGTCTTCACCTTCGGGTAAAAACATAAACCGAATTTGTTGGCCGTCTTCTAATACGGGCAGTACGAGCTCTAGCCCGCGCTTAGCCGCTTTGCGACCCGCTGCATCACCGTCGAAGCAGAAGACAATTTCCGGTGCAATTTTAAATAATTTTTGCAGGTGCGTGGTGCTGGTGGCGGTGCCTAATGTGGCAACGGCATAATGAACGCCAAACTCATGTAGCGCGACCACGTCCATGTAACCTTCGACCACAACAAATCGTTTTAATGGCTGACGAATTTGGCGGCATTCATATAGGCCGTACAGTTCATGGCCTTTATTGAATATGGTGGTTTCTGGGCTGTTTAGATATTTGGGTTTGTCATCGCCCAGTGTGCGCGCGCCAAATGCAATGGTGCGTCCGCGTACATCACGAATGGGAAACACAACACGATTGCGAAAGCGGTCATAGCACTTGCCATCGTCTTTGCTGATCAGCATGCCAGTGTCGATTAAGCCTTTAAGCTTGTCGTCATCGGTGGCCAGTGTGCTTTTTAAATTGTCCCAGCCAGGTGGCGCAAAGCCGATACCAAAAAATTTGGCTGCTTTACCCGATAGTCCACGTTTTTTAAGGTAATTAACGGGGGCGTCTTTTTCAGCATGAAAGCGCAATTGCTGTTGATAAAACTCACTGGCACTGCTCATTAGATCGTAGTGCGATGCGCGTTCTTGCTGCTGCTTTTGCTGAAAAGGGCTGCTTTCTTCTTTTGGGACTTCTAGACCTACTGTGCCAGCTAATAATTCGACGGCCTCAGGGAAATCAATATGGTCGTATTCCATGACAAAGCCAATGGCATTGCCTTTCGCGCCACAGCCAAAGCAGTAATAAAATTGTTTATCTGATGCGACGGTGAACGAAGGGGTTTTTTCACTGTGAAAAGGGCAGCAGGCATGGTGGTTTTTGCCCGCTTTTTTTAAGCGAACACGACTATCTACCACATCAACGATATTAACGCGGGAAAGTAGGTCATCGATGAAATTTTGGGGGATACGGCCAGTCACGATTCAAACCTATCTACGTTGCACTTTTCTATTAAGGTTGATACTAAAAGTCCGCCCTAGAATACACCAAGTGAGTGTTTCTTTGGGGGTTTTCATGACTAAAAGTTAATCAAATAACGTCAGATGAGGTGCTTTAGTTGCATAGGAAAAGCAAGAATAAAAGCGCCAAATTAATAAGCGTCTTAAGCGATATAATAGCTTTGAGGTAATTAATTAAGCAAAACTGGCCTTTACAAGTTTGCTAACATCGCCCATATCGGCACGACCTTGAACTTGAGGTTTCACTAGCGCCATGACTTTACCCATGTCTTGCATACCTGATGGATTAACCTCAGCCACTGCTTTTGCAACAATGGCTGAAAGTTCTTCCGCAGATAGGGCTTCTGGGAGGAAGTCCTGAATAACGCTCACTTCGTAGTGTTCAACTTCAGCAAGATCCGTACGACCAGCGTCTTCATATTGCTTAATTGAATCACGGCGTTGTTTTACCATTTTATCCATAATGGTAAGTACACGAGCGTCATCCAGTTCGATGCGTTCGTCAACTTCAACACGTTTGAGCTCGGCTTGGATTAGACGCAGGGCTTGCGTACGCGGCTTATCTTTAGCACGCATAGCAGTTTTTACTGCATCTTTTAATTGTACAACCAATCCTTGCTCACTCATGTTTGTCTCTCTAATTCAGTATTTGCTTAGTAAAGACGAATCATTTTACGCTGTTCGCGTGAAACTTTTTTAGCGTGACGCTTAACAGCTGCTGCTTTTTTACGCTTACGCTCAGCAGTAGGTTTTTCAAACTGCTCACGACGACGTACTTCAGAAAGTACACCTGCTTTCTCGCAAGAACGCTTGAAACGACGTAGTGCTACGTCAAATGGCTCGTTTTCTTTTACTTTAACTTGTGGCATTCAATCTACCTATGTGTATCAGTTGACTTAGCAGGTGGAAAATCACCCACTAGAATTAAATCAGTTCCCTGACGCCGAGTGCTTTGCTTGTCACTCAGGCCCTATCGAGGCGGGGGATTCTACTCGCTTTACCCCATAATTGCAAAGCTCAGTCGAGTATAGATTATGGAGGGGTTTTATGTGGAGCAGGCCCCGTAAACACTGGGGCTCTGGTGTTCTGGACGCAGGCTGCGTAAAATGGCCCGCGCAAAAAATATGAGGTTATTATGCGGGTTTTAGCCATAGAAAGCAGTTGTGACGAAACCGGAATCGCAATTTACGATTCTGAGCAAGGGCTATTGTCCCACGCATTGTACAGTCAGGTTGAAATGCACGCCATTTATGGTGGTGTGGTACCTGAGTTGGCAAGCCGAGACCATATTCGTAAAGCCATCCCACTTATTAAAGAGGTGATGACGGCGGCGAGTACCACGTCTGATGAATTAGATGGTATTGCCTACACATCAGGCCCTGGCTTGGCGGGCGCTTTGTTAGTGGGTGCTTGCTTGGCTCGCAGTTTGGCTTGGAGTTGGGGTTTGCCGACGTTGGCTGTGCATCATATGGAAGGGCATTTACTCGCGCCTTTATTAGAAGATAATGCCCCTGAATTTCCGTTTGTGGCGTTATTGGTCAGCGGCGGACACACACAATTAGTCGATGTTAAAGGCATTGGCCAGTATGAAGTGCTTGGTGAAAGTATTGATGACGCAGCGGGTGAAGCGTTTGATAAAACCGCCAAGATGATGGACTTACCGTACCCAGGCGGCCCGCACATTGCTAAGCTAGCGCAGCAAGGCACAGCAGGGCGCTTTAAGTTTCCACGCCCCATGACAGACAGGCCCGGCTTGGATTTTTCATTTAGTGGCTTAAAAACCTTTGCGCGTAACACCATTGCAAAATGCCAAGATGAAACCGGTTTAACTGAGCAAGATAAAGCCGATATTGCATTAGCATTTGAGCAGGCTGCGGTAGATACCTTGGCGATTAAATGCAAACGCGCATTAGAGCAAACGGGTCGTAAACGCTTGGTTATTGCTGGCGGCGTGAGTGCGAATAAATATTTACGCGAAAAATTACATGCCTTAATGGATAAACTAAATGGCGAAGTGTTTTACCCGCGCCCAGAATTTTGCACCGATAATGGCGCGATGATCGCCTACGCGGGTTGCCAAAGAATGAAAGCTGGGCAAAAAGATAATGAAGAAATTGTGATACACCCAAGATGGCCCATGGACCAGCTTGAGAGTATTTAACGAATAGCGTTATTGATCGTCATAACACTTGTATGAGGGTGCCCCGCGCCCGACTTAATATGATTTTTATTATTTAGCGGTGTGGGACATTGATGCATCTTCCGTCTCTTAATCTGCATCTCACGGAAATATTATGGACACAGTTTTTATAGATGGTTTAGAAATCGAAACCATCATCGGTATTTATGATTGGGAGCGTGAGATCAAGCAGGTCGTACGCATCGATTTACAAATGGCGTGGAATAACAAACCAGCGGCTCAATCAGAAAGTATAGAAAAAGCATTAAACTATAAAGCCGTGTGTGATCGTTTAATTGATTTCATATCTGGCAGTGAGTTTCTATTGGTTGAAACCATGGCTGAAAATATTGCCGATATTTTAATGAGCGAATTTAGTGTGCCTTGGTTGCAGTTAAAGTTAGCCAAGCCAACTGCCATACCGCAAGCCAGTGGTGTTGGTGTAATGATCGAGCGCGGGAATAAGTAAAAGGATTCCATTTCATGGCTCAAGTTTATGTCAGTATTGGCAGTAACATAGACAAGCACAAAAATATTTCTGGTTGTTTGAATGCACTGGCCGAGCACTTTGGTGCCTTGGTATTGTCCCCTATTTACGAAAGTGAAGCGGTGGGCTTTTCAGGTGATAATTTTTTTAACTTAGTCGCAAAGTTTGAAACAAAGCTGAGTGTTGGCGAATTAAACGATCAGCTTAAGGCCATTGAAGATTTATACGGGCGCAAGCGTTCAGGGCCTAAATTCAGTGGGCGTACATTGGATATCGATATTCTCACCTATGATGATTTGATCGGTGAAATAGACGGTGTGCAATTACCTCGCGATGAGATCACTAAAAATGCATTTGTACTATTACCGATGAATGACATTGCGGCTGATGAAACCCATCCAGAGCTACAAGTGACGTATGGGCGCCTGTGGTTTTTCTTTGATAAAGACTCACAAAATCTTTGGCCAGTCGAGCTTTGACGTGTCAATGTGCCGCGTAGGTCGGGCACTGCCCGACGCAAACAGTTGACGGTGGGCAGTGCCCACCCTACAACACCTTCTCACTTCTCACTTCTCACTTCTCACTTCTCACTTCTAGCTATAAACCGTTCGCCCACCATCTACGTTAATAATTTGGCCGTTCATGTAGTCGTTATTGCATAAAAACAAAACGGTATCGGCGATGTTATCCACGCGTCCCATGCGCTTCATGGGGATTTTATTTAATATTTCACGCTTTGATTCATTACTCATGTTGTCATTTTGACCGGGCCATAAAATAGCGCCAGGACTAACCCCATTACAGCGAATGTGATGACCTTCGTCTTTAGCCAGTGATAACGTCAGGCTTTTAAGGGCGGCTTTACTCGCACTATAAATAGGATGTTGTTCGAGTGTGCGTTCAGCGTGAATGTCAATTAGGTTGATTACTTGGCCGTTAACTTGGCTTAAAAACGGCAGCATTTTTTGAATCAGAAAAAATGGGGTTTCTACGTTGCTTGAAAAGATCGTTCTCCAGTTTTCTTCTGTGGCATCTTGCCAAGGCGTAGGAAAAAACTGCGAGGCATTATTTACCAGTGCATCAAGTGGACGGTGAAATTCGCTGTACCACTCTTCTAAAATAATCGGGCTGTTTTCATCGCTTAAATCGGCACTGAATAATTCACATGACCCTTCACGTTGCTCATTTAATTCTTTTTGCAAGGCCAGTGCAGATTGCTTGCTTTGGCCATAATGTAAAAATACATCATAATTATTTTTGTGTAATAAGCGCGCAATAGCAGCGCCAATGCGCTGTGCGCCGCCAGTAATTAATACGGTTTTATTCATTGGTTATTCTCTGTATTTTTCTGATATTGTATGGCATTAATACGAGCCTGCTCAATGGCTAGGCCAAGCTCTGGGCCTGTTACGCCGGTAGCGATAATGTCTTGATTGTTGACGCGATGACAGGCGGCTAGCATTTTTTGAATATAAGTTACTTGTGGATAAGGCGAATGTTCTAATCCGGTTCGTCCTTGTGCATCGGCTTGACAAACTTGTAGCATTTTTTCAAATCGGTCTGGCTTTCGTATGGCGTCGCATTGCTTGAACACTTTTAAAATAGTACTGGCTTTTAGCTCAAATGCACGGTGGATATGGGTATGAAATTCACAAGATTTTAATGTGAGTTCACGATATTGATTGGGCACACGCAGTCGATCACACATGGCTTTTATCGGTTTTAATCCCAGTTTTTCGTGGGCGATATGTTGTGGCCATTTTTCTTGATCGGTTTTTGCTTTGCCTAAATCATGCATCAATGCGGCAAAGCGTACGTCGCCGTCATTACTTAATAGACAGGCTTGTTGTAGTGAAAGTAAGCTGTGAATGCCGGTGTCAATTTCAGGGTGATGTTTTTCAGGCTGAAGGGATGCCAAATAAATCATCTAATTCTGTAAAGGTGTCTTTTAGTCCGTTGCATTGTTTCAGTATTTCAAAATAAATCCATGGACTGTTTTCATGCAGTGCACGCTGGGTTTCAACCCAGACTCTTTCAGGGGGTAAATGTTTCAATTCGCCTGAATCACTAATGAGTTTCATCAGCTCAATGGTTTCATCGGCGACCGTAAAGCCAAGGTGATGGAAGCGCGCGGCAAAGCGAGCTACACGTAACACTCGCAGCGGGTCTTCACTGAAAGCTGCGCTGACATGGCGCAGGGTTTTTGTTTGAATATCGGCTTGGCCGTTAAATGGGTCAATGATGTTGCCATCTTTGTCTTGGGCTATGGCATTAATTGTGAGATCACGACGAATAAGGTCTTCTTCTAATGTGACGTTTTTTCCAAAGTCCACGCTAAAGCCTTGATAACCATGTCCCGATTTACGTTCGGTACGGGCAAGGGCATATTCTTCTTGGCTTTTCGGGTGTAAAAAAACAGGGAAGTCAGCACCTACTTGTTTATAGCCTTGTGCAATGAGTTCGTCTGGCGTGGCTCCGACCACGACCCAGTCTTTATCTTTGTATGCAATGTTCAGCAGTTGGTCGCGAACGGCGCCACCTACTAGATAGATGTTCATAAATGTATGACTATTAATTGATAAATTGAGTGACTGTAGTGTATACGAAAGTAAAAAAGATTAGAGCACAAAAGGGATAAATGAATTTGATTTCGCGCATAAAAAAAGCTCTTTGTGCATCACAAAGAGCCTTTTTGGATTTTTTATCGTTGTTTATTTAGAATTCAACACCAATCTCTAAAGCAACGCCAGCTTCGTTTTCTGGGTCACTTGTATTGGCCATTAAGCCAAGGTCAATATGAAAGGCAAAGGGTGAAAACCCAAAACCTAACGTCATAACATCTTGGCCAGAGCCCGCTAAATTGGCACGGTAACCTGCACGTAATTGCACGGTGCGCCATACGTTAAGTTCGCCACCAATGGCGGCATATTGCGTTGGGTCTTCAAATGCCACTGGGTCGTTTTCGGTAATATCCAAATCAAAAGCGACTTTTGTCCAACTGGTGCGGTGGCTAACACCTGCACGCATCATTGGGCTGATAGTTACAATGGCTCCACCGACACCATTCGTTGACTTATACTCTGCGCTTTCATAATCGTCGCCCATTAAGTTTTTGATCACAAGGCCTGCTTGCCATTGTTTCTCGGCACCAAATTGGTAGGCCGCGCCTAAATCAACATTGAATGAGCTGTAGTCTTCTTTATTTTCATCAAAATCATCGGCATCAAACTCTACGTCATTGCCATTTTCATCTTTGCCGTCAAGTGGGTGTGTATAATCAAATATAGATACTTTTTGCAGTTTTGGTGTAACACCAAATGATATGTCATGGCCCTTGATATTAAACATACGCGAAATTGTCACGCCCACATCGGCAACGGCCACACCGACTATTTGAATTTCTGACTTAAGATCAGCATCATCGGCGACCAGTTCGCCGTTATTAAATATAACGGTTCCGCCTTCGCCAGCACCAGCGCCATAGCTGAAGTTATCGACAGCTTCTTGCGCAGCTTGTAGTGCAATTAACTCAGCCCCTGTTGCACCACCTGTATTGACAGCCGTAAGTGCGGCACTTAAATCGTTTACAGCGCCTAAGTAGGCGGACGTTGCTGCTGAATAGTTACGCAAAACGCCAGTGTCGTCACCGCTCACAATAACGCGACCAGAGAATGTAAATTGTGCGCCAGCATGTACCGCCATCGCGAATGTTTTACTTGGAACGGCACCCGCAATATTTAAGCCGCCGTTGATACGCAGTGCTTTATTATTTAGGTCGTCTAGGTCGCCCGCGATTGCGTTTGAATACACCACCAAGTCAGGATCTATAGTGGCGTTGGTACTAAATAATTGACCATCAAGGTCGTTTATCGCTGCGTTTAAATTGACCTGAGCAGCTTGAAATTGTGCGGGGGTACTTGCATTATCAATATCATCAAGTGCATTTTCTAGTGAAGGGAGGCCGTTATCCGATACATCATCTAACAAATCGCCTAATAGGTCGATATTGGTTTTTTTACTGCCTGGTGTTGCAAATTTACTTTCTTCATCAAAGTCTTCAGCTTCATCAATGAAACCGTTGTCATCAGCAACAGATAAACTGAATTGTGGGATTTTTAAACCAAAGTGATCATCGTCACGTGTGGTTGCTAGTAAGGCTGGGTTAAATTGAACGGTACTGGCCACCTCAGCTGATGAAACACCGGTACCGCCCATACCCATCGCACGTGCATCTGCTGGGGCAAATGGAACAGCACTGGCCTGTTGCAGGGAGGCCAATGTAATAGCAGTGCCTAATAGTATTTTATGGTTCATTTTTATCATCGGGGGTTCCTACAATTAAAGATAGCTATGTTCTTTAAGAGTAGTGGATGTAGGCGAATTCCCCAGTTCAGGGTAAGAGCGTAATAGAATATGTAGTTGCTCGTGTTATAGCTTAGGGTAATACCTAATGAGAGTAAGTTCATAATTCGAATGAATGATTAGAAAACCGTTGAAAACAAAATTAGCCCTTGATTGGTGCGCAGTACGCCTCTATAGTTTCGCCATGCAAAATTTAATGCTTTCAATTTCTAAATACATACCTGCGATGCGTGTCTGCCAATGGCTGCGACGTATAGCTTGTCGTGTGTTTTTGAAAGTCTGAAACTTGCTTTAGCTTTTCAAAAACCGCGATGTCTTCGCGGTTTTTTTGGTTTTACTCTCCGCGAAATACTCTTTACAGGCTGAATATGACATTCAGCGAATACGGTTCTTGATGTTTTACCCCTTTTTACTTTAGGAAAAACGATGAAAGTCGCCAGCGTTTATCTATCCGTGGTGTTAATTTGGTCTACCACGCCGTTATTTATAAAATTAAGTGTCGATTCTCTTGATTACATTCAGGCCTCAGCCATGCGTATGTGGTTAAGTCTAGTATTGTGTTTTGTGATGATGCGACTGCTATCGATTCCGTTTCGCTTAACGCGCGAGGCACTGTACCGCTATTTTGTAGGTGCCGTTGCGGTTAGTGGGGCCATGCTCTGTGTCTATTGGTCGGCACAAACATTACCAAGCGGGTTAGTTGCTGTGGTGTGGGGCTTATCGCCTTTGGTGGTCAGTGTGTATTGCTTGTTGTTAATTCCTCAAACGCGACTAAGCGTGACTCAAGTGTTATGCATGTTGCTAGCGGTGTTTGGGTTGTATTACATTTTTGCGCAAGGCGTGACGATTGGTGCGCATTTAGTTTTAGCACTACTTGTATTGTTACTAGGGGTGAACTTTCACAGTGTCAGCTCAGTTCTATTGCAACGCTTGCAGGTGTTTAAGCCAGAGCAAAGTATGCATCCGCTAGAGCAGACAACGGGGGCGCTGTTATTGTCTGCGCCGGTTTATGCTGTGATGTGGCTGTGCTTAAGTGGCCCGTTACCGAATGAAGTGAGCGATACATCGATCGTGGCTATTTTGTATTTGTCGACATTAGGCTCGGTTGCGGGGTTTATTGGTTATTATTATTTGTTGAATAAAATGAGTGCTTCAAGTGTTGCGCTCATAACAATTATGACCCCCGTGTTGGCTTTATTGTTGGGTGCCTATGTGGCGAATGAAGCATTGCATGCTCGTACATGGATTGGCGCTGGTTTTATTATTGTTGCACTTACGTTTTATCATTCTCGAGCATTAACGAATGTCGCAAAACGCCTGCTTGATAGCAGACGCTTGAAAAAAGCCTGAAACCAGCACTAAAATTTATTTAGGTATGGCCGATAACTCTTTCAAGGCATGGGCAAGGTTGGCCCTCAACTTGAAGGAGTAAACGCATGAATAGGTTGGCATGGTTGCCAGTGATGACATTGTCTTTATCACTGATAGGCGGGTGCAGTATGTTGGGGTTTGGCGACGATGATGATGAGGATGACGTCGCCACTATTTCGCAAGAACCTATGATGACACCTGTGGCAACACAAGTTGACCCAGTGGCGCCTTTAATTTTACGTGTAGTGGGTTATGGTGCGATTAATCCAAAAGCAAAAGGCCAGAGCAAAGTACAGCTGCGCTTAATGTCTATTCGTGCGAGTCGATTAGATGCCTACCGTGCCATGGCTGAGCGAGTATATGGTACCAAACTAAGTGGTAGTTCTACCGTACGAGACTTAGTTGTACAAAATGATAGCTTCCGTACCTATGTTGATACGTTTATTCATGGCGCGCGAGTAGTGTCGTCTGATGTGCTTGAGGATGGGAGTGTTGAAACCATTTTAGAAATGGTCATTGATGCAGGCTTTCGTAACTGTTTAACCACTGAAAACTCTATGCGTTTCAATTCTGATTGCCGTACTCAAGTAATGCATTCGGGCAAAGGTCGTATGCGTACCAGCCGCTATCAAGATGTTAACCGTGTGCAAAGCCAATCAGCGATTCCTGCAACGAATCATTATTTTGTCGACTAATTTTTTGCTCATGCTAGGAGGTGCAATGTGAAAACAATTGGGTCATTGATACTAAGTGCCTGTTTATTGCTGCCTAGTGGGTTAATGGCAAAAGAAATTACGGCTGTGGGTTCTGCCGTTCTGGTTGAGGACATGGAAACCAGTCGTGATCAAGCGATTCGTGATGCGCTGCGTCAAGCGTCGTTGCAAATGGGCGGCTCGATACACTCATCACAAATGCTGGTGGATGGTTTAGTGACGTCTGATCAAATGAGTTTAAAAACCACAGGGCAGTTTCGCCATGTGCGTATTTTGCAAGAAAAAATCAGCCAAGGTATTTTAGAAGTAAAATTACGCGCTGAATTTATTGAAGAAGGGCAATGTACGAGCAATGAAGGTAATGGTTATCGCAAAGCCGTTGCCGTTGCAGGCTTTGCATTGCAAACACCTAAGCAAGCGGTGCTTGGCGGATTAGGTAATATCGAACAACACTTATCGAGTGTGTTGGCTAATACGATTAATGGTCACCATCGTTTGCATGCAATGGACAGTGGCCATGTATTAATGTTTAGCAGTGTTGATCGTGCCCCATCGTCGCAAAATAATTTACAGCGTTTAACAAACTCGGTCGAGCTTGCCAAAGAACTGGGGGCGCAGTTTGTTATTAGCGGTGTGATTCGTGATTTAGATATGATCAACCCTGATGCCGATGTGCCACGGGTATGGGATTATTCATTAAGTTTGATCGGTTTATCTCGTGAGAAACGCATGCGTAATTTTGTACTGGATGTGTATGTGCATGATGGTATCAGCGGCGCTTTAATGTTTCAAAATACCTATGCAACCGCTGGAGAGTGGGCGTATGACGACCGCAAGCAAACAGGTTTTGCGACCCCTGTCTTTTGGAAAAGTGATTATGGTCAACATGTAAAAGATGCTCTGAGTAAAGTGGTAGACGATCTAAATACCAACTTGGGGTGTCAGCCCTACATGGCAAAAATCATTGATACATCCGGTGATTATATTCGTTTAGACACAGGTGGCAGTGTGGGTATGCGCCCTGGCGATGAGCTTACTGTTTTTCGCACCAGTACGTTTTACAATTTAGATCAACAAGGTCTTACCCAGCTTAAAGACACAAAAGTAAAAGCCACAATTACTCAGGTGCAACCGCGTTTTGCTATTGCTAAGTTGAATAAAACCCCCGAGCGTTATGCCATTCAGCGTGAAGATGTGGTGGTAGCTTGGTAAGTTTCTCGAAATGTAAGCATGCCATGTGGCAAGACTGAAAACCGCCTTCTATACTTAAAACAGCATTTAATTCACAAGCTTGCCACAGGGATGCGCGAGAGTGACCCTTTGTTGTGGAGGCGCTATGAACGACCATATTATTATTGTTAATACCCCGAAGTTTGAACCTGATATATATTTTGATCGGTTAGTTGGTCAAATTCGCCAAAATCCTGCTACTAAAAAAACACCCATTGTTTTACTGAATAATCTATACCTTGATGGCTTGCCGATGAGCTTAGAGCACATGGGGGTTAACTTTGTTGCGGGTCATGGTAATCATGAAGCGGATTTCACTTTGACCAATATGGAACAAGCTTCTCACATAATTGTATTGGCGGATGATGAGCACAGTGATGACAGCGACAGTTTAAGTTTTGATATTTGCCATCGTATGAAAGAGCATGGTTTAGCGTATCGAGTTATTGTTGAATGCGTGAATGATGAAAACCGTGATCGGTTTAAACGCATTGGTGTAAAAACGATTATTCGACCCATTCGCTCTTATCCTGAGGTATTAGTGCGTGCGATGGAAAGCCCTGGTGCTGAAATATTAATAGAAGACATGTTTCTTGGCTCTGATGATTTGATTATGCGTTATCCGCTTTGGCTAGAGGGTGATAAGTGGCAAGAGGTGATGATGGCTATGATCATAGAAAACTTAGGCACCCCTTTGGCTTACATCAGTAAAGAAGGGCATGTGTGTGTGCACCCGTCTAATTTAGATACTGTCTATGCGCAAAGTATTTTAATGCTGGTGCGCACTGAAAATGTACCAAGTGATATGCAAGTAAAAGACGCGTTTTCGGTCTTTCACAAAAAACAATTTTCAGCGTAATATATTGTTAGCTGAAAAAATAAAAAAATCGCGAGTATGGAACCATATTCGCGATTTATATTTGTTACTTATTGATAATAAGCCGTGATCTCGTTAAGCGTCTATTTCTAATTGCTCTTCTTCATTGCGATGACTTTCAGAACATGAGTAAGATTTTACTGTTTTACCCTCATCGTTGAGCGAGTGCAGATACACATCAAACCCCCATAATGTGTGTAAGTGTTTAACGACATCTTGGGTTTGTTCATTGAGAGGGATATTGTTTTGACGTTGATGGTGCAAGGTTAACGAGCGATCACCATTAATATCCACTGAGTATACTTGAATATTAGGCTCTCGATACGATAAGTCATACTGCCTTGCAAGATCTTCACGCACCCGCCGATAACCTGTTTCATCGTGAATGGCATCAATGCTCACATGCATTTTTCGATCATCGTCCATAATTGAAAATAATTTTAAATCACGCATTAACTTCGGTGATAAATACTGTAAAACAAAGCTCTCGTCTTTGAAGTTTTGCATCGCAAAATGTAAGGTATCTAACCAGTCGCTACCCGCAATATTTGGAAACCACTCTTTATCCTCGTCTGTAGGTTCCTCACAAATTCGGCGAATATCTCGCATCATATGAAACCCTAATGTATATGGGTTAATCCCACTAAAATGAGGACTATCAAACGGAGGTTGATAAATAACACTGCTATGACTATTTAAGAATTCCATCATGAAGCCCTCAGTCACAAGGCCCTCGTCATACATTGTGTTTAGTAAGGTATAGTGCCAAAACGTTGCCCAACCTTCATTCATAACCTGAGTTTGACGTTGAGGATAAAAGTATTGAGCCAGTTTACGTACGATGCGAATTATTTCTCGTTGCCAAGGTTTGAGCAGTGGTGCATTTTTTTCTAAAAAATATAATAAATTTTCTTGTGGTTCACTTGGAAAGCGTTTTCGCTTTGCCTTGTTGGTTTTTTCGGTAACAGGGAGTGTTCGCCATAGGTCGTTTACTTGTTGCTGTAATATATCTTCGCGTTCTTCTTGGCGTAGCTTTTCTTCTTCTGTGCTAATTGGGCGAGGGCGTTTATAGCGGTCAACACCATAATTCATTAAAGCATGGGCGGCATCCAACACACTTTCAACGGCATCAACACCATGGCGTTCTTCGCATTTTTTAATATAGTTACGAGAAAATACCAAGTAATCAATAATGGCACTGGCATCGGTCCATGTTCTAAATAAATAGTTACCTTTGAAAAAAGAATTATGGCCATAACAAGCGTGTGCAATTACTAATGCTTGCATACACATGGTGTTCTCTTCCATTAAATAAGCGATACAAGGGTCGCTGTTAATAACAATTTCGTAGGCTAAGCCCATTTGGCCCCGTTGATAATGGGTTTGAGTATGTAAAAAATGCTTACCATAAGACCAGTGATTATAGGATATGGGCATGCCGACAGAGGCATAGGCGTCCATCATTTGTTCGGCTGTAATTACTTCAATCTGATTTGGGTATGTATCGAGTCGATATTCTTTAGCAATACGAGCAATTTCGACATCGTATTCTTGTAGTAATTCGAATGTCCACTCTGACCCAGTTGAAATGGGTTCGCGTCGTTCGGCTTTTTTCATACCGCCTCCTTCAGAGACTTACGCGAAAATAAATCCCTAAATACAGGGAAAATATCTTCTGCGCTGGTGATCTGTTCCATGGCAAAGCGGTCACCGAGCTGTGGTGCCAGTGCCTCGTAGGCGCGCCATAATGCCTGGTGAGCATTAGGCGTGATTTCAATGTAAGCAAAGTATTGTGAGAGTGGCATAATGCGTTGGCGTAAAATTTCAGCGCACTGTGGACTATCGTCATCCCAGTTGTCGCCATCACTGGCTTGTGCACCGTAAATATTCCACTCGGCTGGGTTGTAACGTTCTTCAATAATATTACCCATTAATTCCAATGCGCTGGAAACAATGGTGCCGCCAGTTTCTCGGCTATAAAAGAACTCTTGCTCATCCACTTCTTTGGCGCTGGTGTGATGCCGAATGAATACCACTTCGGTTTTTTCATAGTTTCGTTGCAAAAATAAATACAGCAAAATGTAAAAACGCTTTGCCATATCTTTTATTTGTTGCGTCATGGAGCCTGAAACGTCCATCACACAAAACATCACAGCCTTGGTGCTCGGTACGGGTTCCTTAATAATGTTGCGATATTTAATATCGAAGGTATCTATAAATGGAATTTTTTTTATTTTTTCTTGCAGCTTTAGGATTTTATCTTCAAGTTCATTGATTTTTACTGGGTTTATTAGATCTTTATCTTTTTTGTTTTCTTCTTCAAGCTCTGCTTTGGCTTTTTTGAGTTTCCGGCGTGAGCTTGCAGATAACGCGATACGACGTGCATGGGCTGAGCGCATGGACTTAATCACAGCAAGGTTATTCGCAGTGCCACTTGCGGTAAAACCTGCGCGACGATACTCCACGGCATCGTGCTCATTTAATGTTTTTTTAAGTAAATTAGGTAGCGCTAAGTCTTCAAATACGTAGTCTAGAAATTCTTCTTTACTGATGAAAAATGAAAAGTCATCTTCGCCTTCACCTTGGTTACTGGCACTGCCTTCTCCGGCACCACTGCCACCGCCTTCTCCTTTTGGACGAAGTATTTTATCGCCAGCATGGAACTCTCGGTTACCAGGTAGCACCTTTTGACGAGCACCACCATTACCATGGCTAAAAACAGGCTCGCTAGTATCACGAGTAGGAATGCTAATTTTTTCACCGCGCTCCATATCCGTAATAGAGCGTTTGTTAACGGCATCGGTCACCGCTTTTTTAATATGACTTTTGTAACGGCGTAAAAAGCGCTGACGATTCACCATGCTTTTATTTTTGCCGTTAAGTCGTCTATCTATGATGTAGCTCATAGGACACCTCTCTATTACTGTGATTTACGTACACGTAAATACCATTCTGAGAGTAGTCGTACTTGTTTTTCGGTATAACCTCGTTCAACCATGCGAGCAACGAAATTATCGTGTTTTTTCTTCTCGTCGTTAGAGCCTTTTGCATTAAAGCTAATAACTGGGAGTAGGTCTTCTGTATTGGCGAACATTTTTTTCTCGATAACGGCCCGCATTTTTTCATAACTCTGCCAGCTCGGGTTTTTACCTGAGTTATTGGCTTTGGCGCGTAGTACAAAGTTCACCACTTCATTACGGAAGTCTTTAGGGTTACTGATACCAGCAGGTTTCTCAATTTTCTCGAGTTCTTCATTAATAGCAACACGATCTAAAATCTCACCGGTTTCAGGATCTCGATATTCTTGGTCTTGAATCCAAAAGTCGGCATAGGTGACATATCGATCAAATATATTTTGGCCGTATTCACTGTAAGACTCTAAATACGCAGTTTGTATTTCCTTACCAATGAACTCGACATATTTAGGTGCCATGTATTCTTTTATAAAGTTTAAATAGCGGTCAGCCACTTCTTGCGGGAATTGCTCTTGTTCAATTTGTTTTTCTAATACATACATTAAGTGAACAGGGTTGGCGGCCACTTCACTGGCATCAAAGTTGAAAACTCGGCTTAATATTTTAAAGGCGAAACGGGTTGATAGGCCGTTCATACCTTCATTTACACCAGCATTGTCATGATATTCTTGAATCGA
This sequence comes from Pseudomonas sp. HK3, assembly GCF_052920985.1. Classification (NCBI taxonomy): domain Bacteria; kingdom Pseudomonadati; phylum Pseudomonadota; class Gammaproteobacteria; order Pseudomonadales; family Pseudomonadaceae; genus Pseudomonas; species Pseudomonas sp. HK3. The sequence continues at coordinate 2,114,774 of NZ_JBREXD010000001.1, forward strand.
TTTTGCTTTAGGGTCGGTGTCTTTTAAATTCTCACCATCATAAATACGCATCTTGCTGTATATACTTGAGTTATCTGGTTCTTTTAAACGGGATAACACAGAAAATTGTGCCAGCATATTTAACGTATCAGGTGCGCATGGGCTTTTATATAATGAACTATGGGTTAGTAATTTTTCATAAATATGAATTTCTTCACTAATGCGTAAACAATAAGGCACTTTGACAATGTAAACCCGATCAATGAACGCTTCATTCGTTTTGTTATTTTTAAACGTTTGCCACTCGCTTTCATTGGAGTGCGCCATGAGTACACCGTCAAATGGAATAGCCCCCATGCCTTCTGTACCGTTGTAGTTGCCTTCTTGTGTGGCGGTCAATAATGGGTGAAGCACTTTAATAGGGGCTTTAAACATTTCGACAAATTCCATGATGCCTTGGTTCGATCGGCATAATGCACCGGAAAAGCTGTAAGCATCAGGGTCGTCTTGGCTGTAATCTTCTAGTTTACGAATATCGACCTTACCCACAAGAGCTGAAATATCTTGATTGTTTTCATCACCGGGTTCGGTTTTAGCCACTGCAATTTGATCAATAATATTAGGGTACAGTTTGACCACTTTAAATTTAGAAATATCACCACTGTATTCATGTAATCGTTTTGCTGCCCACGGTGACATGAATCCTTTTATGTAGCGATTTGGAATTCCAAAATCTTCTTCTAAGATAGATGCATCTTCTTCTGGGTTGAATAATCCTAGTGGTGATTCAAATACGGGGGAGCCTTCAATGGCATAAAATGGAATGTGCTGAATCATATGTTTTAGACGTTCGGCTAACGACGATTTACCACCACCCACTGGGCCCAGTAAATATAAAATTTGTTTGCGCTCTTCTAACCCTTGAGCCGCGTGACGGAAATACGACACTATTTGCTCGACGGCTTCTTCCATGCCATAAAACTCGCTAAAAGCAGGGTAGCGCTTAATGACTTTATTGGAAAAAATACGACTCAGACGAGAGTCATTGGCGGTGTCCACCAGTTCAGGTTCACCGATGGCCATGAGCATTCGCTCTGCGGCAGATGCATAAACGCTTGGCTCGTCCTTACATAATTGTAAGTACTCCTGCAGCGTCATGACTTCTTGCTGTGTGGTCTTATAGCGATCCTGATAGTGGTTGAAAATACTCATGGTAACCTCACCTAGTGTCTATGTGCTCATGGGTCTGCTCTCAAATAAGTCTATGGTTCTTTGATTAATTTAGACTTATTTTGGTTCCCTGTATGCTGTTTATTCCAAACTTTGGAAAGGATTAGCAGCAAGGCGTCAATTTTTTATGCCTTGTTAAGTAAACTGCATAGGTCGTGCCTTTTTTATAATTAAATATAAAAATATTTAAACAAGTGTGTGACTTTTATTTTGAAAGGGCGCTAAAAATAAAACGCTTATGGTTTTTAGATTATAAAAAAGAGGCAGGAGTACTTACTTTTAGTAGGGTTAAATGGTGTTTGATTTATAGATGTTAATATAGGGCTTAGTATGCGAGTAACTGGTGTGAGAGCGAAAAGGAGTGATGTATTTTATTTGTAATGATATTTCATTTTTGAAATATTTAGAGTTAATAAAAAGTATTTCTGTGTGCGCGCACGCGAGTGAAACACTCGCGCTTTATTTCTATTGTTTAGGTTTCTACTTGATCGTGATGGCTTATTTTCCACATCTCAAAGCCACCATCTAAGCTGTAAACATCTGTAAAGCCTTGTTCAAATAAAAACTGAGCAGCACCTTGGCTTGAATTGCCGTGGTAGCAACATACCACCACGGTTTCATTTTTTGCGGTGTTCGCAATGAAAGTTTGTACTGTGTTGTTGTCTAATGCGGTTGCATTAGTAATATGACCTGCGGCAAAACTTTGCGGGTCACGAATATCGACAATATGCAGTGGTGAGTCACTTGTCATCAGCTCACTAAGCTGTTGAATATTCATATGTTGAAACATAATGATAATACCTGCCAAAAATTAAAGAGTTTGTCGGTAACGCTTATTACTTTCGATGTGCAGTAATGTCATGGGGCCTCCCCAAACACAACCCGTGTCTAAACCAATCACATTAGGCTGGTTGAATACACCGTCTAATGCAGCCCAGTGGCCAAATAACAACGTGGTTTTCTTTAACTGATGTGGATAATTGAACCAAGGTTTAAGTGGCCCATTGTCATCTTTAGGTGCATGTTTATCGTTTAAATCCAGTTCACCATTGGGGCCCAAAAAACGCATGCGCGTAAAATAATTAGTAATCGTGCGTAAGCGGTCTGTGCCAATTAAGTCGTCATCCCAAGTGTCAGGGGTGTTGCCATACATGTGTTTGAAAAAGGTTTTGTAATGTCGGCTTTGTAATACCACTTCGACTTCTTCGGACAATGCTTTTGCTTTTTTTAAGTTCCACATGGGTGGAATGCCCGCATGGCACATGGCCAGTTTGCGTTCTTTGTCCCACTGTAATAGTGGTTGTTTGCGCAGCCATTTAAAGAGTGTGTCAGCGTCTTTAGAGGCAATAACACGGTCAAGGTCGCCGTCTTTTTTTATCGCTTTTTGGCCGCAGGCCATGGCGAGTAAGTGCAGATCGTGATTGCCTAAAACAAGTTTGCAGCTTTTACGAATGCTGTGTAAAAACTCTAGTGTCCCAAGGCTATCAGGGCCACGGTTAACTAAGTCGCCAACACACCACAGTTGATCAGCAGTAGGATCAAAATTTACTTTATCTAACAACTTCAGTAGTGGCGTTAAGCAGCCTTGAATATCGCCAACAGCAAATGTTCTCATGATTAATGCACGCTGTTAGTGGCGGCCAATGTAAACACAGGAATCATCACGTCAAAAACTTCACCTTGGTGATCAAGCATGGTGTAGTGGCCATTCATGGTGCCAACAGGGGCTTCCATTACGGTACCGGATGTATAGGTATAGCTGTCACCGGGTTTGATGATAGGTTGCTGGCCAATGACGCCTTCACCCCGCACTTCTTGCGTGGCAAGGGTTTCGCCATTAGTAATGATCCAATGGCGCGACATAAGTTGCACGGGTTCCAGTGTTTCGTTGGTAATGCTGACGGTGTAGCTAAAAACATAACGTTTTTTGTCAGGCGACGATTCTTCGACCATGTAGTGAGGCATCACATGTACGAACACTTTAGCCATTGTTAGCCTCGTCATATACAAAGTCTGCAATGCGTGCAAATTCGGCCAAGCCTAAACGTTCAGGACGCAACGTTGGGTCAATGCCGAGCGATTCGAGTTGTTCTGCGCTAATGGTATTTTTCAAATTATTCTTGAGTGTTTTGCGGCGCATTGAAAAACTTTCACGCACGATATTTTCAAGGGTGCGGTGATTTTTAACCGGATGCGGCAAGTTTTTGTACGGCACCATGCGCACAATGGCGCTGTCGACCTTTGGTGCAGGCTTAAATGCACCTGGCCCCACATCAAATAAGTGCTGAACTTCACAATGATACTGAGTCATGATTGATAAACGGCCGTAGTTATTATCACCTGGGCCCGCTGCCATGCGCTGTACCACTTCTTTTTGCAGCATGAAGTGCATGTCTTTTACTTTGCCTGTGTAGGTTAGTAAGTGAAAAATAAGTGGTGTCGAAATGTTATACGGTAAGTTACCCACAATACGAAGTGGGCGATCAGCCTCATACAGGCTCGCAAAATCAAATTTTAATGCATCGGCTTCATGAATAGTAAAGCCTGGGATGTTGAAAAACTTGACGTTTAACACTGGGATTAAATCGCGGTCGAGTTCCACCACATTTAGGTGGCCTTCAGTGGCATCTAATAACTCTTCAGTGATCGCACCCATACCTGGGCCAATTTCCACCATGTTATCACCCACTTTAGGGCGAATGCTTTTGACTATGTTGCGTATAACACTTGGGTCGTGCAAAAAGTTTTGACCAAAACGTTTTCGGGCTTGGTGACCCATGTGTTGGCGAGACATGTTAATTTCCTTTGTGGGCTGCACGGCTGGCGGCCATAAGCTCGGCGTATTCAATAGCGGTGTGCAAACTACCGCTATCGGCTTTACCGGTGCCAGCTAAATCTAAGGCGGTGCCGTGATCCACTGATGTACGAATAATCGGTAAGCCTAACGTAATATTAGCTGCTTGGCCGAAGCCTTTGTATTTTAATACGGGTAAACCTTGGTCGTGATACATCGCCAGTACGGCATCACCGGTGTTGAGCACTTTATCGGTAAATAGGGTATCGGCTGGTAGCGGCACGCTGAGACCAATGCCTTGCTTACGCAGCTTGGTCAAAGTGGGTTCAATTATTTCGATTTCTTCTGTCCCCATATGACCGCCTTCACCCGCATGAGGGTTTAGCCCACATACAAGGATATTAGCATTGGGCAGGGCAAAGTAGCGTTTTAAATCGGTGTCTAGAACGTTAATGACTTGTGTCAGGCGTTCAGGGGTAATGGCGTTGGGTACGTCTTTTAGAGGAAGGTGAGTGGTGACTAATGCCACCATTAGACCCTTGGTGGCGAGCATCATCACGACACGCTCAGTGTGGGTGTATTCTTCTAAAAATTCAGTATGACCAGTAAAGGCCACACCAGCGTCATTGATCACGCCTTTATGCACAGGCGCGGTGACCATGGCGTCATATACGTTATCAAGGCAGCCTTGGGCGGCATGGCTTAATGTATCAAGCACATATTGGCCGTTCGCTGGGTTGAGTACCCCGATTTCTTCTGCTTCAGCAAGATTAATGGGGTTGACCCACACTTCACCTGCTTTTGCTGGGGTGTTGTCGCTGCCATCAAAGTGCTTGATCGTTAGCGGCAGGTTTAAAGCCGCGGCGCGACGCTGCAAAAGTGCAGGGTCGCAAATAGCAATGATCTGATTTTTATGGGCTTGCTGAGCCAGGGCCACGGTTAAGTCCGGGCCAATGCCTGCAGGTTCGCCCACCGTTAGGGCTAGCCTATAGCTCATTCTTGACTTCCACATAGGCATCTGCGCGAATTTGGCGTAACCAAATTGGCAATTCTTCTTCAAAGCGGCGCGAATACAATAACTGACGGGCTTGGTTACGCTGCACTTCTTCACCCATGTCTTTTTGACGATAATCGGTGACTTGCAAAATGTGCCAGCCAAAGCGGGATTTAAACGGTTTGCTGGTGCTGCCTTTTTTAGTGGCTTTCATGGTTTTTTCAAATGCGGGAACCATGTCGCCTTCGTTGATCCAATTAAGGTCGCCGCCACTTACTTTACTGCCTGGGTCATCGCTGAATTCTTTTGCCAGTTTGGCAAAGTCTTCACCTTTTTGAACTCGCTTATAAATGTTGTTAATTAATTGCTTGCTTTCTTTCTCATCACGAATGGTGGTTTCTTGAATTAAGATATGACGCGCTCGGGTTTGGCGCACTAGCTGTTCTTCGCCGCCACGTTTGTCAGTAATTTTAATAATATGGAAACCACTGGCGCTGCGAATAGTATCGCTGATGCCGCCTTTTTTTAAGCTCGGAACGATATCGGCAAATAGTGATGGTAATTCACCTTGTTTACGCCAGCCTAAATCGCCACCCTTTAATGCGTTACGACCTTCTGAGTTTGCCACAGCGGTTTGTTCGAAGTCAGCACCGTTGCGCAGTTGTTTTACAATTTTCTTAGCTTTATTTTGCGCTTTTTTAAGTTGGTCTTTATTTGCTTGGCTAGGCACTTGAATCAGAATATGACCTAAACGGTATTCTTCAGCGGTGGCGGTTTGACCACGGGCGCTGTTTAAAAAGCCGTCGATATCTTGTTCACTAATTTGAATCTTGCTGCCCACACGGTAGCGTTGCACTTCTGAGATAACACGCTCGCGACGAATTTGTTCACGGGCTTCAGCGTAGGGTACGCCATCTTTTTCGAGTGCTTGCTGAAACTTACGTAAGCTCATGCCGTTTTGTTTGGCGATGGTTTCGATGGTTTGATTGAGCTGCTGATCACTGATGCGAATACCCGAGCGCTCGGCCATTTGCATTTGAATGCTCTCTGTAATTAAGCGTTCAAGAACCTGCTGAGCCAACACATTGTCAGGCGGTAAACGCATGCCTTTACTTTGATTTTTGACGACGTTTACTCGAGTATTTAATTCGCTTTGCATGATGACATCGTCATCTACGACGGCGGTAATACGATCAATGCTCTTTAAGTTGAGCGTTTGCAAATGGTGTCGTTAATACTAATGATGCGAAAATCGCGCCCAGCCAACGGCGGTGTGTAGCGTGTTTAATAATCATGAATCTGCCTCTGATCGTAACCTAATATTCGTTCGCTTAAGATGTCATCACTCTTGCTGCCAAGAATGCCTAAGCCTTTAAGGTGCAATTGCAGCATATATTGGTAGTCCTTGGTGCTGTCACTGCGTGTGTGTTCTTCATATGTAAACTGGGCGCGCCAGCAACAATTTTGATATTCGATACCCACTAGGCCTTCAATGTTCAATAAATTTTCATCTTCTTTGGTTTGTTTAATCGCATCGTCATAAGACCAGATATCTTGTTTCTTTTGTGCATAAAACGCCCAGCTGTCATTTACAGGTACAAACAGTGCAATACCCACTTGTTTTTGCTGTTCGGCTTCAACGTGGCTGAAGTTCATATCAAACAACCAATTATTTGGGCTTTGATAGTTTAACTGAGCACTGGCTTTTTCAACGGGCTCTGCGCCTTCTTGTGCATGCGGGTCGTATTGTATGTCGATACGTGTTCGCCAGTGATCGGCAAATAACCACTGAAACTCGCCGGCAAGTGATGAGCTGGATTTGGTATCGTCATCTTCAAGCGTGCTATCTAGTGGTGTTAGCTCAACCTTACGATCATTAAAGTAATACACTTGGCCAATACTGGCACGTAAGACTTCTAGGCCAGTTTCATTTAAGAAGCGGGAGGTCAAACCGAAGGTCACTTGTTGAGTATCGCCCACACGGTCAACCCCAGTAAAGCGATTGGGGTTAAATAAGCTGCTATAACTGAAGGTGGTTTCAGTGGTGTCAAACAAAGGAATCTGGCTTTGATCCTCGTACGGAATATACGCCATCATCAAGCGTGGCTCTAATGTCTGAACAAAGCCTTGATTGAAAAACTCGAAATCCCGTTCAAAAAACAAACCGCTGTCGATACTCGTAATGGTGATGTCACGATTTACTTCATCGTCATAGCCGCTGGTGATGAGCGTGCTATCGACGTTTTGGAAGCTGTATTGGGTGTGCATAGTTTGAACTTTAGGCGTAACAAAACCATACACCTTCTGCCATGGGTAGCTGATGCTTAATTCAGTATGAAAGCGCTCGCCATCAATACGGTTACCACTGGTGATGCCGTCTTTATCGCGGGTAAAGCGAGTGGCTTGGATTTTTGCATCATAATTTAACGCGTTATAGTTAAAGCTATTTAGGCTGGATAACTCAACTTGAGGCAGGCGGCTAAACGGACGACTGTTGTCTGCAACATTTTCATCAATGGTTTGGTATTGCTCAACACGTGTCAGCAATTGCCATTTACCATCGTTGTATTCGACTTCGGCGTTTTGTTTTAAATGGCTTGCACGATTGATAATGCCGGTGCGGTTAAAGTCGTCTTCAAAGTCTTCATCGCTGACTTCATCGTAATGGATTCGATTTTGAATGTTTTGGGAAAACTGCCCAACATGATGCAGCGAGCGAGACCAACGTTCTTGTTGGCGATAATCGTCATTACTTTCTGCTTTATCATTAGCCTCGTCACTACCTAAGTAACTGACGGTGAAGTCGCCACGGCCTGCGCCGTTTAAATAACGAAATTCATTTTCTTGAATAATACCGTGGCCATCGATGAATCGTGGCGTATAGGTGTCGTCATAATTAGGGGCAATATTAAAGTAAAAAGGAGTCGAAAATTGATTCACGCGCACTTCTGTATTGCCAATATCACCGCCTGGTGTACGCACACTTAAGCTGATTTCGGGATTTAAAAACCCCGTTAAGCGGCCAGCGCCAAGCGGGAAGCGATAATAGGGTAGGTACATCACAGGGACTTCTTTAATGCGTAAGCGCCCATGCCAAGCTTCACCATAACCATCTGCTTGGTTTAAATGAATCTCACTGGCGGCAATATCCCAGTCGTTGTGGCCAGGTTCGCAAAAGGTATAGCTGGCATCAAATAAACTTGCATGGCTTTTCTCTACTAACTCGATGCGACCAGCTTCGCCGCGTAAATGCAAAGGGGCGATGACGTAATGTGCTTTCTCTAGGCTGGCACGGCCTGAGTTGATGTTGTAATCCATTTGTGACGCGCTCATGGTCATATCACTACCACGAAAGCGGATGGACCCTGCAAATTGTGCTTTACCTGTGGCTTGGTTATAAATGGCGTTGTCAGCGCTTATTTGCTGGCCGTTTTGTTGCAGTACCACATTGCCGTTCAATACAGCGCCTTTTTTCTCAACAAACTCGCCACTGTCACTTTTGATATCGATGACGTCACTATCAGGGATGTTGAGCGATTCAGGTAAGTAGTTACCACTGCAAAAACTGGGAAGCGTTTCCTGCATTTGGGTGGGTAATTGATCACGAATTGTCCAGCCAAGCTGGTCGTAAGGCGCGACATAATTAGCTTGAGTCGAGGCCGCCACTATGGCAAGAAAAAGAAGCCCTTTGCGTGGCATATTGTTGAAATTCCTAATCAAAGCTAAAACTTATGTTATTAATGGTTGTGGCAAAATTACGGCAGTGGCATCGACCATTGTTAAATTTCCTAGTTGAAATTCCTAATCAAAGCTAAAACTTATGTTATCGTGCGCAGCGAATCTAAAATTGTACGTTTTATCCCAAACAAGGGCCAGTGTTCATAATGGATGACCGCCAACAATCTTTACAAAAATGGGTGTTTGATGCCCTTGCTTCGAACTCAGACGCGCTTCAAGGTTCACTTGAGGTGGTTTCAGGCGATGCTAGCTTCCGTCGTTATTTTCGACAGCATACCGAAAACGCCACTTATATTGCGGTGGATGCCCCCCCAGACAAAGAAAACAGCCTGCCATTTATCACCATAGCAAACGCTTGGGGTGAACAGGGGGTGAATGTTCCTAATGTTATTAAGGTCGATTTAGAGCAAGGCTTCATGTTGCTTAGTGACATGGGTGACCAGTTATTATTTCCGCTACTTAATGATGCCAGTGCCGAGGGTTTATACCACCAAGCGCTGGATGCTTTAATTGGCATCCAACATACCAGCTACGATTTACCTGTTTATGACGCCCCGCTGCTAGACCGCGAAATGGCATTGTTCACGGATTGGTTTTTAGGTGAACACCTAGGATTTGAGCTGACGCCACAAGAACAAAGCATGTTGCAAGAAACCTTCAGTATCTTGCGTGAAAGTGCGCTAGGGCAAATACAGGTACCAGTGCATCGCGATTATCATAGCCGAAACATCATGGTGTTAGAGGATGACACGTTAGGCATTATTGATTTTCAAGATGCAGTGCATGGCCCCATTACCTATGACGTAGTGAGCTTGTTACGTGACTGTTATGTGGCTTGGCCCCTAGAGCACGTTCAGCAATGGGCGCGGGATTATTTTCAAAAAGCCCGTGAAGCAGGCTTAATAGGCTCGATCAGTGATGAGCAACTGATGCTATGGTTTGACTGGATGGGCATTCAGCGGCATTTAAAAGCAGTGGGTATTTTTGCTCGTTTAAATCATCGCGATGGTAAGACGGGTTACATGAATGATATCCCACGTACGCTGAACTATATCGTTGAGGTTGCGGCTCAGTATTCAACCCTTGATGATTTTCATCATTGGTTAACGCGACGACTATTGCCAGAGCTAGAACTGGAAATGACGACAGGTGCTTAACGCTGTATGACGATAAAAACAGCTATGATTCTCGCGGCCGGTTTAGGAACGCGTATGAGACCTTTGACGGATCATACTCCTAAGCCCATGTTACCAGTCGATGGGCGGCCATTAATTGAGCATCATCTGCGTAAATTGGTGACAGCGGGTTTTGAGCACATTGTGATTAATCACGCGTATTTAGGTGAGCAAATTGAAGCACATCTAAACGACGGTTCTGACTTTGGTTGCCGCATTTCTTATAGCCAAGAAGCGTGTGCACTTGAAACCGGCGGCGGTATTTTTAAAGCGCTGCCCTTGTTGATACAAGATGAAGAAGCCGCATTTTGCGTGATTAACGGCGATGTGTGGTTAGATTTAGACTACAGGCACTTTAAGCAGCATACGTTAAGTGGTTTAGCGCATTTATGGTTGGTGCCAAACCCTGAGCACAACCCGACAGGGGATTTTTTACTGAATAATCGCCATGTCTCAGAAAAAGAATTGGCGAGTAACGATTCCCTCACTTTTAGTGGTGTCAGCATATTGCATAAAGATTTATTTAAGGGCTGTGACGCGGGAGCATTTAAGTTGGCGCCATTACTCAAGCAAGCCATGAAAACACATAACGTGAGCGGTGAGTTATATGCGGGTTATTGGTTAGATGTGGGCACGCCGCAACGTTTGCAAAACTTAGAAACCCATTTGCAGTTGGGGGAGTGTTATGAATAAACAAAGTTGGGCAGGTAAAATTATCGGCGCGTTTCTTGGGTTTTTATCCGGAGGCCCAATTGGTTTACTGATCGGTGTGCTGGCGGGTAATGCATTTGATCGCATGTATGCACGCCAAGAAAGCCCAAGTGGACAGCGCGGCGCAAGCCAGAATGTGTTTTTTCGGGTAACATTTTTGATTATGGGTCAGCTTGCAAAAAGTGATGGCCGAGTGAGTGAGCAAGAAATCGAACAAGCTCGCTTTATTATGGATCAAATGGGGCTCAATGAAGAGCAGCGTCTTGAGGCCATTGAGTATTTTAATGAGGGTAAAAGCCCGCATTTAGATTTGCAAAAAGAATTACAGCATTTTATGCGCGCAGTTGGCCATCGTGGCTCATTAATTCAGATGTTTTTAGAAATATTGCTGAGCATGGCTTATGCGGATGGTCAATTAAGCCTGCAAGAGAAGTATATTCTTGATCGTGTTTGTCGAACGCTAGGTGTGAGCGCGCTTCAGTTTGAATTAATTCATAATCGAGTGCGTGCCAGTCAGGAGCAATTTCGCGGACGCTTCAATGATCAATTTCAGCACAGTGGTAATGAGTTAAAAGTGGCCTATGGTGTGCTAGGTGTGTCAGAAAATGCAACTGAAGCCGAATTGAAAAAAGCATATCGCCGTCTTATGAGTCAGCATCACCCAGATAAACTGGTAGCAAAAGGTTTACCAGAAGAAATGATGCGAATCGCTAAAGAAAAAACCCAAGAAATTCAAACCGCATACGATAAAATAAAAAAATCACGTAAGGCGTAAAGTATAGAGAGTATTAGAAAACGCCCAATGAATTGAACGCTCACAGATACCTTGTTTTGTGTGGGTAGACCAAGCAGCTCCATGCATGTTTAATTATTAAAACAGTAGGAGTCTGCTTGCAGGCGAGCAAAATTATATGGATCAACAAGCCGCTTGTTTTAACATGATCTTCACCGTGTTTTTTAGTGTTTAGGTTGGCTTATTTTAATACACTCAGCTTCAATCAACGCCTGACAGCGGCTTGCCAGTTCGGCGGCGTCACTCTCTGTTAATCCCTTCGTATCAATCGGCTCTAAACATTTTACGTTAACCGTACCACTGCACCATTTTCTAAAGTCCATTGTGATATGGCGTAAAGAAAAACAAACAGGCTGAATAGGCACTTGAGCTTCAATGGCCAGTTTAAATGCGCCCTGTTTAAACGGCAAAGGTTTGCCCCAGTTACGAGTACCTTCGGGGAAAATTAAAACGGATAACTTTTCCTCCTTCATTTTGCTCGCGGCTACGGTTAAGGCTTTTTGTGCTTTTTGTTTATTGCTGCGTTTAATCACGATATTACCGGCCAGATAAAATAACCCGCCAATAAAAGGTAAGTAGAGCAGCTCCCATTTACCAAGTGTTACGGTGCCGCGTTTGATGGCGTTAACGGCAAAGAAAATATCGTGGGTGTCTTGATGGTTGGCAATCAAAACACAGGGTTCTGGCGGAGATAGCCGCTCGGGGTGCTCTATCTTGATATCAGCGCCCCAGTACCACAGCATGAAGCGCCCACACGTTTGGGATACCAGCCCCATATTGTTACGGTGCATCGGTCTGAGGATAACGATTGGAATTAACGAAATAGAAATCAAACCAAGGCAAACAAAAGCCAAAGAAACACGTATTAGATACATAGTTGAGCCTAGTCATAAGAACGATGTTCTTAATGTGATGTTATTGTTATCGATTGGGGTGCCATTTATTTTATCAACAGTCTATCGGCCCCCGCGGCACTGGAGCAGGAGGTTAATCAAATTGCCATTTAAAAGCAAAGTCATCGTCATAAGAATGTGAATAAGCACTGACTTAGCTGGCCTTGTTACACACGAATGCAGGCAATTAAGTGGAAATTAGGTACAATGGCCGCCATTGCACACTTGGTGATATTTGAGAGATAAGTATGAGTACAGCATCGAACAAAGCCCCGTTAATCGCCCCGTCGATATTATCTGCTGACTTTGCCCGACTTGGTGAAGAAGTGGACAACGTATTAGCCGCAGGTGCTGATATTGTGCACTTTGATGTGATGGATAATCACTATGTGCCGAACTTAACAATCGGCCCAATGGTGTGTAAAGCGTTGCGCAATCACGGTGTTACCGCGCCTATCGATGTTCATTTGATGGTGAGCCCAGTTGACCGCATGATTGGTGATTTCGCTGAAGCGGGCGCGACGTACATTACCTTTCACCCTGAAGCCTCGGACCATGTTGATCGTTCTTTACAGTTAATCAAAGCAGCAGGCTGTAAGGCTGGTTTGGTTTTTAACCCTGCAACACCATTACATTATTTAGATTATGTGATGGATAAATTAGACATGATTTTGTTGATGTCAGTAAACCCAGGTTTTGGTGGTCAAAGCTTTATCCCTAATACGCTCGAGAAACTAAAAGCGGCCCGTGCAAAAATCGATGCATCCGGTTTTGATATTCGCTTAGAAATTGATGGCGGCGTGAAAGTTGAGAACATTGGTGAGATTGCAGCAGCGGGTGCCGATACCTTTGTTGCTGGTTCCGCTATTTTTAATGCACCAGATTATCAAACAACGATTGAAGCCATGCGTGCAGAAATTGCTAAAGCAACGGCTTAATTTTAAATAGGGATACCGCCCAACGGTTTTTCCAATGTGAAAAATACACAGGGCTTTTTATATGCTTGATATCAATAAATATAATACGATTATCTTTGATTTAGATGGCACGCTGGTCGATAGCGTGCCGGAATTAGCTCTGGCCTTAAACGATGCATTAACCACAAAGGGCTTCAACACGGTAGGTGAATCCAGTGTTAGAGAGTGGGTAGGGAATGGTATTTTAAAACTGCTTGAGCGAGCGCTTAATCAGCTTGATAAAAATAACCATGTCAATATTACGCTCTTACATCGACAGTTTTTATTGTCCTATGATCGTTTATTAGGTCAAAAAACCGAATTATATCCAGGGGTTAAATCGTTACTGGCAGGGTTGCATCAACAAAATAAGACATTGGTGTTACTGACCAATAAACCCATTCAATTTGTGCCTGAGTTATTAATAAAAATGGGCATCGCGCATTTGTTTGCACGTGTACTTGGTGGCGATAGTCTAGCTGAAAAAAAACCACATCCTTTGCCCTTGTTGCACATAATGGAAACACAGAACATTAACTCTAACGAGTGTTTAATGGTTGGTGATAGTCGCTCTGATATTATTTGTGCTCAGCAAGCCGGAATCGATAGCGCTGCGCTATTGCAAGGTTATAACCAAGGTGTTGACTTGGCGACACTTAAACCAACGTTCGTATTTGACGATATTAAAACCCTCGCTGCAAACATGCATCTCTAACATCCGTTTCACCTTTTTGAGCGTATATAAATATAGGCTATAAAGAGGTGATACGATGCAATCAGATGACGTTAACCGCTTAATTCAACACTACCCCGATATACAAATCTTGAGTGCAGAGCAAGAGCGTAACATTGCGTGCGCGATGGACCATTCAATTGAGCAGCTTGCACAAACCTTACTGGTAAAAGAACATTTTCTCGAGCACGTTATGGACGTGCTCTTAGAGCAATATCAAACCGGCCCAGTGTTGGATGAACTATTGACTCAGTATGATATGTGGCTACTGGCGCAGCATGTTCCCAGTATTAAACTTGGGCAGAGCGTCACTTGTAAAACGCTATCTTTGTGTCTTGTTAAGCTTAAGTGTGATCGCTCTAGCGTGTTTGACTTACTGCTAGCTGAGGCCGATACCGTTGATCTTTCATTAGAGCAACATGCACTATCATTAAAAAAGCAATACGAGCATCACCGAAACCGTTTAGTGCAATCAAACATGCGCTTAGTCATGCATATTGCTAAACGTTATACTGACAAGGGAATTGATACAGAAGAGCTCATTCAAGAAGGGGCGATGGGTTTATTAAAAGCCGCGTCCAAATTTAATATCCATAAAGGCTTTCGCTTTACGACTTATGCTTATTGGTGGATACAACAAGCGATTAAAGGGGTGTTAACACAAAAACGTGCGGTCGTTCGACTGCCAACGAATGTGAGTGATCGCATTTTTAAACTTGATCGAGCAAAAGAAGAGTACTTTAAAGCGTACGGAGTGTACCCCAGTGTTGCGCAGCTACAGCAAGTGACCGGTATTGATAAGGATCACATCAGAGGCTCACAAGCTGTGGGTAATTTGTCGCTTTCAATGAATCAACCATTTATTGAAGATGGACTCACCCTGGAGGAAACCATGATAACGCCAGCGTCTTCCGAGTCTACGCCGATGAATGAAGTCGCGAGTAAAAGTGATGAGCAATATCTGCTCACGTTGTTGTCTAAATTACCTGATCGTCAACAAAAAATTGTTCGCTTATATCACGGTTTGGGTATTCATGAGGGACAAAACTTCCGAGAAATTGCCCCGCAACTTGATGTAACACTGGAGCGCACTCGACAACTTTACCATCAATCGATTCAGCAGCTGAAAGCTCTAATTGATTAATATTTTGTAGCAAAAAAAAACCGTTATGGCAAAAGCCATAACGGTTTTTTATTTGACATCGTATTGGTTAGAATTGTTCTTGAGTGAAGTTCATTAATGAATCTTTCCCCGCCTCAATGTCAGCTTGTAATAACGCAGCTTGTGCTTGTGCTACTCTAAAGAAATGATCAGCGGCTTTCAGTTTGCCTTGATAAAAGTCTTCAGTGTATTTGCCTGAATTTAAATCAACTTGTGCAATGTTAGCCATGTTAGACCACATAACGCCCATTGTGGTTAAAGAGAATAGCTTTAGCATTGGTGTTGCCACTGCACCTGCAATCTCAGCGTCTTTTGATGCGTTGCCTGCTAACCACATTAAACTATTCTGCAGTGTTTGCAGTAAGTCTTTACAGTGTGCCTGATGCAACTCATTAGAAAGTTTTGCAACCATTTCGTTCATGACTTTAAAGTAGGTGCGCGGTAAACGACCACCTTTGATCATGAGTTTACGGCCCACTAAATCTAACGATTGAATACCATTGGTGCCCTCATAAATACGAGCAATTCGGCCGTCGCGTGAAAGCTGTTCTACTTCCCAGTCTTGAGTAAAGCCTGAACCGCCCATGCTTTGTAACGCTTGGTCAGTTGAGAAATAACCTTCGTCTGTTAAGTATGCTTTTACGATTGGCGTCATGATTTGTACGATGTCATCGGACTCTTCACGAACCTTTTCGTCTTCGTGGTGCTCGGATAAATCAAGGTGTAACCCCGTCCAATAGGCCATACAGCGCGCGCCTTCCACAAACACTTTTTGCTGAGTTAACATACGACGCACATCTGGGTGAACGATGATTGGGTCTGCTTTGGCCTCTGGGTTTTGTGGGCCAGAAAGTGAACGGGACTGCAATCGTTCTTTGGCAAAACCTAAACTGATTTGATAGGCTTTTTCAGCTAAGCCTAACCCTTGAATGCCGACCATAATACGTGCCGAGTTCATCATAGTGAACATGCATTTAAGGCCTTCATTCTCTTCACCGATCAACCAACCTTTTGCGTCTTCAAAATTCATCACACAGGTAGCGGATGCTTTGATGCCCATCTTATGTTCAAGGCCGCCACAAAAAGCAGGGTTGCGAGTGCCATCCTCTAAAAACTTAGGTACCAAGAATAATGAAATACCTTTACTGGAATCAGGTGCGCCCGGTAGCTTAGCCAGTACTAGGTGAACGATGTTATCCACCATGTCATGTTCACCACCAGTGATCCAAATTTTGGTGCCGGTTATGTTATAACTGCCATCGGCTTGAGGGTCGGCTTTTGTGCGAATCAGACCAAGGTCTGTACCACACTGTGGTTCGGTTAAGCACATGGTGCCAGTCCACTCACCAGAAATTAAGTTGGGTAAGTATTTATCTTTTAATTCATCGCTTGCATGTAACGTCAGTGCATCAATGGCACCGTGGCTTAACCCCGGATACATACCCATGGATAAATTGGTCGAACAAGCCATCTCATCTACTACGATTTTTAGCAAATGTGGTAGGCCTTGGCCGCCGTATTCAGGAGACGCTGATAAACCAGACCAGCCTCCTTGTGCAAAGGTTCTATATGCCTCTTTAAAACCTTTAGGCGTGGTGACGGCTTTTGTTTCAGGGTCGTAATGGCAACCTTCAATATCACCAGATTGGTTAATCGGTTGTAAAACGTTCTCAGCAAGTTTTGCCGCTTCGTCTAATACGGCACGAATCATTTCTTCGTTTGCGTCTTCAAATCCTGGGCATTGGCTTAAATCTTGTGCTTTTAAAACATCAAATAATACAAAGTTCATGTCATTCAATGGTGCTGTGTAATGAGCCATAAGGCCTCCTTCTTTACATTAAATTGAAAAACGCTTTTTCTGAGTGGCCAGACTACTTACGCAATAAAGAGTGAAAGAGTTCACTCCTTTTATGACTGGTGGCAAGACAAAAGCATTAGACAACTTTTTGTTCTAGATATGGGACAGTCTCAAGCTTTGTTCTGTTTCGGCTAGAAGCCAGTTAAATCAAGGGCTTCAGGCTCGTATGTCTATTTGCATGTGAAAAACTAGATCTTATTGTTCCAATTAACTGACTAGTTTATAGGAACGTATTTCGATTTAATGCACCTAACGAACAGATTGGTATCTGTTAACGCCAGTATTAAGAGAGGTTGTTGTGTCGTTTAGGCGAGCAGTTGTATTTATCGTAAGTTTATTCAGTGCAGTAGGCACGTGGGCTGATGATGACGATAGTGGGTATTTAGATGTGCAGTCCGGTTCATTAATGGGTCTTGTGCATGCATCATATGGGGCTGTTTTTGCCGAGCGTCACAATGTGATGGTGGGTGTCGGCTATGTGCCTAAGCTTTCTTACCATAGAGAAATGATGTTGTATTCATTGCGTTATCGTTATGACCATAGCGCATCGTGGGATATTGCGGGCATGGCGTTTAAGCCGTTTAGTGTGGGCACGGGCTTATTAATAGGTGACCATTCTGATTTGTTTTTACAATTACCAGATAAGTACCCAGAAGGGTATTACACGCCAACCGCGTTTCGCATCGTGTTTAATTACCAAGCATCCCTGCAAGTGACCCCTCAATTAAATGCGTATTTTGATATGTCTATTTTAGATGTAGGCTTAATTGGTTATGTGAGAGAACCTGAATTTTTTAACGACAATTATGATTACCTAGGTTTAGAGGGAATAGCAAACTGGGGATTTGGAGCACGTTATGTTTTTTAATATGAAAGCGCTAAAAGCGAAATTTACATTTTTGTTAGTATTTGTTTTTGTACTAACTGGTTGTGATTATGAAGTGAGTCCTTGGTCCACTGATGCTGATTGCTCTAATCGTGTTTCGATTGATGCCAATATCAAACGTTTAAAAGAGTACGAAGCGCAAGTCGGTGAACGTGATACTTATCAAGTAGCCATAATAAGTGACCCGCAACAATATCCTGGTACATTTGACGATATTATTAAACATGTGAACACCTTACCTGAAGTGGATTTTATTTTATTAACGGGTGACCTAGCGGATACCGGTGTTAAAGCTGAGTACGAATGGGTGTGTAAAGTCATGGAAAAAGCCAAACAACCTATTTTTGCGGTTATTGGTAATCATGATGCGTTGGCGTTTGGTAAAGACATTTGGGCAAAAGTATTTGGCCCAGAAGATTATAGCTTTACGTATCAAAATAGTAAGTTTATTGCTTACAATGACAATAAATATGAATTTGAAAATGTACCGGACCGTGATTGGTTAGCACAAGAAACGCAAGGGGATGAAACGCGCGATTACACTATGGTATTCAGTCACATACCACCTTGGGACTTTGAGCTAACTCTGAGCCAAGAATTAAAAGATATGGGCGTTGATTTAGGTGTGCATGGTCATGAGCATAGCTTTGATTACTGGCAATTAACGGGTGTGCAGTTGCCGCATTATGTGGTTTCAAGTACCAAGAAAAAAGGATTTGGTATTTTAAGTATTAACCCTTCAGGTTATACCTTAGAGAACTGTACGAATAAAACATGTGAAGTTGCTCAAGTTCGAAATCGCGACTTTGAGCTATAAAAATCAGTAATAAAAAAAGGGCTGAATTTAATGATTAAATTTAGCCCTTTTTTTATTGTGTTTGAACTTTATTTTTTATCCATAGTGAACACACCTGCCGCATGTTTGTGATCTTCACCTGCTGAATCAATTGCTCCTAAGTTGTAAGCCCCTGCGAATTTATCACCTGGTTTTACAAAAATACCACCAATGTTACCAACGATATTCGCATCTGTGCCGTTAATTTTTCCGTTTAGGCTTTCGGTTGAAAACTCAGGGTGCTTAACGCCGTCCTTCATCATTGAACCTGAAAAATTCACATCCCATGTCGATATTGCCGCGGAATCTAAATCGGTTGCGGTTTGCAGATTTAGATTACCATTGGTAATCGCACCACTGTTGAAATTCACATCAAACTGAGCATTTAAGTCTCTAACAAAGCCATCATCTGCAAAGCCGATACATTGTGATGCATTTGTGCAATCGAGGTTGGTTGCACTAAATGATGCACTGCCTGTGAGTTGATTAATATCAGCCCGCTCGGCCGCAATCCAGAAGGCTAGGATTTCATTTTCAGTGTGACTTTCAGTTGTGCCATCTTCGTTAATTTCATCAAATAAAATGCCTTCGCCGGGTTCCGTAAACCAAATGCCCCAGCTAATATTACTACGACCGCCTGCATTCTCTACTTGAATATCACAAGGTTTGGGATTGCCGGACTCACCGCTACCACAGGTTGCTGGAATGATTTGCCCAAATAAATCCACATCAGAATACTCAAGTAAAGATGACGCTGTTTTATTGCTTTCGGTGGGTTTGCGTATGACGGCAATTCGATTTCCGTCATCGTCACTTTCCATTTCTAGCATGATGGGCTTGTTACCGGTGGCGTCCCAAGAACCATTTGCAATGATCAGTTCTATTTCTGATGAGGAGCGCCACTCCTCATCAGAGCTTGTATCTGCACTGCCAATTTGAGCATATAAACTTTGCTCTAAACTGGTATTACTAGAGTGAATATCAAGCTCAATCTCTGAGACGAAATCACCAGAATTAGCTGCCGATGTGATTGATAGTGTATATTCACCCGTTGCACTTTCGTCGATTAATTGATAGTTGATGTGCGCACTGACAGAGCTTGTGACATCAACACTGCCGTTTTCAGTTTCTTTAAAAACTTTAATATTTGTGTTGTAAGAATCATCGAAGGTGTTCATAAGCTCACTAACAAACTCAATTTGTGTATCGACGGGAATTTCAATACGGTATTCTTCTTTTACATAAGTGGTGACACCGTTAGTGATTACAGGGGTTAAAACATCATAGTTAATACTAATTTTTGTGTTTGACCCCGTATAATTTATATTGCCAATATTACTGGCATTGATCGTTTTCGCAGAAGCCAGCATTGCCTCAGCAAGTGGCACATCCGGCGTGCCTTCTGCACCAAAATTAAAATTAACTGGCACGGCAATTAAACCAATTCGGCCGCTTTCTGCTAAGGCATATTGCTGATCAGATATAATATTTTTATCAAACGGGTTGTTAGTATTGGTTGTATCAATGCCTTTGTAAGGGTCTTTAAAATCAAATGTACCGATGACGCCTTGGTCTATAAGTTCCTCTTCAACTTTATCTGCCGTATTTTGTATTGTCGTCGTGAGTTTGTTGTCAATGGCGTTGCTGATGTCACTATTGACATTTGTTACAGTACTCGCAAAATCAGAAAGTGATTCGCTGTTTGTATTTTCTTTTGGTGCATCATTATTCTCAGCCGTTTCGTTATCTTCGCTACTGCTATCATCGCCTTCTTCTTGTGTCTTGTTGTCGGCTGTTTGTTCGCTTTCGTCTTCACTTTGTTCGGTTGCGGTGTTTGCCGCTAATGAAGCCGGTGGGGCTAACAAGCCTTTAGGTGACGACTTGGGTTTGACTCGCGTAAAATTAAAATCAGCGCCTTCACCTAATTCAATGGTGCCGGATTCGTTTTCCACTTGAATGCCACCACTGTAAACACCCATGACAAATCCACCATCGCTTTCTTGTTGTACTTCGTAATTGGTGCCACGAATACCGATAGACGCTGCGGGTGTATTAACTTTGTAAGCATTCTTATCGCCTTTGCCTATTGTGCCTGTGATCGTGCGAAAGCCGCCTTTTACCAAGCTCATGATGACTTGCTCTTTTTGCTCGTCATTACCTTGTTGGGACAGCAGGTAGCTTTCAATATTCATTTCACTGCTTGCTTTGATGGTCATCAATGCTTTATCTACAAAACGGATTTGAACCGAGCCGGCGGGACCTGTCTTTATAATGTCGCCATTAAATATTTGTGAGCGGCGTTTCAACGTTCTATTTTCACCATCTTGTGTGGCGGCTGTGACACTGCCCTTTGTCAAAATAACATGCCCAGCTAAAGCCGCACCCCAGCTAGGTTGTGTGAGTAATGCAACTAAACCAAATACTAGGCTGATGTGTTTGATGAGTGTCATACTTCCTCCCCCAAAGTTGAGCCGTCAACTTTGGATTAAAAACTATAAGACAGGCCTATCTCAGCCTTGCCTCGTTGATAGGTGTTTGCTTCTAACGTGCTGTCGTTGTATGTGAAGCTGTAATCATTTCTAAAGCTTAAGTGAGAGCTAAAGCTATAACGCCAGCCGATACCAAGGGTGGCATTTTGATCTTTACGTAACTTGCTATAGAGCGCGCTATTGATGGCATCGTATTCGTTACTTAATACGCTAAACATCCAATAGCGACTGGCACGCTGGCTTGTTAGTGATGTACTTTGGTAGGTAAAACCTTGGTAGGTTTTACCATTGTGTTCGTTGCTATTTTCATCGGCACTGTCGCTGCCAAAGATAAGCGTGAGTTTCCAGTTGTCTTTTTTAGGGGCGCTGGCGTATGACAAATTGAATTGTTGCTGAGTGATGTCACCATCGTCATCTTCTGGATAGTTGGACATACCATAGTTGATGCCAAACCCAATGTTTGACCCTTTAGTTAATATCCAATTAGCTTGTCCGATGAGTGATTGGCTATTTAATAATTCGTCACCATCAAGTTGTACATATTGATAACGTCCGGCACCGCGCCATTTAACGGGGCCAGTGAAAAAACTGTAACCTGCTTCCGCCATGGCTGTGGTTAAGTCATAAATCGGGGTTTCAGAATTACTCCGATTTGAGGCGACAAAGCGGACATCAAATGCGCTGGTTTTTGTGAGTGGGCTAATATATGCCATATGAGCTAACGCACTCCAATAAGCGCTGCCGGTTTCACGACTGGCGTCATCCAGTGAAATATCGACAGGGAAAATAAGCTCTTCTTTTGGCAGCTCTTTTTCACTGGTTGCACTGTTTATATTGCTGTCATAACCACCACCAAGATCCACGACAAACATGAATTTAGACTCAACACTGCGTTTTAAATCTGCAATTCGATCAATAAATATCATGACATTCTTTTTAACGGGTTCAGGCGGGTTTTGTTTGAGAACATTATTGAACTCGACTTCAGCACGTACAAGGTTACGTAAATAAAAGTGAGTACGAGCTAACTCAAGACGGTAGCGAGATTGATTGGGAAACCCTAAAACTAAGCGTTCAAATGCAAATAGAGCTTGGTCATAATGACCACTTTCAACGGCGGCCATACCGTATTGGAAATCAAATTTTGGCAAACCTTCTTTTGCTTCTAACATACGGCTGGCCAGTTCATAAGCTTGCGGATATTGCTGGCGTTTTATGAGAACGGTGAGGGCTTCCATTCTAGCCGCTTCTGTTTGCTCTGGTGATAAGTCGGTACTCTGAGGCTCATTAGCATCCTGCGCATACCCATTAAATGCCATGGTTATACCTAAAGCTGCTAGTAAAAGTAGCGTTAATGTCTTCATGATATAAAAATTCGGTGAGTTGAAAGAAACATCCTGTTGCCTTTCAGTCTAGCAGTGAATTGAATTATCGCTCGTGTTCTGTACTGGTGAGCTAAGCTAGGTTAATAACAATTTATTTACTTAGATAGAGGGGAATGGGGAATGAAAAGGATCACCACTTTAGGGCGCGGTAGGATATTGTTGATCCTTAATAAAGTGCCTTTTTTTAACCGCTTTACGCCTCTCGAAAAAGAAAAAGTGATCGATACAGACGCGTCCTTTTATGTGGCGCAAGAAAATGAGTACATCATCGAACAAAATACACTAGATACGGCTTTTTTTATTCTATTAAGTGGCACTGCAAACGTTCTACTGGATGGGAATGAGAAGCCGTTAGCGGAGGTCGGCCCAGGTGATTTTTTTGGTGAGATATCGTTTATCCAAAATACACCGCGCACATCCAATGTGGTTGCGAATGAAGTATGTATATTATTGAAAGTCGATAGACGTTTACTGGGCGCGCTTAATTCGGATATACGAGAAAAATTTAAAGATCAGGTGATTATTAAGCTAGCTGCCATGGTGACAGCTAAGAATAATAACTTAGAGAAGGAGGTCAGCTCGTAAAGTTGATCTATATCAGCTTTTTATTCGCTGTTATTGTTAGGTTTTAGGTGCATTGATACAGGTCAATTTTTAATCTCAACGCGTTGCTATTGTAAAAGCGTAAACATTAATGACTTTTGAGGTGACGCCATGTATATCGATGAATATGTAATATCAGGGCTTATCATTGTTGCGTTGACCATTGCTTTTTTTGGTGGTGTTTATCGTTTTATTAAAAATGATATTGCTAAGCATAAAGGCGATAATCAACTTTAATCAATACTTGATGCTGAAAAGAATTTGAAATACACACAAAGTGTATTTATAACCGAGTTACTCCAGTAACAACCCTCTAAGTGCAGGATGCACGTTTGCACAAGTCGTGCTTTGCCTAGCCCAGCTATTGCTGGGTTTTTTTATTTATAAATTTTAATGTTTAGACCGCTTTTCCGCAACAGTGACCACTTGCCCAAGCCCACTGAAAATTAAAGCCGCCTAAGTGACCTGTGACATCCAGCACTTCGCCAATGAAAAATAGGCCTTTTACGTTTTTAGCTTCAAAGGTTTTCGAACTTACGTCATCGGTATTAACGCCACCTAATGTCACCTCCGCTTTTTTATAGCCTTCTGTACCACTGGGAATAAATTGCCACTGTTGAAACAAATTTGCTATGGCTTCTAGATTGCTGTGTTTGTATTGTTGAAGCGGCTTTGTTAAATCGGTATCAGCACAGAATTTTTCGATGACTCGTTCAGGGAAGTGCAGTTTTAAAATACTTAATAAATGTTTGTTTGGGCTGTTTTTTTGATGATTTGTTAATTCAGCGAATAAGTCTACATCAGGCAAACAACGAACGGTGATGGTGTTTCCTGGTTGCCAATATGAACTTATTTGCAGCACGGCAGGGCCAGATAAACCCTTGTGAGTAAATAATATATTTTCGCGAAAGCTTTGGTTGCCACAGGTTATTTCACTGTCGAGGCTAACACCACTTAATCCTTCAAAGCGGGATTTTTCGGTGGCATCAAATGTAAAAGGTACAAGCCCAGGTGTTGTGTGCGTCACATTTAAACCAAATTGGCGTGCAATACGGTGGCCGAAATCGGTCGCTCCCATGGTCGGGAAACTCATGGCGCC
The DNA here is from genome assembly GCF_052920985.1 of Pseudomonas sp. HK3. Classification (NCBI taxonomy): domain Bacteria; kingdom Pseudomonadati; phylum Pseudomonadota; class Gammaproteobacteria; order Pseudomonadales; family Pseudomonadaceae; genus Pseudomonas; species Pseudomonas sp. HK3. The sequence continues at coordinate 2,139,087 of NZ_JBREXD010000001.1, forward strand.
AGTGGCGATGACAAGTGATTCGCATTGGTAGGATTTATGTTTACTTGTCAGCAGGAATGTTCCGTCACTTTGTTTTTTGATGGAATCAATACTGACATCTAACTGGATAATCACACCCAGTTGCTCACAACGATCAAGTAGCATACCTAAAATAGCTTCACTTTTGTTGTCACTGAATAGTTGCCCCAGTTTTTTTTCGTGCCAAGGTAAACCGGCTTTATCTACCTCTGAAATAAAATCCCATTGGGTATAGCGCTTTAATGCGGACTTACAAAAATGAGGGTTTGCACTTAGGTAGTTTGTTGGCTCGGTGTGCATATTAGTAAAATTACAACGGCCACCACCGCTAATCAGAATTTTTTTACCAGCCTTATTAGCGTGGTCAAGTACCACAACCCCTTTGCCATTTTCAGCGGCACTAATGGCACACATCAGTCCAGCGGCACCGGCACCAATGATAATAACTTGATTTGAAGACATGATTTTAACGCAGTAAATAAAAATGCAATGATAGCAGAATTATGCACTTGAGCGTATGAAATAGTAAGTAACACATGCACACATTTATTTACTTAAACCCTGTGATCCTGCTACTAAATATTCAGGTTTATTTAAGAGTCACACGGTAGAATGCACACCAATATTTAGGAGTTTATATGCGTTGTCCTTATTGTAAAAAGTCTGTTGTAGGCGAGAAAAATGTTGAAATATTGACCGGAATTGGCCCAGCGCACCGGCTTTGTTATGAGCAGACGATTCTAAGTCAGCGAATATTTGAAGGCTTAAATTTACCTCGCTTATCGGATGATAAATTATGCGAATTACAAGAAATGTTGCTGACTGAAATCAATAGTCGAAGCCATGTGTCCGATGACGTTGAATTATTTTGTTGAGTAATGATCCTTGAAAATCTCGAAAAATCCCCAATATTAGCAGTCTAAATCTTAGGGGGTTGTATGATATTAGTGTGTTCTGTTTGCTCAGGTTTAAATCGCGTACCTGATTCACGTTTGAATGAAGGCCCTAAATGTGGCAAATGTCAAAGTGCGGTTTTGCCTGAAGCCTCTTTAGAGGTTAATGCTAGCCAGTTTAACCGTTTTATTACCAAGAGTGAGTTACCTGTCGTGGTGGATTTTTGGGCGAGTTGGTGTGGCCCTTGTCAGGCTATGGCACCCGCTTATGCGAGTGTTGCTAAAAAACTTGCCGGTAGAGCTATTTTATTAAAGGTAAACACTGAGACTGAGCAGCAGTTAGCGGCTCAATATGGGATACGAAGCATTCCCTCGCTCAAGGTATTTAAACAGGGCAAAGTTGTGAATGAGTTAGCAGGTGCATTGCCAGAGTCGCAATTACAAGCCTGGGTAGAGCAGGCAATTAAATAGTAACGGTACACTTGTTTTGTTTGCCTTATAAAATTCTTATCGGTGAACCCTTGTTCAGCGCTAAGAATTTGATTCTAAGTTATAAAAACAGCACTTTTTTAGTGTTTTTCTGATAAATCACTCTTTAGTGCCATATACACAAAATGTAATGGTATTAGTCTTTGATCTATAAAAATAACGTATTACCTACTGCTTAATCACAAAATAATAAGAGAAGATTATGACCTTTGTTGTTAGAAGCGCTTTGTTGTTGATTCTATCCGGCCTATTTTCGATTCATTCGCATGCTAATTCTGCTTTGCTCAACCATGCCCAAGCTGCCTTTCAGGCAATGTCGGCTTTGTATATGAAAGCTTTATCTGAAGGTTCCCCTAAGTACCAGTCGGACTTAGACAAGTACAAGGCGCAGGCTGTTGAAAGCTTGAGGGTTTTACAGCAGCAAGATGCCATATTAGGTGGCGAGTGGATGAACAGATGGTTATCCATTGCAGACAACCTAAAAGCAGAGTACAGCCCAGAATACGATTGGGACGTTGAATCGGCCACACGCCGAGATGCGCGCAGTTATCTTTCTGATTTATACGCTCTGATCACCACTGACCCAGTATTACAAGAAAGCAGTAATCAAAGCCTCTTGGCTCAGGTTGAGGTTCAGGCTATAACCGCACGCTTCTTTGATGTATCCAGTACCTATAACGGCACAAACTCATTGGCACCGTATGATGCTGATAAGTTAAAACCTAAGGTGGCAAGCGAGCAATTTAAGGCGCGATTGGATCGACTGGCTCAATCGTTAGGTCAAGCAAGTGCTAAGCGTGTTTTATCTGCAAAAGCAAAATGGGAATTTGTTGAAAACAGTGTGGTGAATTACAGCGATCAAAGTGCTTATTTTTTGGTTTATGCCACTAAAAATAAAATCTCAAAAGTGTTACAAAATGTACAAACGAGCTTGGCGGTAAGCGCCATTTAACACAGTTGGCCTGCCAGCTTTGGCAGGCTGCCCTCTATTTATTTTGCTAAGCAGTTATTGGCCATTTCGTTAATCTTACTCGTCATCTGAAGATCATACTTTTTAACAATCCTTTTAAACCGAAGCGTATATTGGCATTGATTTTTTGGTGGCAACCACTCATCAGGGCCTTTTGCACCTTTAGCGCGGTTTAGTGATGCTTCTACTGCGATTAAATTGATGGGGTCATTCGCAAATTCAACGCGCCTCTTTTTTGGCCATTTATCGGCCCCATGCTCCCAAGCCCATTTAAGGGGCACAACATGATCAATATCTAACTGTTTTGCATTTGTAATCACATTGCCTGTAAACATCGAAATCCAGCGGCCGTGTGCAGCCTGACAGTTGTTTGAGGATAGCGTGGCCTTGGTGCTGGATTGCTCGATTAAAACTTCATGTCGTGTGTTTTGGCAATCTTTGTCAGTGTCTGCCCAGCCGTGGCCAAATGCACTTCTTGAATATTGGTTAGTGGCCACTGAATGGGTTTTAGGCTGTGCAGTGATTTTAGGAAGACGCCCGCCTGCTTTTAAGCATTCACTAAGTGATGAGTAGGGCTCAAAGCGCTTCACTCGATCATAAAATGGGCTGGTTGGTTCATGACAAATTTTACTATTGGAAAGCTTAATAATTTGACCGTGTGATAACACACTCGTAGTAATGAAAAGTAAGCAGGCGAAGCCGTTACGTAATGACAAAAAAGACACTCTATGGCAAAGGTTTGCATGAGTATCCGTTTGATTCAGTGTTGTCCATAACTCTCATACTTAGGTATTAATTATAGACGGAGACAAAAAGCCCCGATAGTGCGGTTGACTGAAAGTGTGACGGATTACTATGAGTCGTATGAATCCATCTAGATAAAGGGTTTTATTTCAGGTTTTGCGGCGAGCGGGCATGAAGGCGAGCAATTTAGTGGTTGAAAAATGTGCGTCTTTTGCGTGAAGGGGTGAACTTAAAAATGGTAGCCACCATGGCGGGCCATAAATCCACCGAGATGATTGAAAAACATTACGCCCATTACCTCCCATGTGATATTGATGCTGCAATGAGCATATTCTAACAACGGCTTAGCCATTGGTAGTGGCATTGAAACCTAAAGCCAAGGCTCAACCGTTTTATAGTTACCAATCACAACCTGCTGTGCCTCAGGTTTGGCTTCCTGTTTATGTGGATCTAATCCATATGCTTTTAACACATATTGCAATAAGGCCGCCTTACAAGGTACAGCCAATTTGTTACGCGTCATACCGTAATCATAGGCAATCACTTGTTGCTGGGGTTTTTCAAGTCTTGGGTCGGGTGTAATGGATAATTCAATATGAGTATTCCAGGCGGCATCGTCTGATTTACCATGTTCACTTTTACCCAGTAAATCAGGTTCACCACGAAAACGACTCAAAACAAAATCGCGGTACTGGCCATTTTTTTCACAATAAGCACGCACATGCCAGCGCATGGGTGTACACACCAATGTATGGGGCACAATAATACGGCCATCGGTTGCGGGGTTATTCACTGATGTGTAGTCAATATCAACACGTTTCTGTTCGCGGGCGGCATGTACAATGGTGCGTAAAATGACAGGGTCTACTTTGCGGCTAGGCAGTTGCAGCATGTGAGTATTAGTAAAGCCTAAATCTAAACTCGCAAAGGTATGGGCTAAATCTTTCGTGCGACTAAGCACATGCAGGTATTCATCAGCGGTGCCCGTTGTCACCCTGGGTTTAAACTGTGGGCTAGGCTCATAACCCTTTAAGTGTTTGTTATAGATAAGGTTATTCGGCGCAATTTCATTCAAGTAAGCGTTGATATCTTTACTGGCCTGTTGACGGCCAATACCAAAACTATTCACCAAGTGATTGGTGGTTAATCGCCCCTCCCAATAAGCCACAATTTCAATTAAGCGATAGCGTAATAATAAATCAAACCGTATGGGCCAATCGTTATTCATAAAACCCCAGTGTTACATCTGCTTGATTAGGCGACATGTGCATGTGACCAGTATGGATATGACGCTTAATACGACATAATCTAATTCAATACATTAATGAACACAAATACTCAAATTAATACAAAAGGAATCACCATGAGCGAATCAGAATTAACCGCCAAACAACTTGAAAATCTAATGATGGAAAACTTACCATCAATAGAAAAACAAAAAGCCATGGTAGAAGAAATCGAAGCGCTAATTGGCAACGGTGTTGACCCAGAAGCCGCATTGCAAAGCGTATTTGGTGAGCTTAATAGTCGTAAATGTTAATAAATAAAAATGTAAGTTTTTGATATTTACAAGTGCTGTACGTTTGTGCAATGTTATGCAACATAAAGGAATGAGATGAAATGAGTAATAAAAAGCATCTCGAAATAAAATAATAAGGATGCAAAATATGGATATTTTACCGTCTAGCGACTTGAAAGCTATTTTGCATTCACATCGAGCAAATTTATATTACCTCGAATACTGTCGGGTCATGCAAAAAGATGGACGAGTTTTATATTTAACCGAAGCCAAAAAAGAAAATCAGTACTACAACATACCTATCGCTAACACCACTTGCTTATTATTAGGCACAGGTACATCCATTACCCAAGCTGCCATGCGCATGTTAGCGCAAGCTGGAGTATTGGTCGGATTTTGCGGCGGTGGCGGCACGCCCTTATTAATGGCCAATGAAGTTGAATGGCTTACACCACAAAGCGAATACCGGCCGACTGAATATTTACAGGGTTGGATGAGGTTTTGGTTTGACGATGAAAAACGATTAAAGGTCGCCAAAGCATTTCAAGTAGCGCGTATTCGATTTATACAGCAAGTGTGGGAAAAAGACCGCGACTTAAAAGCAGAAGGGTTTGTTTTTAGCGATAGTGGTATTCAGCGTGCGCTTGATACCTTTTACACCAGAACCGAAACCGCTATAAAACCATCTGATTTATTGCTAGCCGAAGCACAACTAACTAAAGTACTTTATAAGTACGCCGCGAGTCACACCCACACCGAAAATTTTACCCGACAACATCAATCGACTGATAAAGCGAATGACTTTTTAAATCATGGCAACTACCTAGCTTATGGCTTAGCCGCTTGTACTTTATGGGTGTTGGGTATCCCTCATGGTTTTGCGGTCATGCATGGCAAGACTCGTCGTGGTGCTTTGGTATTTGACGTGGCTGATTTAATTAAAGATGCCATTGTTTTGCCTTGGGCATTTATTTGTGCAAAAGAAAATGCAAGCGAACAGCAATTTCGTCAACAGTGCTTACAGGCCTTTACAGACCATAAAGCATTAGAGTTTATGTTTAATCAGGTAAAACAGCTGGCGCTAGGTGAAGGGCATGAAATGTAAATTTAGAAGCGGTTTTAGCCCGACCCAATATAGGAAGAGCTGAATATGATGGTGACCTTCATATCTCAATGTGAAAAGAACGCATTGAAAAAAACGCGCAGAGTATTAGATGCCTATGCCGATAGAATAGGTGATAACACCTGGCAAACCATTATTACAAATGAGGGCTTACTATCAGTAAAAAAACTGTTGAGAAAAACAGCCAGCAAAAGTACAGCGGTGAGTTGCCATTGGATACGATCAAGGGCAAGAAGTGATTTATTGTGGGTGGTAGGTAATAGGTTGAAATTTAATGAGCAGGGCATAGTGCCAGTGAATAGAACAGAAAAAGAGGTTTTTATGGATGTCATAACCGACAAACCTAAATCTGGCGTACTTTATGCCAATACAAAGTTACAGCCTTTGGTTGAGCACTTGTTTGCCGTGGGCTACTTCGCAGAACAGCTACATAAACAGTTATTCCCTGATAGCACACAATTCTCGATGGTGAATTTTGTAGCGGGTTGTTTGCATGATGTAGGAAAGATAGACCCAAAATTTCAAGAGTGGGTCACTAACCCTAAAAAGAAAAGCTTTGTTGCTGAGGATGGTCAGCATATTGATGATGCAAAATTCAGTTTTGAAAAACACCCGCGCCACAATGAGGTATCATTATTTCTTTACCATCTTTTAGATAATGCGGAGTTAAAATCGCTAAATCCAAGCAATAAAGAATCAATTAAGCATGCTATTTATTGGCATCATGCTAAGCCATATCGTAAAGATAAAAGCAGTTTTACAACCTATAAAGACATTGGTAAAAAACTAATCGCTAACCAAAAAGGTGTGTTGCTGAATGATATTTTAGGCCAAGTACATGCCTTACTAAACCAAGTGATGGGGGTAGACAAAAAATATCGCTCAGCAACGAGCTCAATTTTGAGTAAAGCTGTGAATAATGAAATAGTTTTAGAACAAGAATTGACTATTTCAAGTTCATTGCACACGCCCAGTTATAAAGAATATGAGCTAGAAGAGTCTGTTTCTGCTAATCGTACTAATGTGAAAATAAATGCACTAAATAATATTGCGCGAGCATGTGTGATCACAGCCGATAGAATTATTTCTGCAATGAGCGCATCAGAATTACATGAAGCCATACTTCAGGCAAACGCTTAATCAAAAAGTGAGTGAGCTACTTGAGGTTGAATCTACTCTTAGCTCAAATATTGAAGCTTGCCTGAGTGCGTTTTATCCCAATAGTGAGCGCAGCATTAAGCAAAACGATATTGCAAAACAGCTAACCTACGCTGAAGATGTTGCTGTATTAGCGGGGGCTGCAGGTTGTGGTAAGACCAAAATTGCGTTGGAGTGGGCAAAACTGCAAGGTACAAAACGAATTATTTGGGTCTGCCCACGGGTGCAAGTCTGCCAAGGCTTGTTTTATGAATTAACCTCAGAGCAATACTTACCTAATAGTACGATTGAAATAAACACAGGCGAGTTTAAATTTCACAACCATTGGGATAACCCGATCCCAGAAGGTGAAAACTTCTCTGGTGATGTTGTCATAACCACCATAGATCAAATTTTAGGCTCTGTGATCAGCCATACCAATGCGAATACCCTTATTGATTTTCTAAACAATCATGTGGTCTTCGATGAGTTTCATGAATACGTAAACATGCCCGCGTTCAACTTACTATTTGCCGAGCTAATAGCCGCTAAAAAATTCAAAGAGCAACAAGCGAATACGCTATTGGTGTCAGCAACACCGCATTATGTGTTTGTTGAAGAATTATTAGGTATTCACCCCGATGACATCATAGAAATGCCATCGTTTAATCAAAGCCAGTATCAACTCGATTTTAAGCTATTTGATGATTCAAAAATCGATAACAGCAATCCATTATTTACTTCGCAAAGTGATTGCACCTTTGTTATTAGCAATATGGCACTGACCGCACAAAATGGTTTTATTGCCAATCAACATGATGAAAATGCGATATTACTGCATTCAAAATTTATCAAAAGCGACAAACAGAAATGGTTTGAAGAAGTATTTGAATCATACAAGCGCGGCGGCACACGTAAGTTTGAAGTGTTGCGCAGCGGTCCTATTGTTCAGGCGTCATTAAACATCAGCTGTGATTACATGGTTGCTGAAATTACCAATGCAGAAGATTGCCTTCAACGTTTAGGGCGCTTAGATAGATTTGGTGAAAACGAAAAGGTCAATATTTACACCTTGGCAGTGCCAGAATCCATTGCAGCATCAAAAGGCAATAGCCCCGCGTCACGATTTTTATCTAAGTTGTATGTGCTTAAGTCTGTGCGCGAATGGTATCAGTTTTTATTAAATTCATTAGAGCATAAACAGTTCAATTTACCTGATATTTACAGGCTTTATAAAGACTTTCACCATTTAGAAAATACAAAAAAATATATCGAAAGTGATTTAGTGGCTGCATTAAAAGCAAGTATTACGAAAATCAATGCAAAGGTGATAGACCCGATTGTTGTGCCACCTAAAAAGAACAAAGAGAAAAAGCGCGGCAAAATTAGCAAAGGCTCCTTGCGTGGTGATAACCGATTCGTGCAAATGGCAGTCGTTGACCTCAGCCAATCTGAGTATCAATACCTTGAACAATATGCTTACACAATACCGCTCGATGATGTCAGCGATATTGATAACTTAACCTATTCCACTAATGCAATTTTAGGCTATGGACAAAGCGATAAAGATTTACTTTCACACATGTTCAAAAAACACAAAAACATATTTGGTGTGAAAACATCATATACCGATCAAGGTCTATTAAATGAAGCTCGTGACCCTGAATCACCCATTTATTTAAGCTATACCACTAACGATTTACTGGCCGTGGGCGGAGAAAGTGCCCGCCATCTGCATGCAATATATTATGCCGTCTGTGAAAAACAACCCATAGGCGCAATGTCAATTAAACAAATTAATCAAACCACAGAAGATGAGGAATAAATCATGGAAAAAGTAACAGGAATTAAAAGTGTTGATTTCAAAATTAAAGCAGTTGGTCATGGCGTTGTGAATTGGAATGGCTCTCCTCAGCTTGAGTTCTGGAAGGATGGTGCATCAAAGCCGACTAAGGTAAGTAATCACAACATGCCTAAATTGCGAGGGTATAGCAATATTAAAGATTTCTGGGAGGATGGTTCTCCAAAATCGTACCAGCATCCAAGTAGTGTGGATTTTAGCAAAGTTAAACTCTACATAAGTCAAAATTGTATTCGTCACCACCTATTTCGATGTGAACCTTACAATCTTCAATCACCTGAGTTATTAAAACAACCAATAAAGCTACTTTGCTCACTAGTTGGGTTGTTACGTGGCTATGTTATCCCAAAAAATGAAAATAAACGAACAAGCCCTTTATTGTTAACTGATTTTGTCGATCAGTTGGGTAACGGTAATTATGAGCAAATGGGGCAGTCTGGCAGTAAAGAGAAAAAAGAAAATAAAGATGGCAAAGAATCAAGTAACTCTATTTTTTCAAAGACTACCTTTGGTGATACTGAGTACATTGCTTATGGTTCAATTAGCATAGAACAGCTTCAGTTCATTCCTCTTTGCGCTGACTTTGGTCGTCAGGCGTATATTGTTAATAACCATTCTGAAGGTAGAGAGGTTGCAAAAACATTAACGAAGTATTTTCAAGAAACCTTAGGGCGGGAAAATGCATTGGCCACTTACCATGAAAACTATGTTCGTAGAGGTTCAATTTTTGATGAGGGCGAGCAAGGGATTTTATTAAATGATGATGCAATTGATGTTTTAGTTAACGAAATGGTTGGTCTAATTAGAGATCTAAATATAAAGCAAGCTAAGGGGTATATGTTTGTAGAGGACGTATCTGTGGATTATAACGATGGTGTTGGAAAAGATATGCTGCGCATCAAGCATTCACCAGAAAAGATAAATTCAGAAAAAGAAAAAGAATACGCTGTCTATTATGAGGGTAAATAGTATGCGCATATTAATAGAATACGACTCATGTTGGCATATGAGTTTTCTTGGGGATGATGATAAAAAACCAATTGAAAAAGTAAATGGTAAAACTAACATCCCAAGTGATAAAGGTTATATGCAGAAATTTGTTGCCACTTCCAAAGCTCAGGGGCAGAAAGAATCGCATACCAGCGAGAATACAGTATTAGGTGTTTTATCTAGGCTCATAGGTGATCAACGGAAGCTATACCAAGCAAGGAATTCTAGTAATTTTTATTTTTCAGATATTGAATCATGCATTTCATTTAAAGAAATAAAAACGGAAGCAGCTAATGAATTGGTATATTTAACAAATAAATCGGATGATAGGTGTTCTCAAGGTAACTTTTTAGGCGTTATATCAGATGATAATCCTTGGTTCTCTTCTAAAATATCTCCTCAATTCTGGTCTGTTTTGTATTTGAATAAAAAAGATTTGCTGGAATTTATTTTATCTGAAAAACCAAACTCATTAATAAATGGTGAGTTTGGATATTCTAAGCCCATTAATTTACTTTCAAGATTAGATGAAATAACTGACATAAAAGGTGATATAGGTTCACCTTGGTTTAGTGCTGAACGAGTGATGCTTCAGCGAGAAAATTTAGAAAAAAAATTAGTTGTTGAGAGTGGTAAAGAATCGGATTACAAAAATAAATTTGTAGTAGCACCTCCTAAAACAGATAAGCAGAGATTGGTATATAAAAATAAAATTGAGCAATTTGAGAATAATTTAACAGGAATTTGTAAGCAATTGGAAAGCTTAGGTACTGTTGATGAGTGTTTGATTACTCAAGAGAAGCTTAATAAAGCTATTGCTTTAATAGTGGGTGAATATCCTGATATTGAGTATTGGAAGGATGGTGTGTTATATCCGTATCGGTTATATGCTGTCGCTTTGTATTTGCAAGCACAGAGATTAATAGATGAAGGGTGTGACCTAGGCTTCATGATTAATGCAAAACATGAACTTCAAATACAAGGGTTTTCCAAGCGTGGTTTTAATGGTGTGAGGGACTGGCTCAATGCAATGACTGGAGGCCGCAAAAAAGCTGTAGGCACTCCTTGCAATATTAAAAAGCAATCTGGTTTTTTGGAAATTGAGTTGCAGTTAGATTCTCAGGCAAGAGGGCTTTATTTCAATAACATGAGCCGAGCCCAAGAAATAAAAACGCTCATTGAAAATGCCGGAGTATCAAGTTTTTACCTCGGTAAAAAAGGCCTTGCTTATGTTTCAAGTATTCGAGTTTAGGAGGAAGTATGGATTCTTATATTGAACTACAACTAAAACCTGATGCTGAAATGCGTGAAGCTGAACTCAGTAGTAAGATTTTTACCAAATTTCATAAAGCACTGGTAAAGCTAAATACCAATAGTGTCGGTATTAGCTTCCCGCAAGTACATTTAAAACTGGGTAGAGTATTTCGTATTCATGGCCAAGCAAGTTTGCTCAATGATCTACAAGGGCTCGAGTGGTTAGGGCCTCTGAGTGGCTATTGTCGATTAAGTGATATTTTAACCGTACCTGAAAATACTCAGTATCGCGTTATTTCTGAAAAAAGAAGTAATTTAAGCAAGGCAAAACTAAGGCGCTTAATAGCTAGAGGTAGTATTGATAAAGAAGGCGAAAAACGCTACAAGGTTAAAATGTTAAGTCAAGGTTTTGATAACCCTTATCTAGACTTGTTCAGCAGTTCAACAGAGCAAGTACATCGCAAATTTTTTGAGTTTAGTGATGTCAAAGCTGAACCTATTGATGGCGTCTTTGATTCTTATGGCTTAAGTAAAACAGCTACAGTACCTTGGTTTTAACCTAAAAAATAAGCGCTCTTTAAAAACGTAATAAAATCAATGAGTTATATTTTGGCTTTTAAAAAGGGTTAATTTCTATATTTACCTTTATGGCTTTGATATAGCTCGTTTTTTTGTTTATATTTCATAGTTCACTGCCGCACAGGCAGCTTAGAAAAATATTCACGCTGTTGATAGATACCAGGCTTTGTTCACTGCCGCACAGGCAGCTTAGAAAATTCGATTTAATGCCGCCGCCAATTCACGCACGTTCACTGCCGCACAGGCAGCTTAGAAAGTATATCAGCTCCACACAATCGCTAGCTTTGCGTTCACTGCCGCACAGGCAGCTTAGAAAGAAGGGGTAAGCGTTCTACAAACCCAATTAGAGTTCACTGCCGCACAGGCAGCTTAGAAATCAAAATTCAGCTTGTCGTCTATTGTGATGGTGTTCACTGCCGCACAGGCAGCTTAGAAAATCCCAACTTAAACAAGTTTAAGCAGCATTCAGTTCACTGCCGCACAGGCAGCTTAGAAAAAAGACAAAGCGCTGCAACTTGGCAAGGCATTGTTCACTGCCGCACAGGCAGCTTAGAAAATTCACGATGCTTTGGCCGGTGGTTGTGGTCTGTTCACTGCCGCACAGGCAGCTTAGAAAACCATTTGGTTTTTGTGGTGCCTATGCCCGCCGTTCACTGCCGCACAGGCAGCTTAGAAAGTTAATAATACCGTCACGAACATCATCACTACGTTCACTGCCGCACAGGCAGCTTAGAAATAGCGGCTTTGTTAATTTGTGTCTCTAATGCCGTTCACTGCCGCACAGGCAGCTTAGAAAACGACCAGCGCGACGACGAAGACGAATAAACTGTTCACTGCCGCACAGGCAGCTTAGAAAGTACAAACAACTTACGGATTGACGCACGGTAAGTTCACTGCCGCACAGGCAGCTTAGAAATATAACTCTAAAAACCCCAACGCCGCAAAAAAGTTCACTGCCGCACAGGCAGCTTAGAAATTCTAAGTTTACACCACGTAAGTCTACACCTTGTTCACTGCCGCACAGGCAGCTTAGAAATTTGTATATCCGAACCACTTGGTCGTCAGCGTGTTCACTGCCGCACAGGCAGCTTAGAAAACTAACTTAGGTTGTTTTGATAAAGACGGTGTGTTCACTGCCGCACAGGCAGCTTAGAAAATTTCTATCTGTTCCTGCGTTTTTATTTTAATGTTCACTGCCGCACAGGCAGCTTAGAAAGTGAACTTCGCTTAATTGATGAATCAAACAGCGTTCACTGCCGCACAGGCAGCTTAGAAATTATTATGCCAGCTGCACACAATTGGTGATTAGTTCACTGCCGCACAGGCAGCTTAGAAATTTTGATAAACCACAGTCTTAAGATTAATAGAGTTCACTGCCGCACAGGCAGCTTAGAAATAATCATTCTATTTATGTGGTAGGTAAAGATAGTTCACTGCCGCACAGGCAGCTTAGAAACTTGTCTGGGCTGTCTTCGTCGTACACTTCATGTTCACTGCCGCACAGGCAGCTTAGAAAATGAAAACAAAAAAACGCATCTTAGGGGCGAAGTTCACTGCCGCACAGGCAGCTTAGAAATGCAACATCTTGTATTGCGTCAAGTGCTGTAAGTTCACTGCCGCACAGGCAGCTTAGAAATAGAACCGTGACATTTGAATCGGCGTTACCAAGTTCACTGCCGCACAGGCAGCTTAGAAAGTTCTCAGCGTCTATCTCATCAATACAGGTAAGTTCACTGCCGCACAGGCAGCTTAGAAATGTAATTCGGTCGCCAACAGTAAGGTCGTCTAGTTCACTGCCGCACAGGACAGCTTAGAAATTTGATCATTTTAACATTTAATAAGTCAATAGGTTCACTGCCGCACAGGCAGCTTAGAAAAGCCTTTTAGGTTTTGATCTAAGTCAAATTCGGTTCACTGCCGCACAGGCAGCTTAGAAATTAACAATTGCGTCTAGACTACCAAATGCCCAGTTCACTGCCGCACAGGCAGCTTAGAAATATACCTTAGTTTGATTTCTTTTAGCTCCTCAGTTCACTGCCGCACAGGCAGCTTAGAAACGCATTAAATACAATACTAGATGCAGCAGAATGTTCACTGCCGCACAGGCAGCTTAGAAAGTTCTCAGCGTCTATCTCATCAATACAGGTAAGTTCACTGCCGCACAGGCAGCTTAGAAACGACTCTACGTGGTATAGATGGCGCAGAGCTTGTTCACTGCCGCACAGGCAGCTTAGAAAGTTCAGTGTTATAAGGCATGATATTGCTGAATGTTCACTGCCGCACAGGCAGCTTAGAAAATTAGCCGCGCCCGTTCTCACCGAAAAAAACGGTTCACTGCCGCACAGGCAGCTTAGAAATGTGACACTCAGCATATGAAGCACCCGTTGTGGTTCACTGCCGCACAGGCAGCTTAGAAATCACAAGGCAGGACGCGAAGAATAAATATAGAGTTCACTGCCGCACAGGCAGCTTAGAAAAATCACCCAGTATCCAAAAGGCTTGTGTTTATGTTCACTGCCGCACAGGCAGCTTAGAAAACACATTCAATAAGTTCACTGGCAGACATGAGGTTCACTGCCGCACAGGCAGCTTAGAAAATCAACTACCCGCAAGCTTGCGCTATCAATAGGTTCACTGCCGCACAGGCAGCTTAGAAAATTATAGGTATCTCTCCAGCGTATTCATCTAAGTTCACTGCCGCACAGGCAGCTTAGAAATTAACGCTCATACATGAAAATTTATCACTAACGTTCACTGCCGCACAGGCAGCTTAGAAAAAGGCATTGAGTATTGTGCGTGTGAAACAACCCCGGTTCACTGCCGCACAGGCAGCTTAGAAAACCGTAAGCGCCATTCAACGCCAGTTTGAAAGGTTCACTGCCGCACAGGCAGCTTAGAAAAAGCTGAAGCGCCTTGTCCTTGGCTGTTCCACGTTCACTGCCGCACAGGCAGCTTAGAAATCAATTATTTTTCGGTCTATTACTTGACCGTCGTTCACTGCCGCACAGGCAGCTTAGAAATCACCGATACATCGGCACCCACCTCAGTAATTGTTCACTGCCGCACAGGCAGCTTAGAAAACCACCAGCTAAACCAGATAATCCGGCCGCAAGTTCACTGCCGCACAGGCAGCTTAGAAAGCTCACCCAAATTTCATCAAACCCAGCGGCGGGTTCACTGCCGCACAGGCAGCTTAGAAAAACAAACCCCAGACCGGGACAATTTAGACAAAGTTCACTGCCGCACAGGCAGCTTAGAAATAGGGTGCGGGATTAACTTCATTTCAGCTTCAGTTCACTGCCGCACAGGCAGCTTAGAATCTTGCTGGCAAAACGGTGTACTGGATTTAAGCGTGAAGCTGGGGCTTTGCCTCAGAAAACAAAAAGCCGCTAAATATTGCTATTTAGCGGCTTCTAGAATTTGTTGGCAACACAGCGGCCTTGAAATTAGTGAACCTGTGCTTTTGATTCTCTGAAACGAAAAAAACCGTTAAATCGTGAGATTTAACGGTTTTTTAGAATTTGGTGGCAATACCGCAGATCTTGAAATTAGTGAACCTGGGTATTTTTGCTCTGAAATGAAAAAACCCGCTAAATAGAGATATTTAACGGTTTTTTAGAATTTGGTGGCAACACCGCAGATCTTGAAATTAGTGAACCTGGGTATTTTTGCTCTGAAATGAAAAAACCCGCTAAATAGAGATATTTAACGGTTTTTTAGAATTTGGTGGCAACACCGCAGATCTTGAAATTAGTGAACCTGGGTATTTTTGCTCTGAAATGAAAAAACCCGCTAAATAGAGATATTTAGCGGGTTTTAGAATTTGGTGGCAACACCGGGATTTGAACCTGGGACCCCATCATTATGAGTGATGTGCTCTAACCAACTGAGCTATGTTGCCTTTGAAACGGCGCGCATTATTACCATTTGAGTCATTACTGTCAAGTAACTTTGTTATTTTTTTCAATGACTTACACTTTTTATACTTATAGCGCCTTGTTGCATGCGTATAGGCCCTAAACCCTGTGTTTCACTGAATGCTTATATATAGGTATCGCAATGATCGTCGATACGGAGGTTTTGGTGCTTTTATGTGCAAACGTAATGCTCTAATTGGCTGTATGTGTTTGATTTTATAGTAAAAAATACCAACAGTTCGTAATTTGGATATTTCTTTTGCTGGGGTCTAAATATAGCTGTTAGTATGAGTCTGGATATGTTTTTCCTTTCGTGTCATTGGTATGTGGTTGTAGGGTTTATGGGATGCAAAAACTAAGCAGAGTTGAGTACAACACGGAGTCCTTACAGCGGTTGGTTCGAAGTGTTACGTTTTTTAAAGAGATTGTGCAGGTTGATCAAAAGCAGTTCGATTTATTATTAAGTGTCTGTGAATTTGTTCAAGCGCAAGCAGGTGAAACGGTTTTACAAAAAGGCAATCAAGATCAGGTACTGTACTTTTTACTGAAAGGTCAGATGTCGGTTTTCTGTGATGATGATGGCGAGAGCTTAAACATCATTAACCCTGGCGAAGTCTTTGGTGCGTTATCAATGGTGACAGGGCGTGGCCGAAATGCCACTGTTAAGGCGCAAACAGATGTGGTGTTGTTGGGAATTGATTTTAAATATTTCCGTGAAATAGACGACTTTAGTTTATTTACGGTTGAAACAAAATTAATCGCTTATCGAATGATGTTGCATAATGTTCGTTGGAATCTTGAAGTAAATAAAATGCAAGATCCAGCAAATGAACTTAATAAAAAGCTGTTAAAGCTACCTATCTATAAAGGTGTAAAAGGCGGTCAAGATGAATTGGTTGCGCTACATGAGCAATCACGCTTTTTAGCTGAATTGCTATGTGAGTGGAATGATTCTTATAGTGTACAAAAGAAAAATGTATTGCCAGAAATAGCCTTTTAAGACTTGATCGAGCCTTGCATGTCTAAGTAACTCACTACGCAGTTTCTGCCTGTGTGCTTAGCTTCATATAATGCTTGATCGACCTGATCTAAAAATAATATACAGTTTATTTGGTTATTGGGAATCGTATAGTTAACCCCAATGCTAACGGTGAGCTGCACTGTTATTTCACCATAAATTAATGGTGTTTTTTCTATGTTTAAGCGAATGTTTTCTGCCAGCTCTTTTGCAATATCATGCTGAGTGCTTGGTAAAATAATGGCAAATTCTTCGCCGCCATATCGTGCAACCATATCACTTTTTCGTTTAGCGGTTTCTTGAAAAACAGACGCGGCATGGCAAAGTGCTTTATCCCCAATTATATGCCCATATTCATCATTTACTTTTTTAAAGAAGTCTAAATCCAAGAACAAAATAGACAAGCTTGATTGTGAGCGGGATGCTAAATCCCATTGTAAATCTAATGCGTTATCAAAATATTGTCGGTTGTATATACCGGTTAACGTATCCGTTTGATTAAGTGCCTCTAGTTTGATTTGGTTTTCTTTTAATTTGCGCTCAATATCAAAGGCCCTCGTATATTCCTTGTAATATCGGCGGCACATTAGAATGTAATATATCCACATGACAACAACTAATGGAGCAAGGAAATGATAACTGGGGCTAAAGAAATACGCGATCATAGTCGGGCATAAAATCACCGCGATATAAAACTGAGTAAAAATGGGCTTAGGTGCCAAGCTTGAGGCCGCACCACCCACTAAGCCAACCATGATCAATGTGGTGAGTATGCCCATGTTAAAGTTTTCATCAATGACAATTAAATAGACATGAATGCTTGAGAGGGTAAGGGCGTGTGAGAAGGCCAAGCTAAACAGAGCAATGCGCCATATACTAGGCGAGATAGCATAAAAGTACGGGGTGCTATAAGCATGGGCCACCCTTACCACGCTAATGCCAATAAACAAGGCTGTAAATGTGACGGCCAAATTATAATTAATACTGAAAAAGTCGGCGGCAAACGCTAATAGCGGCCAAGCAGTGGCATATACAAATAAGCCGGGAAAAGAACGGCTTAAAAAATCCATGTCGGTACGCTTAGTAAGGTCGCTGCTCATAATACGTTTAACTGACCAGTATTATATGAGTGTAGTTTAAGTCATTATTTTTATACCATTTAAAGGTGATTTTAAATGGTATGAATGTATCAAATTACCAGTAAATCAAGCGTATTGCCTATTTTATGTGTGGGAATAAGGTTGATACTTCCTCTGGGGTTAAAGCCTCTACACGCTGGATATTATTTTCAGGTATGGACTCAGGGTCTGGATATTTTGAGAGTACATCCGCTAAGGCGTCTTCCCTAATTAAATGCAAAATAGGATAGGGCGCGCGATTGGTCAGGTTTTCTTTGTCGTCAGGATGGGTGCCGTCAAACTGGTAGTGAGGGTGAAAACTCGCAAGCTGAAGCGTGCCTTCAAGGCCTGCACGCTGTAGTAGCCATTGTGCTTGTTGTAAGTACAGCATGTAATCTTCAAAGCTGGTGAGTGCATTGGGTATGATCAGCAACGTTGTCTCTCTGTCGCAAGGCTCCATGCTTTGCAATTCATCTAGCGCGGTTAAAAAGGCGCGGTCTAATTCAGATTCGTTATCGCCGGTAAATATATCTAAGTGCACTTGATTCATGCGTTTGGGTTTGGCCGCAAATGGGCATAAGTTTAAGCCGATAACGACGTCGTCTAGCCATTGATTTATGTTTTTTGTAATCGATTCGATCATGATACTGTCTTGCATTATTAAACCATTTTTTCACAGAACGTAAGCCAGCGCTGTATACCTGCGCTGCGGTGTTTTTTCTTATGTAAAATAAAATACAGTGTGCGCTCAAAGTCACGCTGGGGCACGGCCAGTTCGACTAAGTCTTTACGTCTTAGGGCATCTTCTACTGAAATTCGAGATAGGCATCCAAGGCCTAAGCCGCTGGCAACCGCACGTTTAATCGCCTCGGTGTGTTGCAGTTCAATGGCGATTGGAATCTGCGATAAAATACCATGCATAGCTCGATCAAATGCTTGGCGCGTACCTGATCCGCTTTCTCTTAAAACCCATGAGTAGTGTTGAATATCTTCATCGGTTAATTCTTTTTTATGCGCTAATGGGTGTTGCGGTGAACAAAATACACAAAGATCATCGGTACGCCATGGGATGATGTCTAATTCGGCATGTTGGATTTCACCTTCAATCATGCCCACATCAATGTCGTAGTTAAGCACTTGTTGCATGATGTTTTGTGTATTGGCCACACTGAGATTCACTTCCGCGTCAGGGTGCTCAGATAATAAATCGCTTAAAATGGTGACGGCTAAATAATTACCAATAGTGAGGGTTGCGCCAACATTCACTGGGCCTGCATCTTGGTGCTGTAATAGTGCTTGTTCTAATTCTTTGGCTTGCTCTAACAGCGCTTCGGTGCGTGAGCGAATGAGCCGTCCTTGTTCATTTAATTGTAATCGTTTACCCACACGGTCAAATAATAAAATATCAAATTGTTGCTCTAGCTCTTTTAGTGCCGAGCTAGCGGCGCTTTGGCTCATGGCTAAGCTGTCTGCCGCTTTTGATATGTTTTGAAAGTGAGAGGTGGCTAAAAACACTTCAAGTTGTCGTAGGCTGAATTTCATGATGTTACTGGCTCGTTATTGAGTCCTATCAGTTGCATGCTCTCTTCCGCAAAGCCTGTACCGGCTTCTACATAGTAGTTAAAGACGTTATCCACACCGAATTCGATTAAAGATGTGCGTTCATCTTCGTAGCGAGCAATGGCGGCAATATGCCCTTTGTAATCGCTGATTTGTAATTGCGTGGTGATATCACGAATGTCGGTGACAGAAGGCATGGCTAACATGACTAGCTTAATATGGCTAAGCTCTCGTGTTTCCCAGAAATCGGCATCCTCTGCATCACCAATGATGACATTGCGCCCACGTTCTCGGTTAAGCAATGCTTTGGTGGTATCAGACTCTACACCCCATACTTTATCCCCAAGGCGCTCATGCAGCACGTCATAAGAGCTTCGCCCAACACGGCCCATACCTATAATGAGTACCTCAGCATGTTTTAATTGCTCTTGGTATTCAGGCACGGGTTGAGGGCGCTCAAAGTATTTAACCCAGGTACGCATGTAGGCGTACACGGTATGGGCATACTCATAAAAAATACTGGTAAAGATGAATGAAATACTAACCGCCAGTGCAATGATCACTAACCACTCTTTTCCCAGCCAGCCATTGCCCACACAAAGTGCGGCGACAATGAGCCCGAACTCGCTGTAGTTGGTCAAAATCATGGAGCCTAAAAACATGCTGCGACCCGGTGCGCGTAATGCCGCCAATATATGAAACAACATGACGCCTTTTATGATCAAAATAAAACTAATCGCCGCAAGCGGAGTGATCATGTCGAAGCTAGGTAACGCGGTAAACCCGATAGATAAAAAGAAACCGATCAAGAATAAATCTTTAAACGTATAAAGGGATTTAGCCAGCTCAGGCCCTTTGCTGTGTTGGCTTAATAATAAGCCAAAAATAAGTGCCCCTAGATCCCCTTTCAAATTAACGAGGTTAAATAATTCATAACCGCCTAAGGCAAGTGCAATGCCCACTAACGGTAATAGCTCACCGTGGCCAGCTTTATCAATAATGCGGTCAAGAAACCACTTAGCAGGGAACAATAAAACAAGGCCTAGCGCATAAATGCTGGGGACTTTGCCGGTGGCGGCCACTAAAAAGATCACCGCTACAATATCTTGCATGACTAAAATACCGACCGCTAATTTACCGTGGCGGTTTTTCATTTCAGACTTCTCTTCTAACAGCTTCACGACGCACACGGTGCTCGAAAAACTTAAAGCAAAGGCGATCAGTGCAAGAGCTGGCCACTCAAGGTTCTCTAAATACTGGATGCCCAATAAGGCAAAGCCTTTTAGCAGTATGGACCCAACCACAACCCAAGACAGCATGTGCAAGCTGGCACCAGCCCAAACCGTTGGTTTGAGCAAGGTTTTAAAGTTAATTTTTAAGCCAATCGTAAACAGCATTAAGGTAATGCCGAGGTCCGCAAGACTTTGCAGGTTATCTAGTGGTTGCACGCCTAACCCATGCATGCCAAAACCCGCTAATAGGTAACCGATTAAAGGGGGGAGATTCATTTGTTTCGCGGCAAAGCCACATGCAAATGCAATGAGAATCCAAATAAAATCCATGGGCGTTACCTGATATATAGACCGGTAGAGTATAGACTATTGATATCTATAAAATCGATAATTTATAGATAAATTACCCATTTTGCAAATATAATGGCAAGGCCTATGCTGTGAGCAGACATTTATTAGATAGACAGGTGAAACATGAAAGGCTTCAACAAGGAAACTGTCACCAGCGTACACCATTGGAACGATAGCTTATTTAGCTTCAAAGTGACGCGCGATGCAGGCCTACGCTTCAAAAACGGCCACTTTATCATGATTGGATTACAGCTCGAAGATAAGCCTTTAATGCGTGCCTATAGTATTGCCAGCGCGAATTATGAAGAAGAAATGGAGTTTTTTAGCATCAAGGTGCAAGACGGCCCATTAACCTCGCGTTTACAGAAAATTCAGCCAGGTGATGAAATTTTAATTAGTAAAAAGCCGACAGGCACCTTATTGGTTGATGATTTATTGCCGGGCAAAAACTTATACCTTTTAAGTACGGGGACGGGCCTTGCGCCGTTTTTAAGTATTATTCGTGATCCGTACACGTATGAGAAATTCGACAAGGTGATTTTGACTCACGGAGTGCGCTACAAATCGGAATTGGCTTACCAAGATTACATTATGAATGAGTTGCCAAATGATGAATATTTAGGGGACATAGTACGAGAAAAATTAGTGTACTACCCAACTGTGACCCGCGAAGAGTATGAAAACCAAGGTCGCCTGACCGACTTAATGGCGTCGGGTAAATTGTACTCAGACTTAGGCCTGCCCACACCCAACAAGCAAGATGATCGCTTTATGCTGTGCGGCAGCCCAAGCATGTTAAAAGACTTAACCGCCATATTGGATGAGCAAGGTCTAAGCGAAACACGCCACGGCAACCTAGCCGAATACGTGATCGAAAGGGCGTTCGTTGAATAACTCGCGCGTCATGGTTTTGTAATAAAACGTCAGCCGCTTGAATGATCAAGCGGCTTTTTTGTGCCACTCATTTTGTATTATTCATGTAGCGCCATTAATATTCTTGGACTGTCATATATTATTCATTTTCCTGTCACATAGCTTGGGTTGAATGGAGACTCAAAAATAAAGGAGTTTAATATGAAACAGCTTGTCGTCTTATGTGCCATTCTTTTTGCATTAGCAGCCCAAGCGTCTGCATCTTCTTTGCAAACCATGGAGGGTAAAGTGACTTTTTCTAAAGGTGAGTATCACCTAGTTAATACAACGTCTTCGGTTGAATTATCAGGATTAAACAATCAGCAGTTACGCCATTATGAAGGTTTAGAGATTAAAGCCGCCGGTGAATTAGTAGAAGGCAGCTTAGAGGTTTATAAAGTCTTTATAAAAACGGAATCCGGTTATAAAACCACATATGATTGGGATGTAGTAAATCAAGATTTATACGCTGACTAATGGTTGGTTTTTTCTATTAGTTGCATGAGTGCGCTGGCGGTTATGGGCTTGGAGAACAGATAGCCTTGTCCATAATCACACTTTGCATCTAGTAGTATTTTCTTTTGTTCTTCATTTTCAATGCCTTCTGCAATGACTTTCATACCCAATTTATGGGACATACCTATGATGGTTTCGCACAGTATACGATTGTAATGATCGTCTTCTATGTTCATGACAAAACTGCGATCAATCTTAATATAATCAATATCGAATTTTTTTAAGTAACTTAGGGCGCTGTACCCTGTGCCAAAATCGTCTAGGCTAATTGCCATATTATTGTTTTGAAAATCAACTAATTTCTCTTTTACCATTTCGGTGCTGTCGAGCAATAACCCTTCTGTGATTTCTACCGCGATGGCACTGCCATCTAGATTTATGGTGCTTAAAAATGCACTCCATAATGCATGACCTGTCGCATGGTCATTATAAAACTGTATAGGGCTTTTATTAATGCTTACTTGAAACTGACGGGATATTTTCTTACGTAATACTTTTGCTTGAACCGCAGCTTGCTTAAATACCCAGTCACCAATTTCATTAATTAAGCCGGTCTCTTCTGCAAGAGGAATAAATTCGCTAGGGCATACAAGACCACGTTCGGGGTGTTCCCAGCGAAGCAATGCCTCTGCTTTATGTATTTCCCCTGAGTCTAAACTGATGATTGGCTGATAAAGTACATACAGTTCATTATTATTTAACGCTTTGCGTAGATCAGAAGAGACCTCTCTGTGCCGGTTGGCAGCTAATTCGAGCTCTTCGGTAAAGAAAGCATAACAGCCCCGCCCGTTGTGTTTTGCGCTGTACATGGCTTGATCTGCGTATTTATATAGCGTCTCAATGTCTTGGCTATCTTGCGGATATTGAGTGACACCGATACTGGCACTTATGTAGGCGGCTTCGCCACTTAAGTCATAAGGTGCCGATAAACTTTTTATAATTTGATTGCATATTCTATTAATGATTTTTTCATTTATTTGCCCAGATAAAATAACGGTGAATTCATCACCACCAAAGCGTGAAACAATATCAGAGTGACGTACACAGTGTTTAATGCGGTGAGCGGCCTGAATAAGTAACTCATCGCCAACGTTATGTCCTAATGTATCGTTTACTCGTTTAAAATGATCAAGATCAATAAATAATAGTGCGAAAGGGTTATTGCCTTTAAGTGCAATATCAACGTATTTAGTAAAACTATTACGGTTAAGTAACTGCGTTAATGTATCGTAGTGGGCTTGTTTCCAAATGGTCTCTTGGGTTTGCTTTTTTTCGGTAATATCGGTGAATAAAGCAATGTATTTTTTTGTTATGCCTTTTTCATTTTTTATTGCGTTAATGACAACAGAAACCGCGATATCATCGGCATCTTTTTTGACGCACCATACTTCGCCCGACCATACGCCATTTTTTACTAAGCCTATGATTATATTTTTGCCAAGATTTTTTGAGTTTTTTTCACTTTTAATAACCGAAATGTTCGAGCCAATTAATTCTTCTTTTTGAAAGCCTGTTATTAATCTAAATGCAGGGTTAGTTGCTTGAATACGACCACTGACCGTTGTTGTGATAATGGCTTCACCACTGTGATCAAATACCATTTTTGCCAGTGTGAGTTCGTCATGATTGATCATTTGCTGGGATATATTAGTATGGCTTCCGACCATACGATAAGCGTGACCGTTTTCTGACTTAAGTGCTTGCCCAACACCTTGATACCAATGGTACTCACCATCTTTATTGCACATTCTGTATTTAATAAAATAAGGGGTATTCTTGTCGGATAGGTGATCATTAAATGCATTTTCTACTCTTTGCTTATCACCTGGGTGTAAGTATTGAAAAAATGAGTCAACACTATTGATAAACTCTTCATCGCTATAGCCCAGTTCTTGTTTAAACTCTTTGGCAAAAAATACATGGCCATTTTCAATGTTCCAGTCCCAAATGCCGACGCCACTGCCTTTGACCGCAAGTGCGAATCGTTCTTGACTTTTTTCGAGTGATTCTTGTGCCAGCTTGAGTTCGCTTATGTCATAAAAGCTAATTGAAAATTGGTCCTCTGATGTACCCAGTAACTTTGACGGTGAAATTAATACGGTTTTTATGTTGCCATCTTTGCAGCGAATCAGTGTTTCAAGCGAGGTGACTTTATGTTTTTTGTCTAAGTTATTTAAATATTGTTGCCAATCTTTTTTGATCGCATTTCGGTAGTCAATATCCGGATACGCCTTTTCATACCACTGCTCTGTGGTTTGTATATCGTCGAGCTTATAGCCGAATATATGAGTAAATGCGGGATTAATATAACTAATTTGATCATCGTCATTTCTAACCGCATAGGGGATGCGAGATTGATGAATCAGTGCTTTTTCAAGGACATTGTTTTTTTTAAGTTGAAACTCTTGATTGGTGGGTAGGGTGATATCTTTAGCATGGCCGACGTATCCAATCAGAAGGCCTTTTTCGATAATGGGGTTAGCGTCTATACGAATATATTGTGATAAGCCTCTTTTGAGTTTCAGTTTTACTTCAAAATGGAATGGTACGTTAGTGCTAATGCATGATAGCCACTCTTGTTTTAACGCGTCTACTTCAGCGTCTTCAATGGCATCGAGCCACTTAGAGCCATGGCTTTCACAATGGGTTAACCCGAGTAACTTTGTCCAGTGCTCATTGGCATATGTGATTTCCCCCTTGCTGTTGCTATGGAATATGCCTGCTGGTGCATATTCCACTAACTGCTGAAAAGGAACGGGTGGGCTCTTCATAAGGCTGCACAAGGTCTACGGATATTCTTTAAGTCTAGCTAATAATCGCATTTATGCGGTGTTAATCTATAGGGTATAAAATGCGATGTTTCTTTGTTTAAGTGACTTACTTCATCGAATTCAATCACATTTTCCATTATCCTTAGCCGATAATGGAATGACCAATACTTATGACGCATTTACAAAGAGCACAACTATGGCTGACTTGCACACAGCAGGGCTTTGTCGCCTTATTGCCGATGCTTTTTCTGGGCGCGTTGGCGCTTACCTTTATTCAGCTGCCTATCTATTTTCCAAACCTTGAGGGTTTATTTGTTTTTAAAGTAGGGCAATTCATTTCCTACTCCACAAACGGCCTTGTCTCTTTATTTCTTGTTTGCAGTGTCAGTTATCAGCTCGCCAATGCCTATAAAGATATTTTTGATTTACGCATTGATGCTTTGATGGTGTCGATGATTGCGGGTGTCACTTTGGTGATTATGCTGTATATGTCAGGGGCCATTAAAGTGCATTCTCACTTTGGCTTTAAGCACATATTGCATGCGTTGCTGGTGGCGATTGTGTTTACTGAATTGTTTGTTTGGTGGGTGCGCTTTACCCCTTTTCAATTGTCTTATCTTGAGCATGAAATTCACGGTCAGCTTTCTATTATTATTCGCATGATTATTCCGGCTGCGGTATTGCCTGTGTTTATGGTTATGATTTATGGCTGGCTATTTATGGATGTTTCATTTATTCAGTCGGTTATATTATGGCTAGTTGGCAGCATTGATGCGGTTAATGGCTTGAGTTTATGGCAAGCTATTAAAGTCATTATGATTAATCAAGTGGCTTGGTTTGTTGGTATTCATGGTGCATCGGTTATTGGGATCGCTGCCGACGTTATTTTTATGCACATTAACCCTTCAAATTTTAGTGCAGAAATGATCAATCACTTTGCGTATCTTGGGGGATCAGGTTGTACGTTAGGGCTTGTGATGGCTATGTTTTTCTCGCGCCGAAGAAGCAACCGTCAATTTGCTAAATACGCAATGGTGCCTAGCCTTTTTAATATTAATGAGCTCATTATTTTTGGCCTGCCCATCGTTTTTAACCGCTACTTATTTTTACCGTTTATATTAATGCCGATATTGGCGATTCTAATGACATCTTTGGCGGTGTCTTCAGGTTTTTTAACCTTTAGCAATCATGATGTGCCTTGGAGTATGCCATTTTTATTAGGCGGGTTTTTGTTAGCGGATCACTGGAGTGGCGCCGTTATGCAACTAATTATTTGTGTCACGAGTGCTTTGGTGTATCGGCCATTTATGAAGCAATACGAGGCAGAACAAGCTTTAAAGCAAGCAGATAAAATTGAGTCGCTGATTAAAAAGATGAGCCACCCTGAATTTGATGTGCGTCAGGCTTTACGCCGTCCTGATGAAGTAGGCATTTTTTGCCGCCGCATTGCACTTGATTTAGCGAAGAAAGATAATTTAGAGCTGCATTATCAGCCTAAACTTGAGCGCATGGGTAAAGTATTAGGTGCGGAGGCGTTAATTCGTTGGCATCATCCTGTTTTTGGCCATATACCACCTTCAATTTTTATTCCCATAGCAGAAGAAAATAACCAAATTCATAGCTTGGGCTTATGGATTATAGAGCGCTGCTTTAAAGACATGAATATGATGGATCGAAGCCACGGTTTTGTTGGTATTCCGATCGCCATTAATGTGTCGCCTATTCAACTGTCAAATATTCATTTTCTTCAAGAGATACAAGATCGTATTGCACACTTCAATATTGATCCAACTCGAATCGAATTAGAAATTACAGAAGGGCACCAATTACGTTTGACCGATAAACTGATTCAAGATCTACAAATACTCGCAAAAATGGGCGTAAGAATTGCTGTGGATGATTTTGGTATGGGCCATACCTCACTGCATTATTTGAAGTCGTTTCCTGTTCATACGATTAAGATTGATGGCAGTATTATTAAAGACGTTTCTAGCAGTGCACTGGTACAAGAAATAGTACAAAGCATGGGACAGTTAGCGCGGGGTATGAATGCAACCTTAGTTGCAGAATGGGTCGAAGATGAATCACAGTTAAATGTGCTTCATAGCGTGGGGTGTAATCAATATCAGGGGCAGTTGTTTAGTATGCCACTGCCTCTTCCTGAATTAGTGGCATACTGCGTTAAACATCAAAAATAACTCAGGGTGCGAGCACCACTTTGCCTGCGACTTTACGTTGCAGTACATCATTCAAAGCGTCTTGTACGTCATCAATCGCATACACTTTGTGTATATGTGGTTTAAGCATGCCTTTGCTATACCAAGTGAACAGTTCAACTTGGTTCGCCATATAATCGTGTGGCTGCTTTTGTACAAAACTGCCCCAAAACACGCCCATCACACTAAAGCCTTTGACCAGCGCTAAATTAACACCAAATTCAGGTATACGACCCGATGCAAAGCCAATCACCAGATAACGACCGTTCCACGCCATGCGGCGAATACTGGCATCAAATGCATCACCACCAATCGGGTCAAACACCACATCGAAGCCTTTGTTACCTGCGAGCTTTTTAAGTGTGTCGGCTAATTGTGCATCGTTTAATACAAAATTGTCTGCGCCATGAGCTTGCGCAATGTCGAGCTTCTCTTGTGTAGACGCAACAGCGGTTACTTTCGCGCCCATGGCTTTGGCTATTTCGATGGCGGCAATCCCTGTGCTGCCAGCGGCACCCAAGACTAAAACATGTTCGCCTTCTTGCAGGTTAGCTCGTTGTTTCAATGCGTGGTGTGACGTGCCATATGCACACATAAGCGCGGTTGCATGTTCGGCTGATAGACCAGCAGGTAACGGCTGAACGATAGACTGGTGAATGACCACTTGCTCAGCATAACCGCCGATTGGCATGATGGCCGCGACTGAGTCGCCGACTTTAAAGTTTTCGACGCCTTCGCCGATTGCATCAATGACACCCGCCACTTCAATACCTGGGGTAAACGGTGTGGGCGGCTTCATTTGGTACAAGCCTTGAACCAACAGGCCGTCAGGGTAATTCACACCAATGGCTTGAGCCGTAATACGAACTTGGTTCTTTTTTACCTCTGGGCTGGCGACGTCTACGACTTTTAAATCTTCTATTGGAGCAAATTGCTCGCAGATCACTTTTTTCATTATTATTGGCCCTCTGGTAGTGAGGTAAATTTTAGGAGGTTACAGTGTATAAAAGAAGTGAATAGAACTAATAGAAGTCTATTTATAAAATTAATAATAGGTTGGTCATGGGATCAGTGAAAAATCCAGGCTTGGTAGTGATTCAAACGCCGGTTTTGCTAGGTAAAAACCTTGAATTAATTCTACGCCCATATCTTGCAGTGCATTTAGCTCATCTTGGTGCTCAATACCTTCGGCTAAAGGGCGAATGTTTAAGTCATGGCAAAGGCGGATATTGTTACGCACAATGGCTTGTCGAACGGTGTCTTTATGGATATTACGGATCAGTGCCATATCAAACTTGACAATATCTGTTTGAAAATCAGCAAGTAGATTAAGCCCTGAATAACCCGAACCAAAATCATCGATAGCGGTTTTAAAGCCAATGTCTTGGTAGTGATTGACAATATTTTTTATGTGACTGTTATCCTCAACTTTTTCATTTTCTGTGAATTCAAATAAAATATGTTCAATGGGGAAATTATGCTGTTTAGCGGCTTCAAGTGTGGTGCGTATGCATAGGTCGGGTCTATAAATAGCATTGGGTAAAAAATTAATGCTAAGAACTTGGGTCATGTTTAACTTAGCCGCTAATGCAATTGCTTTCACGCGACAGCGTTGATCAAAGCGATAGCGATTACTATCATTTACTTTCGATATGATTGAATACACTGATTCATTATTAAGGCCTCTTACAAGGGCCTCATAACCAAAAATACTTTTTTTGTTAATATCGACAATCGGCTGAAAAGCCATCGTAAAGTCAAAGTTAAGAGTACTATTTTCAAGGCATTGCTTACATGTGATGTCTTGGAAGTCTTGCGGCTTTTCCATTTTAATGCTCGCAGTTTTGTGTATGAAAAAATAATGTTGATATTAAATTTTTTTATCTTTTAAAATAGATGATGACCATTTTAACAGCGTCGTTTTAATGTAATCAGGGTTAATAGGTTTTGGGATGTAATCATTCATACCCGCGGCTATACATGTATCCTTGGCGCCGGTCATGGCGTGTGCGGTCATGGCAATAATAATTAAGTCTTTATTTTTATCACCAGACTCACCATTTCGGATTTTTCGCGTGGCGGTATAACCATCCATGACGGGCATTTGACAGTCCATTAAAACAAAATCAAAATCATGTTTTGATATCTCATCAAAACATGCTTCGGCACTATTGGCTAGAGTAATGCTAACGTCAAAGTCTTCTAAAACACCTTTAGCAACTTCTAAATTAATATTGTTATCGTCGACAACCAAAATTGAATAACCTTTAAGTAAGTTGGTTGCATTATCGTGTGATGAATTTTTAACAGTTTCTTTGTTGTTATCTGAATTAAATTGACTTTCTAGGCAATGAATAAGACTGACAGGCGTAACGGGTTTCATCAAGCTCTTAAATGCATGGCGTTCAATTAAGCTGTCTTTAGAGTTTTCAATAATATAGATGGCAGATCTAGAATGTGAGGAGGTTAGTTCATAATTTTGTAATACCGAAGTGACATCATTTAAAATAATATCATCAATTAATATTAAATTAAAACTATGGCTTATTGTTAATAACGCTTCTAATGAAGCTTGATCATGCGTTGTTTGTGTTGTACAGCCATAGTTTTTCAGTTGTGTACTTAAAATATCCAGTAACTTAATATTTTTACTTGCTAATAAAATGTTCGCATTAGGGAATTTTTTATTGATAATGTCATCGGGTTTGTCGACGCTTTTTTTAATTTTAACATTAAAGCTAAAAATACTGCCTTCATCAACTGTGCTACTGACGGTTATCGAACCACCCATTAACTGACACAGCTGGCGACTAATCGTTAGGCCTAAGCCCGTGCCGCCATATTGTTTTGTAATGCTGCTATTTTCTTGTGTAAAAGATTCAAATAATGTTGCTAGTTTATCTGAGGCGATGCCTTTTCCTGTATCAATAACACTGCATTTTAAGCTAATAGAGGAATCCGATTGCTCTTGGGTTTCGGCTTTAACGGTAATGCCGCCCTTGTCTGTGAATTTTAGCGCATTACCCACAAGATTCGTAACAATTTGATTGATGCGCATGGCATCACCTAATACGTGTTCGTGATCGACCTTGCTTGCATCTAATATAAAATAAAGATCCTTTTCTTGTGCTCGAATGGCAAGGGACGTAGATACATCTGAAAGAAATTTAATGAGATTAAAACCACTCTCATCGATGTCTAATTTACCGGCTTCAATTTTTGATATGTCTAAAATATCATTGACTAAACTGGTTAAGTTTTGAGCCGAGTATTTTGCCATTTCTAATTGGTGTTTTTGACGTTTGGTTAGCGTGTCTTTTGCAAGTAAATCAAGCATTCCAAGCACGCCGTTCATTGGTGTGCGAATCTCATGGCTAACATTAGCAATGAACTCACTTTTAATGGTGCTGGCTTCTAAGGCTTGATTGCGAGCCTCTTCTAATTCCTTTGTACGTGATTTTACTTTTTCTTCAAGTGATGTATTTAAATTGATAATATCTTGTTCGATTTTTTTTTGTTCGGTTATATCACTGAATAATGCAGCAACACCAATGGTATTATTGTTATCTAAGATGATGGGTGATAAATTAACTGTTAAAGTAAGTTTATTTCCTTTTCGGTTTTCGGCCTCGCATTCAAATGTTATGGCGTCACTATTATTGTAAACCTCGTCAATGGCGGCTTTTGTAAATATGGTTTTACCCTCACGTAAAAACAATTCAAAGACAGATTGACCCAGTGCCATTTGCTCTGTGTATCCGGTAATGTTACTGGCAGCATTGTTCCAACTATTGACATAACCATTTTTATCCATTGCAATAATGCCCTCGTGGGAGCCTGAAACGATGGCTTTAAATTCAGCTTGACCTCGTATCAGGCCAATACGTCTGTATAAATTAACTTGATAAGCTGAAAACAAAAGAAACACGATGAATAATAACCCACCCATTATTTGTGCGAGTGTGCCTAGGCGTTTATAAAGTAAGGCATCCATGGTGGCTTCATTCGTGCCTATTATTAAGGTTAGAAAGCGTCCTTCTTTTAAACCTGAAATCAATATTTTCTTACTTAAGTAGTAAAAATGATCGCTTGTAATTAAGTTGTTTACCTGAATCAAACGAGTTTTTTTTCTATTAATAAAGGGCTCTGAAAATTCATTTTGCCAATTTATTTCGTGATCAAATTCAAATAAAAATGATTTTTCTTTTTCTGGGTGATGAACGAATTCATATTTATTGTTGAGTATGTAAAGTTTTAAATCTTCATTTAAGCTATTGATAAACAGTTCAATTTGATAACGGGCATCAATATTAATAATCACAATGCCAAAAATTTTGTTATCAAGCCCAAATACTGGCATAGCAATGCGTTGTGTAGGTGAATAAGGCAATTGTATTTGGCCATATTCGCGATTCAAATTGATGTTGGAGACATAAATTTTTCGCGGATGATATTTGCTGACCTCTTTAAAATAATCAGTATTCCCTTTTGCTTGTAAACGCTCAGCGGGTATTATTTTTATGTTTGTACCTTGGCGATCAACTCGTACGAGCTCTTTACCATTATCGGTAATGCCGATATAGCGTACCTGGTTGATATCGGGGTAGTTTTCTAAGTAGCCTTCAAAAATGTTGGCGAGTCTGATTTTCCAGCGCTCAAGATTCGTACCGTCTATTGGGTCGATACCATTATTGCTGGTTGCACGGGCTATGCCTTGAATAGGAGGGGTGGTAAAAAGAAACTGTATGCGTTGGTGCTGTTTGGTAATGTTGCGTTGTATAGAATTGAAGCGTGCGCCCATTTCACTGGTGATGCGGTCTTGAAATTCGTGTTTGATTTGCCCAAATGCAATATATTGATAGACAAGCAATATGGTCCCATAAAGCACAATCAACAACATTCCTGTTATCAGCAGTGTTTGGCGTAGAGTAAAGTCCTTATTGCCGATCGTCATCGCTTTTACCAATTTTAGAGCATTAAGTTTTTAAGTGGTCTTATTTGGAATTGTATTCACTTAACTCTAGGTGAATTAATGGGTTTATCCAGCGGGTAGAGCTCTTGTGATGAAGGTGAGAGGACGTTATATTTAAGCTGTATATAAAAACAGTATATTGGGTGGGCATACAGTGAATTCCATAGAAACAGAAACGTGCCCTTGGGCTAAGGGCGAGAGTTATATTCATTATCATGATAACGAGTGGGGTGTGCCTTGTTATGACGATAATAAGCTGTTTGAAAAGCTGTGCTTAGAGGGTCAACAAGCGGGTTTGAGTTGGATAACCGTGTTGAATAAACGTCGCTATTATAGGCAGTGTTTTTATCAGTTTAACCCTAATAAAGTAGCTAAAATGAGCGATGCTGAAATTGAATCACTACTACTAGATGCAGGCTTGATCCGTAATCGTTTAAAGCTGTATGGCATTCGTAAAAATGCATTGGCGTTTTTAGAACTTAAAACCCAGCTACAAAAAGAAGGGCAAACCTTTAGTGAGTTTATATGGGGGTTTGTGGGTGGTGATGTAATTGTTAACCATTACAAACAATTATCGGATGTGCCTGTGCAAACAGAAGCGGCCTTAGCCATGAGTAAAGCATTAAAGAAAGCAGGATTTACATTCATAGGTCCTACGATTTGTTATGCGTTCATGCAGTCTATGGGGCTGGTGAATGACCATTTAATAAACTGCCCATGCCACCCTGGCAACGATGGGCAGAAGCCACGAAGATAGTCTTAAGAGCGTACATTACACATTGATGTATGATAAAAAACACAAGATTCATGTGTTTCACTTTCTTATTGATACAGCCCTTTATTTGAAAAGGTCATCACCTTCTAGTATTAAGAGTCGCTTTTTTACAGGTAACCCGCCGCCATACCCAACAAGTTCACTATTACTGCCAATGATTCGATGGCAGGGGATAATCAAACTCATTGAGTTAGCACCGTTAGCACTGGCAACAGCGCGAACGGCTTTTTCATTATCAATACTTTTTGCCAGTTGTAAGTAGGTAGATGTGGTGCCGTATGGGATTTTTATTAAGGCATTCCATACACTTTTTTGAAAGTCAGTACCGACCATTAATAAGGGGATGTCGAATACTGTTCTGTCACCATTAAGGTACTCATCAATTTGCATGCGTGTTTGTTGCAGTACATCGGTATCTTGTTCTATAAACGGTGTGTTTAGGCCTTGTTTTGATTCTGTTATCAACGGTATTTCGCATTTTTCGGTATCTGAAATCAAGTATGCACAGTTGATCTTCAAAAGAGCCTAAAATTAACTCACCAATTTTGGTTTTGTAGTATTGAATACTGATCATTAGGTGGCTCTATATTCATGGTGAATGTATTTTTGTTTCAGTTAATAGTCGTTTTCTTGTGCTTGTATTCAATTTTTCAAGCGCGTATCGAATGGTGGGTCTTGTCATCAAGCTGCCATTCTCTTCAATGTATCTAATCACATCATCTTCATATTGTAATGAGGCTACTTTTAATAACCAACCAATGCTTTTTTGAACAAAGGGGTCTTTGTCATTAATGAGGGTATTACAATTTTTGAAGATTAACTCTTTGTTCAGATAATATACGGAGAGGATGTAAGCCATTCTGTGTAACCGCCAGTTTTAAATGTAATCTTTCAAACGGTCTTCGAACATGATCATAAATCGGTTCAAGGCCGTTTTCCAGTTTCTTATGGGCATAGTCCACTTTTCCGAAGCTTGTCGTACCGCAAGGTAAACCACTTTTTTAGCCGACTCTTCTGTTGGAAATACTTTTCGTTTTTTCGTCGCTTTTCGAATAACGCTGTTCAGAGATTCAATGGCATTGGTTGTGTAAATGGCTTTTCTGATATCAGCAGGATAGTTAAAAAGCGTATTTAAATTCTCCCAGTGATTACGCCAAGATCGGCTGATTTGTGGATATTGACCATCCCACTTCTCACTAAAATCAGACAGTGATTGCAAGGCACTTTCCTCAGTCGCGGCCTGGTAAATTTTCTTTAAATCAGCGGTGACGGCTTTGTAATCTTTCCAAGGAACGTACTTCACTGAGTTACGCACCATGTGCACGATGCACAGCTGAATTTGCGTTTCTGGATAGACGGCATTGATAGCATCTGGAAAGCCCTTCAGGCCATCCACGCAAGCAATGAGAATGTCTTTCACACCACGATTCTGCAGCTCAGTCAGAACATTTAGCCAGAACTTAGCCCCTTCGTTTTCAGATAGCCACATGCCCAATAACTCCTTGTGGCCTTCCATGTTGACGCCTAAGGCAAGGTAAACTGATTTATTGATCACCTGTTTGTCCTGACGAATTTTAAGCACGATGCAATCAAGATAAACAATGGGATACACCGCATCTAATTCACGAGATTGCCATTCAATCACTTCTTCAATGACCGCATCAGTGACTTTTGAAATTAGGCTTGGAGAGGCATCTGCGTTATACAGTTCTTTAAACGTTTTAACGATTTCTCGTGTGGTCATGCCTTGGGCGTATAAAAATAAAATTTTATCGTCCATCGAGGTAAACCGAGTCTGATTTTTCTTTACTAATTTAGGATTAAAAGAGCCTTCGCGATCCCTAGGGGTATCTAGTTGAAACTGGCCATCTTCGGTGCGTAAAGTTTTACTGGTGGTGCCATTGCGGCTATTGGAGTTAGAGGATTCTTCATTCCGTTCATAACCAAGGTGCTCATCAAGCTCAGTATTTAAAGCCCGCTCAACTGTCACTTTAGTGAGCATCTGACGAAATTCATTAAGGTCTTGTTCTGTTTTAATACCCTTTGCCGCTTCGCGGGCAAAGGCTTCTAGTGCTTCTTTGTTCATTGCTGCCTATCCTTAGCCATTTCTGGCTTTGATGATAAGCAGTTACACAGATTTATCTACAGCCTCTATACGGACGTGCCAATTTTTCTTTTTATAAACTTCACCCAAACCACATTGCTGGCTCGACGACACCATGAGACATGAGAGTATGCCCAATGTTGAGTCTGATCGATTAAATGAGGGCGAGCCATCAGGAATCGAAAAATGGTCTTAATGCATAAGTCATCCACTTGTGACCAGTTGTTTATATTGTGTTCTAGCCAATATTCAAATCGTAAGAGTAAGGTATCATCATAATGTTTGGCGACAAATTTATTGATGAGGCCAAACGCAATTAAAATTTCTT
The DNA here is from genome assembly GCF_052920985.1 of Pseudomonas sp. HK3. Lineage (NCBI taxonomy): Bacteria > Pseudomonadati > Pseudomonadota > Gammaproteobacteria > Pseudomonadales > Pseudomonadaceae > Pseudomonas > Pseudomonas sp. HK3. The sequence goes on from NZ_JBREXD010000001.1 coordinate 2,174,454, forward strand.
CATTGTATTTAGCATGCTTAATTATGTGTTCACATACAGTAAGAGAATCTTCTGATGAGATGTTTGGGTATTGAATATGAAATTCAGCAATGATCTTTTTTATATCGAATGCGGTTGCACCAATACAATTTATATCATTGGGAAGATAGCGTTGGCTTAACTGTGCTTTCTCGATAGAGCCTGCAAGGTTGAGTTTATTCTTAATGATATCTACATATGATATAAGATGCATGATGGGTTTATTTTATTTTGAATCGTAATATGGTTTTCAGTTTATCAGGTTCAACTTTTCTAGCATCAGAAAGGTAGACTTCACGGTGTACTTTAGATAAACGAATCATTCCTTTACTTGCTGCAAATGCTTCCATTTCATTAAAACTATTGGGTTCGTCATCATATTTGCCAATATGCAGCATTTGAATGCATTTCCCCTCCGAGATTGATTCTAACTTTACCTCATTGAGTAACCTATTAGGTTTTTTTTCGCTTAATGAGCTAATAATTTGATTGAAAAAGTCATGACTAACAAAGGCTGGCTGTCGAATCATTAATGTATAAATAAAATCATCTTTGCATACGTTACCTGAAAAATGAGTCTTTGCTTCTTCATTGATATCCCAGACGCCTTCTAAAGGGTATACCGTATAATCAGTGTATCTTAATGGTGGGTTACCTGATTTTTTAAGCGTCATTTTTATTGCATATGATAATGAGTATAAGGTGCCTATTATATCCGTGAAAATCGGAGACGCTGGGCTGCCCTCACCTGATAAGGTTATATATTGGAACGTGGGTACGTCTATTATTTCAGGATTTTTTCTTGTGGTGTATATAGCTTTTTCTTTTTTTCGCCACTCATGCTTATCTTGCATTGGGTATAGCCTCGTTATGTCCTGTTTACTAAAGCATAAATTCTATTATTCAATAATAATAGGAATTTGAATTTCTGTTGCGTAATTTTTAGGCTTGCCCTTAAGTAATACGCCAGGACCTTTGTGGTATATTTCTCTGATTGGGGGCGATGTTTTTATATTATTATTTTTTATGTGTTCAAATAATTTTGCGTAGCTTAATCCTAAGTCTTCATATGAGCCTATGTGCACTAAGGTAATGTAAGTTCTGCCAGGTATCGTAATATACTCATGGTCTTTTTTATGTTTAATGTTGATAGGAAGGCATGTTTCTATTGTGGCTGTTTCTTGATATTCATTGTGAAAGTATAAATTAAATATCGGGCCGCATGCATAGCGTGCACACTGTTTGTAGAGTTTTTTAACGATAGCGCCTGTGTTTTTATAGGCCCCTTCCCATTTAATGGCCGCGACCTCAATATCTGGGACCTTTTTTATCAGGATATCCGCGGGTTTACTTAATATGCTTTTCACGGACTTTTCTTTGTTTAATGTTATATCAATGATAGCCGATGCTTTTTTTAGGTCTTCAATTTTTTGAGAAATAAGATTTCTTTTAACGGTTAATATCTGCGTTATATCGGATTCGTCATTGTACGATGACAGCACTTCTTTAATTTCGCTCAAATTAAAATTGATTAATTGTAAGGTTGATATGAGGTGTAATTTGTTGATGTCATCAGATGTGTAATATCGATAGCGGGTGTGTTTATTGATATGTGATGGCTCAAGAATGCCTTTTTCATGGTAATGACGTAACGCTTTAACCGTAACGCTGGTAATGCGTGAAAACTCTCCTATCGTGTACATGGCTAAAATACTCACATCTTATATTCCAGTGCAAAATATACAGCCTTACCTAGGGGGAGAGTCAACGTCTTTAGTCTGTAAATGGCAATAGGGCGCAATTGATTGTGTGATTAATCGTGCGGTTTATAGTGTGCTGATGATATGAGGTGCAAGGGTTTAAATGTCGGTACGGGGTTTAACTTAGGATGGTGTTCAGTGAGGTTGGGTTTAGAGTGTGCTGAGAGGTTTTAGACGCCACTTGTCGCGATGACAAGCGGCTTTTAAAGCGATGTTTAATTAAACGTTAAACAAGAAGTGCAAGATGTCGCCGTCTTTAACAACGTATTCTTTACCTTCAACACGCAGTTTGCCTGATTGCTTACAGCCTGCTTCACCTTTGTATTCGATGAAGTCATCATAGGCCATGGTTTCGGCACGAATGAAGCCTTTTTCGAAATCAGTGTGAATCGCCGCCGCGGCTTTTGGTGCCGTGCTGTTTTTCTTAATGGTCCAAGCGCGTACTTCTTTTACACCAGCGGTGAAATACGTTTGTAAGCCAAGTAATTCATAACCACCACGGATAACACGGTTTAAACCGGGTTCGCTTTGTCCCATTTCTTCAAGAAACATGGCAACGTCTTCAGGGTCATCTAGCTCAGAAATTTCTTGTTCAATTTTATTACAAACCGGCACAACAACGGCGTTTTCTTTTGCTGCGATGGCATTGACGATGTCTAAGAATGGGTTGTTTTCAAAACCATCTTCAGCCACGTTAGCAATGTACATGGTTGGCTTTACGGTGATCATATGAAATAAACGTACGCGTTTATTATCATCGTCGTCTAGCTCCATTGAGCGAATTGGCTGGTCATTTTCTAAATGGGCAACCATTTTTTCTAATAGGTTTTTATCGGCTACGGCATCTTTGTCGCCGCTTTTGGCAGTACGTGTTACACGTTGCAATTGTTTCTCAGCTGACTCAAGGTCGGCTAGAATTAATTCAAGGTTAATAACGTCGATGTCATCGGCTGGGTTGATTCGGTTTTCAACGTGGATAACGTTTTCGTCTTCAAAGCAACGCACAACGTGAGCAATCGCATCGGTTTCACGAATGTTCGCTAAGAACTGGTTACCTAGGCCTTCGCCTTTTGACGCGCCCTTAACAAGGCCCGCGATATCCACAAACTCCATAGAGGTCGGGATGACTTTTTGCGGCACTACAATGGCGGCCAGTGCATCAAGGCGTGCATCTGGCATCGGCACCACACCACTGTTAGGCTCAATTGTACAAAACGGAAAGTTCTCTGCACCAATACCTGATTTAGTCAGTGCATTAAAAAGGGTGGATTTACCAACGTTTGGTAAACCGACAATGCCACATTTAAAACCCATTATTTTCTCCTCGCTTTGCGCTAGACGGGAGACGTGAGACGCTTGAAAGTCTTCGTGACACCGCTGCGGATATAAAAATTCTATTAGAAAAGTGCCAGCTTAATCTTGGCAGTTTTCAGGTATTAGTTTATTTGCCCTAAGGCTATTTCTTTCATCTCAGGGTGGCGGGGACTTTAGGGCGTCTCCCGTCTCCCATTTTCCGTCAAGCCTTTATGCTATGCAGGCGGTTCATTGCGCCTGACCAATCACCTGTGACTAAGCTGTCGATTTCAGATGTTGCTACGTCGATGATGGTTTCAATCTTTTTTAATTCGTCTTTATTTGGCTTACCTAACACATGCCCTGTGACTTTGTTTTTATCGCCAGGATGTCCGATACCAATGCGTAAGCGATAAAAATTTTTGTCGTTGGCCATTTTACTGATGATGTCGCGTAAACCGTTTTGACCGCCATGACCACCGCCGAGTTTTAATTTGGCCGTGCCCACAGGTAAATCTAATTCATCGTGTAAGACGAGAATTTCATTTACAGGAATTTTATAAAAGTTAGCAAGGGCTTGAACCGCTTGGCCGCTTACATTCATGAAGGTAGTAGGGAAGAGTAAAAAGACTTCTTTGCCTTTGATTAAGGCTTTACCACAAAGACCGTGGAATTTTTTTTCAGGTTTGAGTTGCACGCCATAGTGGCGTGCAATCTCGTTGAGTAACCAAGCACCTGCGTTGTGACGCGTATTCTCATATTCTGAACCGGGATTGCCCAAGCCCACAATTAGACGAATGTTATCCTTCACGCGAATGCCTTAATTTGGTTGATTACTCAGCAGCTGGTGCGTCTTCTGCAGCAGCGTCATCTTCTTCAGTAGCCAAACCTTTAGGAATGTCTACAGATACAACAGCAGAATCGTGATCAGAACCATGAGTTAGCTCAAGGATCTCAACGCCTTCTGGCAATACAAGGTCAGAAAGGTGAAGCATAGTGCCCACTTCTGCATCTGCTAGGTCAACTTCGATGAACTCAGGTAGTTTACCTGCTTCACAAATAACCAATACGTCAGAGATAGTGTGCTTAACTTTACCGCCTTGTAGCTTAACGCCTTTACACGTTTCTTCGTTGATGAAGTGTAAAGGAATGTGCTGCTTGATGATGGTGGTGTTAGATACGCGTTGGAAATCAACGTGTAAAATAACAGGCTTGTAAGCGTGGCGCTGAACGTCTTTGATAAGAACAGTTTCAGTTTCACCTGCAACATTTAATTTGATGATGTGGCTGAAAAAGCCTTCGTCTTCAAATGATTTGTTCAGATCTTTAAGAACCAAAGTTACTTGAGTCGGTTCTTTGTCGCCACCGTAAACGATGCCAGGAGTTTTGCCCGCTTCGCGACGAAGACGGCGGCTCGCACCCGTACCTTTCAATTCGCGAAGTTCGGCGCTTAATTCATAATTAGCCATGGTTATTACCCTTTATAAATGAAATTAGCCCTAACCCCGCGACCAGGATTAGAGCCCATTGCTTAAAGCGAACTTTAAGCTCTATCAAATACGCGGTTTCGAATTAACGAAACATCGCACTGATGGATTCTTCGTTGTTAACCCGTCGAATCGACTCGGCTAACAAGCCCGCTAGAGTCAGTTGGCGAATTTGCCCACATGCTCTTGCTTCGTCCGTTAGAGGAATAGTGTCAGTAACCACTAACTCATCTAACTGAGAATTCATAATGTTCTTTATCGCGGCGCCGGATAGTACAGGATGTGTACAGTAAGCTACAACCTTTTTCGCACCAAACTGCTTAAGTGCATCGGCTGCTTTACACAGCGTACCGGCTGTATCGACCATGTCATCAACCAGTACACAAGTACGGTCAGTTACATCACCAATGATGTGCATAACTTGTGCTTCATTGGCTTGCGGGCGACGTTTATCAATAATGGCAAGGTCGGCATCATTTAATTGCTTAGCAATTGCACGTGCACGCACTACACCACCTACGTCAGGTGAGACAACCATCAAGTTGTCGTAGTTTTGCTTTTCAATGTCATCTAATAAAATCGGTGAACCGTAGATGTTATCCATTGGGATATTGAAGAAGCCTTGAATTTGGTCAGCGTGTAGATCAACGGTTAATACGCGATCAACACCCGCCGTTTGTAGCATGTCAGCCACAACTTTTGCAGAAATGGGCACACGCGCAGAGCGTACACGACGATCTTGACGGGCATAACCATAATAAGGAATAACAGCCGTAACACGCCCTGCAGAAGAGCGACGCAATGCATCAGCCATTAACAACACTTCCATAAGGTTGTCATTGGTAGGCACACAGGTTGGCTGGATAATGAAAACGTCTTTACCGCGTACGTTCTCTTGGATGTCGATGGTAATTTCACCATCACTGAATTGGCCGCAGGTAGCCTCACCTAAAGGAAGGTCTAGACGCTCAACAATAAGACGCGCCAGTTCCGGATTTGCGTTACCGGTAAAAACCATTAACTTAGACACTCGGATACCCCATGTGCTAATTAGCTTGATCAATGATGGATTTTAAAAAGATGGCAGGGGTGGCAGGATTCGAACCTACGCATGACGGGATCAAAACCCGTTGCCTTACCGCTTGGCTACACCCCTAAATTGACTCAGCTAATTAAAGCTTTTTGCAATGGCGATTGGTTAATGCCTTTCGCCACGAAAGCTTGTATGTCAGCTGGTAGCTTGGCTAAAACCGAATTTGCTTTGTTCTCAGAATCGAGTTCTAAGAAGACGCAAGCGCCAGTGCCAGTCATTCTAGCAGAGCCAAAATTCTTTAGCAAATTCAATGAGTTAGAAACTTCTTTATGGAGTTTGCAAACCACTGATTCACAGTCATTTTGACCCTCGCCCCTGAGAGCGGCGCTAATTCTGCACGCTGGAGTGTCCCTTGTCAAACCTTTGTGTGAAAAAACTTCTGCAGTGTTCACATGGCAAGGGGGTGTAATTACCACAAACCAATTCTCTTCTAGGTCTTCCATCGGTGTTAGCTTTTCGCCAACGCCCTCTGCCCACGCGGCCTGACCGCGCACAAACACAGGGACATCAGCACCCAGCTGTAAGCCTAGCTGAGCTAATTCATTTATGTCCAATTGGGTTTGCCATAAATGATTCAACCCAACCAATGCCGTTGCTGCATTTGAGCTGCCACCGCCAAGGCCACCGCCCATAGGCAATATTTTATGCAAATTAATGTCAGCGCCTTTTTCACAGCCGGTTTTGTTTTGAATAATTTTAGCCGCCTTATAGATAAGGTTGTCTTCTAAAGGCACGCCTTCTATAGCAGGGGTAATGGTAATTTGGCCTGAATCATTGCTAGCAAAGGTCAACTCATCACAGCGATCAATAAATTGAAAGATGGTTTGCAGTTCATGATAGCCATTAGGGCGCTGACCTGTGATGTGTAGAAACAGGTTGAGCTTGGCTGGGCTGGGTAGGGTTAAAGATGTAGGCATGGCTGTTTGATGACTTATATAGTTGGGTGGATCTAGTAATCAAAAATTATTGAGGAAGTGTATTTTAAAGCTAGGTACTTGGCGAGCGGTTAATAGTTAGGTGGGTTGTTGATATATAGCAGAGGGCTTTGCCTTATTTGTTTTTGGTATAAGCCTTTGGATTGTTACAAAGTGTAAGCTGTGTAAGAATGCGCCAAATTTTAAAAACCATTACTTATAGGTGCAAGGATGCTTCAAAAAGCCCTCCTGACTTTCCTGTCAACTCTGTTGTTGTGCGCATCGGTCAGTGCGACTAATTATCGTGAAGATTCGTTTGAGTATTATTCAGATATAACGGTTCCGAATTATTATACGGGCATGAATAATTATTTACAGAATGTGTATGTACGAGAGCGAAAACGAATAGTATTAATTAATGGTGATGTAATTACACCAATTAAATACAGTGATGGTGGGTCATTTTATAGAGATAGTAGTAAAGCCAATCAGTTAGGGGGCTGGGATGGCTCTTCAAATTTAAGTGATAAAATAAACCGGACGAATTCAATAAAGGTCCATATTGGTGACTTCAATGGAGATGGTCATAGTGATCAATTGCTCCAGCCGATTGCAAGCAGTGAGCCTGGAAATATGTGGCTTACTATTATTTATGGTAGCTCAGGCAAGTTACCTCTTAAAATTGAAACGATCGGCAGCGCACCCTTGAGTTACGGAGGGCTAAAGACCAATGTCGTAGAGCTTAATATTATAGATGTTAATGGCGATGGTAAGTCTGACATAGTTGTAGAGTATATTAGTCCAGATTTTTCAAGCTATAAAAAGAAGGCAGTAGTGTACGGTCATTCTTCTAGTATAGGCTCTCTCGAGTGGCTTCATCCGAATTCACCTTCTTATACCGTTGGGCATACTGCTGCAACTAAACCTAATCACGGATCTATTGTTCCTGGCGGAATCTCAGGCTCTTTTCGCGTAAGTGAATCGGGCGCAGCTACATTCTCCTTACCTTTATATTCACCAAAAGGTCCAGCTGGCATGAGTGCTGGCTTAAGTTTGTCTTATTCGAGTCAAGGTGGGAACGGCCCGTTAGGTATGGGTTGGAATATCAATGCTGGTAGTATTATTAATCGCTGTCCAGGGACGCAATATCAAGATACAGATACAACGGTCGCCCGCTACTGTATTGATGGTGCAAAATTAATACTTACGGGTGGTTCTGGAGCGCAACGGTTTTATGCCTCTGAAATTACTGATATATCTAAAATTCAGCGTAACTTAGCATCTACGGATCATACGGAACATTTTATTGTCTGGAAAAAGGATGGCACCAAGCACGAGTATGTGCAAATAGGTGATGCGTCTTGGGCTTTAAGCAAAGTGTGGAATCCAACAGCATCAGCCTATGTGCAATACGATTATTTAGAAGTTGGCACGGGAACTTATAAAACCATGCCTTCTGGGTTCTCTAAAATTTCAGTTAAAACCGCAGCGGGTGTTTTAATTAATGAGACTGAATTTAACTACGAAACTCGACCTGACGCATCCTCTATATATCTAGATGGATACTCTAAGAGCCTTAATAAACGTATTGCCAATGTAAGCGTAAAAGTAGGTTCAGAGACATTACGTAAGTATTACATGTCGTATGAACGTTCACAATTAACTGGGCGTAGCACACTTAGGTATATTCAAGAGTGTGGTTTGAAAGGTGAGTGTTATGAACCCTTGAACTTTAATTGGACACAAAAAAAATTAAAGAATGAGCTAGCTTTAAATAATGACTCGGTTGCATCTAGGTCTTTATGGAAGGATTCTGAAGAAATCCTCAGTGGTGATTTCAATAAAGATGGATTTTCTGATTTATTGGCTAGGCGTGGTAGAAATTTAACGGTTGGTCTTGGCGAAGGAGACGGTACTTTCAAATATAATGATTCAATAATAAATTTTGACTTGCCTATAATACCAACTAACGCTTCTCGAAAACTACTGGCTACAGATATTAATAAGGACGGTTATACAGATATTGTTGCATTGGATGTGGTTGAAAAATCTAAAATATCTGATGATGAATATCTATTTGAGATTAGACTCAGAGTATATGAATCTAATAGATCAAAAATAGTTAATGATTTTAATTTCATATTGAATGATGACATTGTGCTTCCAGTATTAACCACCTCTAATAGCATTGATCGGGAGTTTAATAATCTAGGTTTGCGAGATATGAATGGGGATGGATTACTCGATATATCATTTGCTTCAGGTCATGGTGCTCAAAAGGAGATAATGTATGTGCAGAATTATTCGGCGCCCAAGCTAAGAATTGCGACTTATCTACAAAAGCCTACTGATTCACTATCTTTTGATACAGTTGAGTTGACTATGCCTGGGCAAATTAAGATTAAAAGGCCAACTACTAGTGAGTATGTAAAAGCGGGTTTTTCACATACAACATTAGGTATTATAAATTTGGATACAAATGAGCAAATCACTGCAGGTGAAGCAAAATTTGTAGATTTCAATAATGATGGCTTTACCGATCTTCTATTTAAGGGCGGGAAGCTAAACTATAATATTATAATGCAAGCGCAATCTTCAACTAAGTATATTGAGGGCACACAAGGTTGGTATGTGGCTTATTCAAGTCTTGGTATTAATGGCACGGATTATAATCCTAAGAAGGTAGTGAAATTGTCACTAACCTTAGATGATAAAATTATTTTAGGCGACTTCAACGGTGACGGTTTCACTGACATTCACTCTGAAAATAAATTAATATTAAATAAAGCCAACGGCGAGTTTGTAGAAACATCGTCTGTTTTGCCTACAAATGTTACGCAAGGCGCCCTAGTTAATTTAGATATAGAACACTTTATGCCATTAGAAGCTAATGCTGACGGTGTGAGTGATTTTGCAACCCTTGGCGTTAATAGCGATAAGTTTTTAATTGGTTATAACGAATCAGGTGAATTTACGTTTTACGATCCTAAAACTGCGCCAACAGGGAATACCTTTCATGCACCCATGAACGCTGATATCAACGGTGATGGTGTTCCAGATGTGATAGTTGTATCAAAAGATGGTTATATTAATAGTTATATCAAAGGTACTAATAACCCGGCAGATAAAACACCTGCTGATGTGATTCAAACTATTACAGCCTCCAATGGTTTAAAAACTCAAATAGAATATGGCGTTGGTATTTTAGATGATGCGTTATATCAAGCCGATGCCGATGCACAGCAGCCTCACAATACATGGGCGTTAAACGCACCTGTATTTGATGTAACAGGTGCGGTGCATTTGGTTAAGCGAGTTATCGATGACGCGCCTTCTAATGAAAGTGCTAATGATACCGTTAGTAAACGTTATTCGTATGTGGGCGGTAAGCTGCAAGCAGGTGGTCGAGGCTTTTTAGGGTTTAGAAAACTGATAGAAGTTGACGAAACTTTTAATGTAAAAACGGTTACCGAATACGCTCAACAATTCCCTTATCAAGGTATGCCGCTTTATACTTACAAAGTCACCCAAGCAAATGCGTTCGATGACTCGGGTATAACTGACTTTATTTCAAATGATGTATATAAAGTTCCAAGTAATACCGCTATCCAAACAGGTATCCAGCCTTTATCAAATTTAGATGCTCAAGGTGCCACGACTTTAACGAATAAAGATCAATGCCGCGATACGATTAATGCGGGTACCGATGCAGGTTTGACATGGTTAAGCTGTTCGCGAAACATTCTGAATGTTAAAGAATACGAAACGGCAACATCAGCGTCTAAATTTAACCCAGTATTTCCATTTATCGAAACGGCAATAGAAGAGACTTATCATCTAAAAACTAAATACGATAGCTCTGTAGGGGCTCAATTAATCGATCGTGGTCGATTATTAAAAACCAATATTACCAATAATGAATATGCAGGCAGTATTGATAATTTTTATGGTGAGTTAACTAAGCAAGTTGTTGAAACCAGTACCTTGTCATCAAGTGGTAGCACTAAGATATCGCACTTTGTAACGTCCGAATTTAAATACCAAGATAATAATGTTGCTAAATGGTGGCTTGGGCGCATGACCGAACAAAAAGTAACGACAGAACGTACTCAAGGCGCAGTAAACAGTAGTGTTACCAGTGGAGGAAGTAGCTCAAATGGAGGTTCATATCTTGTATCCGGCACAACTTATGGGTCGCTAGAGAATTATGATATTAGTGCTTTAACAAATGATTTAAGTGATGCGTATAACTCGAGTACTACGCGAAAAACGACCTTTAGCTACAATGATAATGGGTTATTACAAAGCTCAACCATTGAGCCCGATTCAACTAATCTATCTCTAATAACAACATATGGTTATGATTCTTGGGGTAATAAAACCACAGTTATAAAATCAAGTGCTTCTGGTGTTGACGCAGACTTAGCTTTTTGGCGAAAAGCAGAAACCCAATATGATGCAAATGGTGTGTATGCAACCCATGTATATGAGTTTGCAAACGGTGAATCAAACAAGCGTTTAATGAGCGAGGTCATTTCCCGTAACGCGTTAGGCTTAGCAGAACAAGTTGAAGGGCAAAACGGTGTAACAAATTATAAGGAGTATGATGGCTTTGGGCGTATTATTAGCCAGTCTGACGCTTACGGCAGTTATGTATTAACCAGTTATAAATTTTGTCAAACCGATATATATGCACCGTCAGGCTGTAATATGGTCACAACAAAAACCAGTAACGCTTCGCCAAGCCAAAAACAATTTAGCGATAAACTGGGTCAAACATTGCGTGTTTCAAAAATAGGTTTTGATGGTGACTGGATTCATGTTGACAGTAATTATGACAAAGTTGGCCGAGCCATTACCGTTAGCAATCCTCATAAGGGCAATGCAGATTATTGGTCAATATCGGCATATGACATATTTGGTCGCGTGATCAAAACGCAGTACCCAGATGGCTCCACCTCAGCTATGCAGTACGATGGGTTATATACAACCGCAACCGATGCAAATGGTTTAAATAAAGCGTCATTAAAAAATGCGCTTGGGCAGTTAGTATATGTTAAAGAGTTTACGAGCAGCGGCGCTGCCGAATCTATCTATAAAGAAGTTAATTACCAGTATGACCTGCAAGGCAATCAAACCCACATAATTGCAGACAATAATACAGTCGTAACAGACTATAATTTGATTGGCCGGGCAGTGGAAACACGTGACCCTGCAAAAGGTAAGTGGCAGTATCGTAAAAATGCCTTAGGGCAACTGGTAGCACAGCTCAATGCAAAAGGTGATTACACCAGAAACACGTATGACGATTTAGGCCGTCTAACCAATCGAACGACTAGCGTATTAACGGCTGGAACAATCCAGGCTCCTGAATTAGGAGCGCAATTGGAAAGTGCGACCTGGGTATTTGATACAGCAGAAAATGGTATTGGCAAGTTGCATCAAGTGTTAGGCAGTTTTAATTACCTAAACATTCAAACCAACTACAGCGAAAGCTATGAATATAATGCATTATCGCAGCTGAAAGCTAAGACACACACGATTGATGGTCTTAGCTATAAAGAAAGCTGGGAATACGACTCAATTGGTCGCTTAACCAATCATTACGACGCCTCTAACGGTATGCGTGCTTCACCCATTAACGGTACACAAACTCATTATAATGCGAATCAATATGTATCACGCTTAAGTAACATTGCCGGTGATTACGATTACTTCACCCCAACAGTCAGTGATAACTGGGGCAACATTACCGAATTTGAATATGGTAACGGTGTTAAAACCAAAGCCATTTACGATGTAAAACTAGGCCGCTTAACCCATTTAAATGCAGGTAAAAATGCCAATAACGATGAGGTAACGGATTTATTCTACGCCTATGACAAAGTGGGCAACCTAGATTACAAAACCGATTCCCAATTAGGCTACAAAGAAGACATTACCTACGATAAAACTTACCGTGTAACCAGTGTGGCCGCCCAAGGTATTTTTGCCGTCCAAGAAGAGTTGGTGGACGGCTATGATTTATCCATTACCTATGATGGTTTAAACAGCAACATCAAAACAAAATCCAATTACGAAAATGGCGCCACTTATACTTATGGTGACGCTACATCGTGTAATGCAGGTCAGTGTGCGAATAGTGTATTAACCAGTGTGGGTGAGTTGAGCTTTGAATACGATGCCAACGGTAACCGCATTACTGAAAATCGTAATTCTGTTCTGGAGCGCCAATCTAAATTCACCTCGTACGACAAACCTTGGTCCATTGAAAAAAATGGCAACAGTACCAAGTTCGCATACGGCGCTAGCCATCAACGAATTAAACAAGTATCCGTAACGAATGGTAAAAGCGAAACTCTGTTATATATCGGCGGCGTAGAAATGCAACTTAAAGACGGCGCTTGGTACTACAAACGTCGTATTGCCGGTTACGCCATTGAAGAGCAGGTGCTGAATACCGAAACCAGTGCCATTGATTTGAAATTAAGCTACGTGCATAAAGATTATCAAGGCAGTGTGGTGGCTATAACAAATGAAAATGGTGTGATTCAACAGCGCCTAAGCTACGACATTTATGGTGCCCGCCGCGATGTGCTGTACAACCATGCCACGGGTTTCATAAAGCCCGGCTCCAGTATGTATGACCTAATTGGTGCTTACACGTATAACGGCGAGCTAGAAGCGGCCGTGCGTCAAGTGGCATTAGATAGTCGCGGTTACACAGGGCACGAACATTTAGACGGCGTTGATTTAATCCACATGAACGGCCGTGTATTTGATCCGGTATCCGCTGTGTTCTTGTCGGCCGACCCGAATATTCCCGATGCCTCTAACGCGTTTTATATGAACCGTTATAGTTATACGTTGAATAATCCGGTGAGTTATACGGACCCTAGTGGGTATTTCAGTGTTGGTTCGTTCTTCCGTGCAGCGGCAGTTATGGGGGTTAATGCATTAATTCCTGGGGCAGTGGATGAGCACGAGCGTTTTCGTAAATCAGAGACGGGCATGCTGACTTATAGTATTGCAATCACCGTTATGACAAGCGGTGTTGGTACCGGCTGGGTAGCCGCAGGCTGGGCCATGGGGGGGGGCTTCGCTTCCGGTTATATGATGACGGGTACTCTTGAAGGCGCTGCAATGGGAGCTATATTTGCTGGGGCCAGTTTTGGTGTGGGCACCATGGCGGGGCAAATTGGTAATGGTGTTGCACGAGAGGCTGCTAGGGTTGCCATGCACGGTACCTTAGGTGGCATTCGCGCAAGAATGAACGGCGGAAGTTTCTCCAGTGGGTTTAGATCAGCGGGAATGGCAACAATTGTCAGTCATGCTGGTGGTTTTGCTAAAGCCAACATTACAAGTAAAGCGGGGCAGATCGCAGCTGCGGCAGTTGTTGGTGGTACGGTCAGTGAGATGAGTGGTGGTAAGTTTGCTAATGGTGCAGTTAGTGCTGCGTTTGCTGAGGCTTATAATAAGCAGAGTCATAAAGGGCGAGAATGTTCAGGTAGGCCTTGCAGTACTACTGCGTCAGATGAACTTGGTGTGGTAGATGAATTAGTTAAAGAAAATGGATATACAAGCTTTAGCGTTCGAGCTGCGTTTGGGCTAGCTGTAGGAGTAGATTTTATTATCACAGCAGATGGTATCAGTGTTTATGGTGGGATTGGGCTTGGTCTAGGATTAAGTGCTTCTGCTACTGTGGGAGGGAGCCATGGCCCTGACAGTGCTGGCTTTAATATTAAAACTTCAGCGTCCGGCGGGTTTGGCGGAGGGGGGAATGCCACTATGAGGATATCTCCTCAAGGGGTTACGCCTTCAGTTGGTGTTGGAACTGCATTCGGAGCATCGGTGACAACTACGATTGGGTATAAAGCAAAAATTAAGGATTTTTAATTATGTTAGTAGTGGTTTTATTGATAATGTTCATTACTTCAGGGGTGATTTTTCACTTAAAGCTTCATAAGTATAAGGATGAATTAAAGAGCAAGAATGGATATCAGGGTATTGACTGGAATGGAATGTATAGTGATGCAATCGTTCAAATTAAAATATTAAAGAGATTGTATAAGGGAGACTCAGATATTGAAAAAGAACTAAAGATTTTGTTAAGTTTTAGTCTGACCTCATTTATTCTTTTATTTTTTTATATGATGTATTTCCTTCAAAAATAATGGGCTAATAGGCGCACCCAGTGCGCCGACAAGAATCAATACTAACAATCAAAGGGGTTAATTAAATCAAAGGGGTCAGAGTCATTGATTCCTTAACTTAGTAAATAATTCGGATAAAGAACGTTAATAGGACAGTCACGTTAAAGAATTAGAAGCTAAGCTGCCTCAGAAAATTAAATCCAGGCCGTTAGTTAATAGGACAGTCACGTTAAAGAATTAGAAACTAAGCTGCCCCAGAAAATTAAATCCATAGGTCAGCTAATTTAATTCTAAGAAACCAATAGAAATATGCTTTTTAGGCGTGGTTTTCTGTTATTTTTGGGTTATTTATCACAGCAAAACACCTGAATGATTCAGGTGTTTTTTTTATTTAACTTAACTATAAATTAAGCAAGTAGATTGTGGCTAGATTGAACGCTGGATCGTCGCTGTCGATTGAAATGGGCGAGCGAGTTATGCAATGACTCAGGTTTACCAATAAACCCTCTGAAGTTTGTCTCTATGGTTTGGGTGAGTTCAACCCAATTTTCAGTGCTAATGTTTAAACGCTGTAAAATAGGCGGCAATTCTTTTGCAATAGCCCCTCGTTTGTCTTCTCGTATGATTCTTCCTGTCCAATCTAATAATTCTAAATAATCAGTTAACTTAAAAGGCAAGCCGTGTGGCATGTTTTGTTTTGGGTTACCCGCAAATACCAACAATCCTTTAGATTGTTGATTTGGATGATTTGCAGAATGGACTGTTTTTGCTTTGATAATGCGTTTTTTGGCTGAGGTGGAACTCTGAGGTTTCAGGTGATTTTGCCATCTTAGCCCGTATAGGGTTAAGGTCTACATAAGCTAAACAAGCGGCGAGGGCCTTTTCATCCAGCAGGGCTTGTGATTTAAAGCGGCCCTCCCAAAAATGACCTGTGCAGCGATCTTCTTCGTTTGCTTTGCGTGAAATGGTTTCATTCAAACGGCGCATGAACCAGCTTATATCCATTAAGCGTTCACGCCATAGCTGAACAGATTCTTTCAATTTTTCTACTTTTGCTAGACTCATCTTTGAGCCAAGACGATAGCGCTGACTAAGTGCATTGCCTTTGTAGAGTGAATGCCAGCGCTCAATTACCTCATCAAACGACCAAGAGTCTGCTTGCTCTTTGTTGATGTGCAGTACCACGTGATAGTGGTTCGACATAATCGCATAGGCAGCAATGTTGATGGCAAAGACTTGTGCCTGTTTGATTAGTTCAGCTTCAAGCCAGCCACGGCGATGTTCAAAGTCTTGCTGGGTACTTATGTCGGTGCCGCATAGAAATGCTCGGCGCACACAGCGTGATACACAGTGGTAATAGGGTGTGGCCTCTAAGCTAATCTGTTCCTTTCTGGGTTTTGGCATTTTGCAGTCCATGCAAATGTTTTATTTATATTGTATGAGCATTAATCAAAGCGTGATAAGAAGAACGTATGAATTGTTTGTGAGTCATACTTTTCTCTTAACATGACTGTCTGATTAGCCTACTGCTTGATTAGCCTACTGGCCGATTAGCCCCCCTGTTTTAATGCTTTTTAAGTTAACTAATGACAACCACTTATGTATTAGTATTGATTTTATTTGATAAAGTCGTCGCCCCATTATTAAAGACATAATTGATATGATTGAAATATTTATAATATTACTTCTTTTCGCCAATTTCTTTTGCTAAATGCCAGCAAAATGGATGTTCAGGGTTAATTGAAAGACTATACATTAAGGCTACAGGTGAAGTATTAATAGGTATGGAGGGTGATGAAACTAAGGTAAACTGCCCTGCTGTTTCTAATGGTTATTTATCGTTACCTTTTGGCATTGATCGCTATCAGTCTATTTGTTCTGCATTATTATCTGCGCAGGTATCAAATACCCTTGTATTTGCTTGTGTGAATGAAGGTTCAGAAAGATGCTCTATAGCCTATATTACGATAGATAAATAGATATGAGTGTATCTCTATAAAATTAAGTGAAAAAATGGTGCTTCAATGAACAATTTTAGAATTAAAAACATATGTACATTTATCTTTATTTTATCGGTGTCGATAACCGATGTAAAAGCTGAAAATATATGCTCAGAATTTGAGCCAACTACAAATGGTTGTACAGATAAAAAGTTAAATGATAATAATTTTGCTACTGATTTTGAAAGTGCATGTGTTACTCATGACTTTTGTTATCAAACAATAGGGAAATCTCAACATAGTTGTGATACGAATTTTAGGCAAGATCTAATATCCTCATGTGAAAGTAAATATTTAAAGTTTGAAGCTTGGAAGAAAATAGATAGGAAGGCACTATATAAGTTGGGGACTTGTTCTGCGCTATTCGGCACCTTTCCTTGTCAAGTTAAATACTATAAAGACATATATGACTGGGTCGAAGTAGCGAAAGAATTGGCTGAAAGAACAATAAAGTTACCATTATATAATGTTTGCATGGCTAGCATTCCCGTGTATGAAAGTGGGGTACGCCTTTTTGGTGAAAAATATTATGACAAGGGTCAAGAGCGTGCCACACGTCATGCAGAGCAATTATCTGAAAATCAGTTGAATGGCGACTGTCCTATATATCTGCCTTCAGAAAATTCGAATCTATTCTCTGGCAGTAATGAAGACATAACAAAATCACTTTATACCAATATTCTTGGGCGCGACCCTTCGAGTGAAGAATACGCTGAAGCAGAAGAGCTAGAAAATGCTTTTATTGATTGGGAGTATCACGTTGTAAAGAATAATGCGGAAGATCGAATGGTGGCTAGTTTGATCCCAATAATTGCTCTAATGCTCAACTAGCTTAGCTTTACCAAGCTCTGCGTTTTGTAGGTGTTTTCACTGCGGAAGATTATGCTGGCTCTATTAAAAATTGATTTTAAAGAGCCTGTAGTGTAAATAACTTATGTATTAGGGTTGGGTTGTTCTACCGTTATTATTACAGTCAGGCATTGTGATATGAACAATCGGGTAGATAGATATGAGGTGGCGCGCCATTAGACATTCCTTTTTCTAAATATGGCGGTTATCTAATAAACTGTAATCAATTTGATCAATCATTAAACAGTTTGAAATTAAGTACTCTAGTCTCTTGATTGATTTGTGCTCTGACACCTTGATTTGGATTATTTTAGCCTAAAAAATTGGCCGCTAATCAGGAGATTCACGGCCAGTTTTTAGGTGGAAAGAAGGTTGGTTACTAGAGGCCAATAGCACGTCCAATAGAGCTTCCTATTTTCTTTATAGTATCAGCACTTTTACCAGCTACCCCAGTAACCAATACTGTAGCGAGGTCTTCTTCATCATCAATGGTTATGATGTCATTTTCATTATTAAATATTCGTATCGAAACATTAACACCATCTTGGCCAACTGAAACGGTTGTGCCTGCAGATCCATAAAATCCAGTAGTTGAAGCTGTCACAGTCTGGTTTTCCAGTGATGCGCCATAAGATTCAGACCCATTACTTTGATTCATTTTTATGCTGTCTTCATTGATGGATAGCGAAGCAGAATTGATCAGTATATTAGTTGATACAACTGCACCGTTGCCATCAAGGTAAAAATAGCCACTGCTTGATAATGGTCCGACCTCTAAAGCTCCCCAAACTTCTATATGATCTTGGTCAATTGTTATACCGCCATCTAAAACAATAGCTTGGTCGATTTTTATCGTCACCTCAAAAACATTCAGCTGAGCGATATCTTCTTCTCGTTGAAATGATCCCGTTGTTTTTCTGTTTATAATACCTTGCATCCAAGTCTTTATTTCGGGTCCCTTGAGCCAAACACCAGGTATCTCAGAGTGACTAGTCCCTGGTATGGTGGCGTTTGTATAACCCGTTATAGGTTGATCACTAAAGGTAGTAAGGCCAATCCCGTAGCGGTCAATGAATGGATTATCGTCGATTATGCTTCGTGCAATATGCTTGGTTTTGTTAGAGGAGGGTTTGTATTGTGGATAGACATCCCCCCAAGTAGTTGCCGCAGTAGGGTCAATTAAGAATGTGTGTAGATTGACGATCCTTTCACTACTGACGAGCTCCTTGCTTAATTCATGAGCAAATACCCCGCCTCGGCTATGACCGACTAGAGCAACATCCCATTGATTGGTTCGGTTTTTTAGGAAGTTCTTAACGTGTTTGGCTAATGCTTTGACTTGGGATCGGTTTTTTCTCATGGAGTACCAGTCAACGTACATATAGGCAACTTGATGGTCTTCATTAACCAAGTCATGTATTTGGCTGGTCAAATCTGTTCCATTCATTCTTTTTTGCCAATTGGCAACCCCTTTACCATTTGGATTTTTGAGCGGATTGCCGAGTTTTGCTCCCCCGATGGAGATGAATAGAGTTGGCCTGTGCTGAAATGTTGTGATTGGACTGCCGGACGCATCTGTAAACTCAAGACCCGCACTTGGAATGCTAGAGACGGAATTCATTTTTCCGCCTACGAAAGAGAAAAACCCTAAAGACTTATGGACTAGCTCTAATGTGGGAGCGGTTGTTTCAATGGGGATAGTCAATCCATCATACATTATAGGAACAATATCATGGCGATAATCAATTTCCCAGTCACCGTCAATTGTTGATATATCAGCTGCGTTAAGTGTCATACTTAACCAAAAAAAGATAAAAGCAATATAGTTAGTTTTTTTCATTTTCCGTCCATAAAAAATTAAATGTGTGAGCTTTAAGTAATAAGTATATCTTTATTATGCTGCAATATAAGTCGACTACAGCCCTTTAAGTGGCTCGTTTGGCGACTGATAGTCTAAAGTCTGTATTTTAGTTTTTCGTAATGTTTTTTGCTATACATATTAATTAGGTTTTTTATTTTTGATCAACTTGAAAATCTCTTCGAAACCTTCTATCAATAGTTGATTGGCAAGTTTACTGTTTGTTTTTAGTTGCTCAAGTGGAAAGGATTGTGCCTTATACTCTGGGCTATCCTTTGGATAATTTAGCTGGGTTTTTTTACCTTCTATATCTGTATACAGTGCTTTAATTTTTACGCCTGTTGCATCATTGCCACCACGTACAATATTAAACCCGATGCGCTCAATGACTAGCGATGGAAGGGTGTTATTGTTTGTATTTTGCCAGTTAATATGAAAACCGGATGTTGAATTAATTTCGTTCAATAAGTCTTTCACTGTTTTACCGCTGGCTTGCTGTGTCTTGCTGATGTCTTTTGAAATGCCTTCATCAATTGCAACACCAATTGCCATTCCCATCGCCCCCATTGTGGCCATTAATGCCATTCCTGCTCCTGCACCTTTACCCTGAAAATAGAATTTATGAGGTTCGTTCCAACTTGTCGCTATTGTGTCTTGCTGCGGGGCTTGTAAAACAGAGCAGCCTGATAAAAATAAGCTGAATAGTATGAATGTTAACGTTGTTGAGAGTTTCATGGTGAATGTGGGTACTTGCTAATATTGGGTGCACAGTTTATGCGTGCTTGTCTTTTTGGGCAATAATGTTTAAGCGTTACTTTAGCGAAGACTAAAGATTCTACTCGGTATGAAACGTTCATTAATTTCATGAATATGGGCATGCAAAATGAGTCAATAATGTGTTTATTACTGTATTTGTGAATTATTTGACTAGGTTGCTGTTGCTTATTTAGTGCAGCTTGTGGCGTGAATCTAGGTGTTATTGGTCATATCACTACTTTATTTGTGTGGTTTCACCGTTTTTTGATTATATGCCCCTTTTTAGGGCTTAATCTATCGTCCTGTAATTAAATTTTAGTGATTTTTCAGGCCGTTTTGTGTCTTTTTTGTCAATATTGCTTGTTTTTCGGGCTTTTCCGCCATGAAAGTGTTTGCTGGCCTAGGGTTGATATATAGAGCACTAAACATTAGACTTGTTGTTAATTGAACGTTCAATCAATGAATATGATGCCCAGAATAGGAATAGAGCCCGTCCGCAAATTACAGCTAATTGAAGCTACACTGAAGTCTATCGAGACGCACGGTTTTCAAGGCACGACGATTGTCACCATTAGTCGTTTAGCGGGTATGTCGTCTGGCATCATTAGTCATTATTTTGGTGGCAAGCAGGGTTTAATAGAAGCCGCCGTGCGTCACTTGCTTGATCAACTGAAGCAAGGGCTGCTCATTCGCTTAGAAGAGGCGGGCAGTGTCAGCCCGATGGAAAGGCTGATGATGGTGGTGGAAACTAACTTTTCTGGTTTTCAGCAGTCATCTCGTGCCAGTATCACATGGTTATCATTTTGGGGGCAGGCAACCCATGATAGTGCGTTAGCAAGATTGCAGGCGGTAAACAGTAAGCGCCTTGAGAGCAATTTACGTTATTCGTTTCGACAATTAATTGAAAATCCGAAAAAAGCGGCCGAAGCGGCTCGTATGACGGCGGCCATGATTGATGGCATGTGGTTACGCAGCACGCTAAGTCCATCACAACAGCAGAGCTTTTTAGAATCTGAGCGTCTGTGTAAAGAATTTATCCACCTTCAGGTCGAGCGCTTTGGGAGCTATACATGAATACGCTTAAGAATTTTATTGATGGGCAGCTACTCGCTAATACCAGTGGCGAAACGTTTGACGTGATCAACCCTGCCAGCGGTAAGGTGGCTTATAAGGTTGAGGTAGCGGATGAAAGCATTCGCCAAGCCGCGCTAGCCAGTGCTCACAAAGGTTTTGCGCAATGGTCTGTTATGACAGGCATTGAACGCAGCCGAATTTTATTAAAGGCTGTCGCCATTTTACGTGAACGCAATGACGAGCTAGCGGCTCTTGAAGTGCAAGACACCGGTAAACCATGGCAAGAAGCATCGGTTGTTGATGTGGTAACCGGTGCTGACTCGATTGAATTTTTTGCCGGTATCGCGCCTGCTATTGAAGGCAACCAGCAAGACTTAGGTGGTGACTTTTATTACACCCGCCGCGAGCCTTTGGGCATTTGTGCCGGTATTGGTGCTTGGAATTACCCATTACAAATTGCATGTTGGAAAGCGGCTCCCGCTCTGGCGTGTGGTAATGCCATGATTTTTAAGCCGTCAGAAGAAACACCGCAAGGTGCAGTGAAATTAGCCGAAATTTTTGTTGAAGCGGGTGTGCCTGCTGGTGTCTTTAATGTTGTACACGGTGCTGCAGATGTCGGCAGTTGGCTGACGCATCATAATGAAATTGCAAAAGTGTCATTTACTGGCGAAGTGGGCACGGGTAAAAAAGTGATGGCTGGCGCTGCGACCACTTTGAAAGAAGTGACAATGGAATTAGGCGGTAAATCTCCGCTGATTATTTTTGATGATGCCGATTTAGAAGACGCCGTTTCGGCGGCCATGCTGGGTAATTTTTATACTCAAGGGGAAATCTGCACCAACGGTACTCGCGTGTTTGTACAAACGGGTATTAAAGACGCCTTTATTGCGCGCTTATTAGAGCGAACCAAAAACAATATCGTCGTGGGCGAGCCGATGAATCCAGATGTGAATTTTGGCGCGTTGATTTCAGCCAAGCATCAGCAGTTGGTCATGGGTTATATCGAAAAAGGCAAAGCCGAAGGCGCCACGCTGACTTACGGTGGTAACCGTTTACAGCCCGCTGGTTGTGAGGGGGGTTATTTTGTTGAGCCCACTATATTTACCGATTGCACCGATGATATGAGTATTGTGCGTGAAGAAATTTTTGGCCCTGTAATGTCGGTGCTTACGTTTGAAAGTGAAGATGATGTGATTCGTCGTGCTAACGATACGGATCTTGGTTTAGCGGCTGGTGTGTTTACCAAAGATATTCGTCGAGCTCATCGTGTTATCCACAAGATGCAGGCGGGTATTTGCTGGATTAATGCTTATGGTAATTCGCCTGCAGAAATGCCAGTCGGTGGCTATAAATCATCGGGTCTTGGACGTGAAAATGGATCAGAGACTCTGCGTCAATATACCCAGCTTAAATCGGTTTATGTGGGTATGAATCCGATTGATAGCCCGTTCTGAGGAATACTTGATGACTGAATATGATTACATAATTGTGGGTGCCGGTTCGGCGGGTTGCGTATTGGCAAACCGCCTGACAGAAGATGCCGATAAAAGTGTGCTACTGATTGAAACAGGCGGCAGTGACCGCAGTATTTTTATTCAGATGCCCACGGCATTGTCGATTCCCATGAGTACCAAAAAATACGCATGGCAATTTCATTCAGACCCAGAGCCGTATCTTAATAATCGTGAAATGCATTGCCCACGGGGTAAAGTATTAGGTGGCTCTTCGTCAATTAATGGCATGGTGTATGTTCGTGGCCATGCGCGTGACTTTGATGAATGGGCGAGCCAAGGCGCCAAAAATTGGGATTATGCCAATTGCTTACCGTATTTTAAAAAGGCAGAAAGCTGGGCATTCGGTGGAGATGAGTATCGAGGTGGCAACGGCCCACTAGCCACTAATAACGGTAACAATATGCAGAACCCGCTGTATAAAGCGTTCATTGATGCTGGTAAAGAAGCCGGTTATGACTTTACCGCGGATTATAATGGTCAGCAGCAGGAAGGTTTTGGCCCGATGCACATGACGGTTAAAAACGGCGTGCGCTGGTCAACGGCAAACGCGTATTTGCGCCCAGCTATGAAGCGCTCAAACCTTACGGTTATGACCCATGCGCTGGTACATAACGTTTTATTGGACCATAAAAATGAAAAGCGTGCGACGGGTGTTCGTGTTGAACACAAAGGTCGTAAGATTGATATTCATGCAAAGCGCGAAGTGATTCTATCCGCGGGTTCCATTGGCTCGCCACATATTTTACAGTTATCCGGTATTGGTGCGCCTGATGTGCTTAAAGAAGCCGGTATTGATGTTCAGCATGCGCTGCCGGGCGTGGGTGAAAACTTGCAGGATCATTTGGAGTTTTATTTCCAGTTTAAATGTAAGCAGCCAATAACACTTAATAGCAAGTTAGGGTTGTGGGATAAGTTTTTAATCGGCGCACGCTGGATTCTCACACGCAAAGGCTTGGGAGCGACAAATCACTTTGAGTCATGTGGTTTTATTCGTTCAAAAGCGGGCGTTGAATGGCCTGATCTGCAATACCATTTTTTACCGGCCGCTATGCGTTATGATGGCAAGGTCGCGTTTGATGGCGATGGGTTTCAGGTTCATATTGGGCACAATAAGCCACTCAGTCGCGGCCGAGTGCATGTGCGCAGTGCGAATCCCCATGATCATCCATCAATACAGTTTAACTATTTGCAGTCCGAAGTTGACCGTGAAGGTTTCCGTGATTGCGTGAAACTAACACGTGAAATTATTGATCAGCCGGCATTTGATGATTACCGTGATGGTGAAATTCAACCGGGTGACGCGGTGCAAACAGATGAGCAGATTGATGAGTTTGTCCGCAGCGCCGTTGAAAGTGCTTACCACCCGTCTTGTTCATGCCGTATGGGTGAAGATGATATGGCGGTGGTTGATAGCGAAACAAAGGTGCGTGGTATTGCTGGGCTTAGAGTGGTGGATTCGTCCATTTTCCCAACGATTCCTAACGGCAACTTAAATGCACCCACTATTATGGTGGCAGAACGAGCGGCCGATCTTATTCGTGGCCGCACAATGGAAGCACCATCTGATGCGAGCGTTGGCATGGATCCTAAATGGAACCAACATCAACGCCCAGGTGCACCAGCACGATAACCGAACGATTTTGACCGATAATAAGCCACGTTAAATTTACGTTAACAGGCTCTAATAACTAAACGGAGATAAAGTATGAAGGTATTTCGAAATATAGTAGCAATGGCGTTGACCGTCGTGGCATCTGTCAGCATGGCAGGCCAGTGTGACAAGGTACGTTTTTCTGATGTGGGTTGGACCGACATCACAGCAACAACCGCTTTAGGTTCAGTTGTGTTACAAGGCTTAGGATACGAAACCACTACTCAAATGTTATCTGTGCCTGTGACGTATAAATCGCTAGAAAACAGTGACATTGATATTTTCTTAGGTAACTGGATGCCGACGATGGAAGGGGATATTCGTCCGTATTTAAATCGTGGCACGGTTGAAACGCTAAAAACCAACCTAACGGGCGCAAAATATACGCTAGCGGTTCCTCAGTATGTTTATGACGCAGGTGTTAAAACGTTTGCAGACATCGCTAAGTTTGCAGATAAGTTTGATAGCAAAATTTACGGCATTGAACCAGGTAATGACGGCAACCGTTTGATTCAAGACATGATTGATAAAAATGCATTTGAACTAAAAGATTTTGAAGTCGTTGATTCAAGTGAAGCCGGTATGTTGTCACAAGTTAAACGTAAAGTTCGTCGTGACAAGTGGATTGTTTTTCTTGGTTGGGAGCCACACCCAATGAACAGCAACTTTGATATTGCTTACTTAGCTGGCGGCGATGATTTCTTTGGGCCGGATCTTGGTGGTGCAAGTGTTATGACTAACGTACGTAAAGGTTACGCTCAAGCATGCCCTAACGTTGGACGCTTCTTAAATAACTTAGAATTCACACTCACACTTGAAAACGAAGTGATGAAAGCCATTCTTGATGATAGAAAAAAACCAGAAGACGCAGCTAAAAGTTGGTTAAAAGCGAATCCTTCTGTATTAGATGCTTGGTTAAAAGGTGTGACAACCATCGATGGTAAGCCTGGTGCTGCTGCGGTGAAAGCATCTCTTTAATGTCAGTTAAATGATTGGCCGCTCAGATTGTTGAGCGGGCAATTTGAATATTTTACTTCTCTGAAATTCGATGAATTTCTAATTGTTAACAGGCACGTTTAATTATTTAAACAGGCCATAACTAGGAGCTGGGTGCAACAGTGTCCAGCTACCATTAAGCGATGGAAAATTATAAGTTACCTCTCGGTGAATACATCGAGGTTTTTTTTGACTGGCTAGTGGGTGTTGCCTCTGGCTTTTTTGATGCCATGTCTGTGTCTTTAGAATGGCTCATTACATCATCTACAGATGCACTGCTCTGGCTACATCCTGCGTTGTTTATTGTCTTTCTCGGTGGTTTTGCGCTTTGGCTGCATCGTTCATGGAGTTTACTCGCGTTTGTTGTGGTTTCGATGCTGTTAATCTGGAATCTAGGTTACTGGCAAGAGATGATGCAGACATTATCATTGGTAATATATGCCACATTGCTGTGCGTGTTACTTGGTTTGCCATTGGGTATTTACGCAGCCCACCACCCTTGGATGTATACTATTTTGCGTCCAATATTAGATTTAATGCAGACGGTTCCACCGTTTGTTTATTTGATTCCTACACTGACACTCTTTGGTTTAGGCGTTGTACCTGGTTTAATTTCAACCATTATTTTTGCCATCGCGGCACCGGTTCGTCTCACCTACTTAGGTATTTCAGAAGTGCCTAAAGAAATGGTAGAGGCCGGGCAATCGTTTGGCGCGACTCATGGCCAACTATTATGGCGTATTGAGTTACCTGCTGCTGCATCAAGTATTGCAGCGGGTATTACGCAATGCATTATGTTGTCTCTTTCAATGGTGGTGATTGCAGCACTTGTCGGCGCCGACGGATTAGGCAAGCCAGTTGTACGAGCATTGAATACCGTAGATATCGCCTCAGGATTTGAAGCAGGACTTGCAATTGTATTGCTGGCCATTGTGTTAGATCGACTGTTTAAGCAACCAGAGGCCGTGAAGTAATATGATTGAAATTAAAAACCTGGATGTTGTATTCGGTAAAAAACCTGATGTTGCATTACCTTTGCTTGATGAAGGCAAAGACCGTGAACAAATTCGTAACGAAACCGGCCTAGTTGTCGGGGTTAAAAATGCGTCATTAAAAGTAGGTCGCGGTGAAATTTGTGTGCTTATGGGCCTTTCTGGTTCAGGTAAATCAAGTTTGTTGCGATGTGTAAATGGCCTTAACCCTGTTGCCCGCGGTGAAATTTTAATTGAGCGTGATGGGCAGATGATGGACTTTGTCAGTGCCGATGCCGCCACAAAACGTGAAATGTGCCAGCGTGATATTTCGATGGTGTTTCAAAAATTTGCTTTGATGCCGTGGCTAACAGTAGAAGAAAACGTTGCCATGCCACTTGAAATTCAAGGCATGAAAAAAGCTGAAATTAAGCGTCGCATTGATGAGCAACTTGAAATAGTTGGCTTAAGTGAATGGCGAAAATTAAAGCCTGCCGAATTATCAGGTGGTATGCAGCAGCGAGTTGGTTTAGCGCGCGCGTTAGCACTTGAAACGGATATCTTGTTAATGGATGAGCCTTTCTCTGCACTTGATCCACTCATTCGCAGTCAGCTGCAGGATGAACTATTGCAGTTGCAAGAAAAGCTAAAGAAAACCATTATTTTTGTAAGCCATGACTTAGATGAAGCCTTAAAGTTAGGTAATCATATTGCCATTATGAAAGATGGTGAAATCGTCCAGCATGGTAAACCAGAAGATATCGTGCTTAACCCAGCAAATGATTATGTACGAGATTTTGTTGCCCATACTAATCCATTAAATGTATTGTGCGCGGTCTCGATTATGAGAGAGCTGAGCACAGTATGGGAAGAGAGCAATGGGTACTGCTTAAGCCGAAAAAATGGCATTTGGCTCAGTAATGATCAAAAAAGCGTACGCTACAATAACGAAACATTAGCCGTGCATTTTTGGGGCGACGACGATAACGTCGATCAATATCGTTCTATGCCGGTTTGTGTGCCAGCAAATATGCCGATACGCGATGTAATGGAGATTCGTTACTGCACGGGTTACCCTGTCTTGATTCAAGAAGATAATGAAGTCAAAGGCGTTATTGGCGATCGTGAGTTGTACCACACCTTGCTAGGTAAAATGTTGTCAGATGACGACTGAGTGTTTTATTTTTATTTAAGAGCGTTATAAATAAAACACAATACCTACTTCACTTTTTAATATTTAAAAAGTGAAGTAGGTAATTTGATTGCATGTTTTCTCCCCTTTAATCCTCCCTCTTTCTTAATACTTACTTAAAATCGTGCTTAATGATAATCGTCGTGCGGTTTAACCTTAATTGGCTAGGAATCGGCGGGAAGGGCTCAGACTCTGTAATTGCATCTCGAACCTCTTGATTTAACGTTTCATGCCGACTTATTTTTTTATTCGTTAGTTTAGAGATTTCACCATCTTTTGTGATGGTCACTTCAATGTTTACTTTACCTTTTTGGTTTAGATTTTTAGCCCATACAGGGTACTCAATTTTGTCGTTTATCAGCGCCTTTACATCATCCATATACTTACTTAAAACAATTTTATAATTAGCTCGGCTTATCTTCTTGGTACTCTGCAATGACTTTGGTTTTGCCGGTTTTTTAATATAAGCCTGTTTTTCTGAGTTGGGGTCAAAACTGTATGTGACACGCATTGGCCAGTTGTCACCGGGTAACGCGTCAGGTGGTAAAATAAAGGGCGTGACCGCTAATATTGCGCGCTCAAGTTCAGAGACTAATAATTCAGATACATCTGCATTATCACCTTTTATCTTGCTTGCTTCTGCGTGTCTATTGACAGAAAAATTAAGGGTTACATTGCCTTTTTGCCCGAATTTTTTAGCCCATGCTGGATATTCAACGGCGTTGCGAATTTCACGTATTAATTCCCAGCGATATAAATTTAGATAGTATGCGTTTTCTGCGGCAATGATTTTTTTGTCTTTTGACTTTGATTTAGTGGTACTAGCAATTTTTTTCTTTTTAGTAATAACTTTTTTAGTGACTATTTTTTTAGGTGGATTATATGTCTTTGTTTTTTTCTGATTGATCTTTTGTGCGGCTATAAGCGCCGCTTTTACTTTGTATTCGGATTTTTCTTTATTTTCTTGTGCTTTCTCTATTTTTGCTTTTTTAATTAAGTCTTCTTGACGTTGCTCGGCTAATAACACATCTTCACGTTTTTTAATCCAAGAGGCGATTAATTGAGTTCGACCCTTGTTGTAGGTTACGGCATTGTAGCGTTGTAATAACGCCTTGTTCAGCTCGTTATTTTTACCAAGTATGCTGTTTTTGAATTCCCCAGATGGCGGAAGCTTACCGATCCACACATTGACTAAAAAGTTGAAAAGTTGAGCGGTGTTTGTCTCAATAATCTTTACATCATTAATTTTTATTATTGTGCCGACAGTAGAAATATAATCCACTGTGATTTCATCACCTGTGATTAAGTTATCATCTAAAAAACCAGTGAAGTTTAATAATTGTTGTGTAAGTTCAATATCGCCTGCAAAGGTATTGTTAATAGCAATGTCATTTTGCCATTGCAATGACCAGCGTCGAGGGCTCCAGCGTTTCGCCATGACTTTTAAGGCCATGCGTTTGCTGGTGCCACTTATGTTAATACTTTCTGGGTCGTCAGATTTTTGCGTAAGATACAACGCGCCAATGTAAAACTCTTTGCGAAGTTGCTTGTATGAGCCAATGCCATTTAGCTCTAGGCTAAAGCTGACTTGAGCAAGTGAAAGGCTGAGTAGAGCACACAGCAGAGTTTTAATAAGCATAATCGATGTGCCTTAGCGTATCCCATTGTTAAGTATAGACTAGTTATTTAAATGGTCTTTTTAGATCATAAATGCACTATCGAAGGATCTGAGTGCTTGCCTGGAAGTTTGACGCTCTGTATTTTTGGTTTGATTAGAGGGCGTATCTCCAACATAAACTGGCGAATACTGGTACGTTCGTTTCGCTAATATAATAGATCTATCATTGGCCAATACTAGAATTATTAGTGTCTTTTTCAGTATATTATTAATTGTGCATATCAATTTATTTTTTAATTAAATTGAATTTTTTAAGCTTATTGTATTTAAAAAGTCACATTAAATTCATATGGTTAAAATGAAAAAATAAGCATGTTGACATCTTAATTAAGCATAAAATTAATGGCGTATCGTTACCCTTTATTAAGTAGTGATTTAGTATGAGTCTAATAAATAATTAATACTCACTTTATATTCGGCATATACAGACTAATTCTATCTCATTAGAACATAATTTTCTGATTCGTTATTAAAAAAACGCTTTAATTTCATGTAGTTACTTTATATGTATATTTATTTTTTAATGAAATATTTTTTTATTGTTCGATTCATCTTCTTATTTTAACAATATAACCATTGTTGCTGTATTTCGTGTCCGGTATTCACCTTGACCTAGTAATTCCCCACAAATCTAATGAAGACAAGTAGTCCCCAAGATGTAAATGATGTTCAAACAATAATAGGGAAGATGAGATGAAGAGAAGGGATTTTTTAAAGTCAGCCGGTATTGTATCAATAGCGCCAAGTTTTGTTATGAGCAACATGAGTCACGCCAGTGACTCTGAATTTCCTCTTTCAATCATGAATGGTGATTTAACACCAAGCGAAGGCAGCTTAAATGTGGTGTCGGGGGCATTACCTGATGACATACATGGCCATATATTTATGGCTGAAGGAATTGGGTTAGAACGAAACCATTTAACACCTAATGGCCGAGGCGCCTTGACGCGATTGGACTTTTCAAGTGAAGGCGTTAACTTTAAACGTAAAATGATCGACACGCCTTCTGCCATTATGCAAGACAACGTTACCGGATTATTAGATAAGTTCGATTTAAAAGGCGGGACGATATACTCCAGTACCAACTTGGGTTACATGAATTATTGTAATACCGCACCTAACTATATGGGCGATAATCGATTTGCGTTAAGTTACGAAGGGGGTATGCCCTTTGAATTTGATGCGACAACATTAGAGCTTGTTACATCTATTGGTAATCAAGACGAGTGGAAGTCCAGTCTTCCTCCGTTTGTGGATTTTTTCTCGCCTAAAAAATGGCTGTTCCCTCAAGTTCGTACCACAGGTCATCCCTTCTTCGATTTAGAACAAAACCAATGCTTCACGATTAACTATGGTGGCAATATTGGGAACTCGGGTTTAAAAGACGGTTTCATTCGATTGATTCAATGGGATATGACAGGCCCATTTAATACTTGGAATGTGGTCAGCAGAGAAGGCAAAAATGCTTACATTGCGGCAACCTCACATTCAATGGGGGTGACGCGAAACCACATACTTATTTTTGAAACGGCCGCTTACGTTGAAGCCAGTCGAATTTTAGGATTTAGAACAGTCGAGCCGCAAAAACACCGCACCCCTGTTTGGATCATTCGCAAAGCCGATTTAGTAGTCGGGCAAAAAAATGTGGTTGCTGACTACGTAGAGCTCGATTTTGATACTTCCGACATCATGTGCAACTACGATGATTGGGGCGATGAAATCACACTGTTTGGCCAGTACCTTGGTGCCATGGACAAATCAGAACAACAGTTTAATTGGGAGCGGCTTTATTTTGGTGATCGTGTTGATTGCGATATTTCAGGTTATCCGGTTGCCCCAGTTGATGTGGGTGGGTTAGTAAGAGCCAGAATTAAAGTAAATGCCCATTCTGCTAATGAAATTAAATCCGACTTCCGCTCGTTACGAGATGCCAACACCATGTGGGATTTAAATGACCCAGCTTATCGAGGTCATTTTCAATTTCCTGAAACATTTGATCATGTGTATTGGGCGGCGATTGGTTATCGACCAGAGCACTTGGTTAAGCGAGTTGCAAAAGCTTATGAAGACTATCCGAATCGATTGTACAGTAATGATACCTTGCCTAAGACGGCGATGCCTTCTGCATTAATTCATATGGACTGTCGTGATATCTCTATTGCAGAGCAATATCAATTCCCACAAGACTGTGTCATGCGCACGCCGCAGTTTATGAATCGACCGGGCTCAACGGCACAAGATCACGGCTACATTTTTACGGCTGTTGTACGTAAGTATCCATCTGGTGCGCATTCAAATGGCAAAGAGTTTTGGATATTTGATGCGAAGAATATTTCCCAAGGGCCAGTTTGTATTCTTGCAAATACTAACTTGGAATTTGCCACAACCAATCATGCGCTGTGGGTCGAGTCTATTGCTCCTCGTCCTTATGGTGCTTATAAATCAAATATGGCTGACTTTTTTAGAGAGAAAATGCCATCACACAGCGCAAACGTAAGGCAAATCTTAGAAGACAAAGTATTGCCTATTTTTGGTTAAGCCTCATGGCACTTAAGAATCAACTGCCCATCGTCACTCATTGAATTGAGTTGGCGATGGTTTGTTTGGTAGCACTACATTAAAGAATGTACACCCCTAGCTTGTCGAAACATAAGGATATTAAATATGACTCTTAAAAAGCCATTGCTGGCTTTGGCTTCAGCCGCTCTTATATTAGGAGGTGCGTTGGAGCTGAATTCTCTTGAACAAGAGGATGCCACGCTTAAAAATTACCAAGGCACATATGAGTGCCATCCTAGTGTCATTTACGATCCAGAGTCCGTGGCGGAGGTTCAAGATATTGTGCGTAACGCACTTGCGAACAACCAAACGGTCATGACAGGTAATCGTAAATTCAATAGTCAAATTGATGCTGCCTGTACGGCCGATGGTCAGGTACAAGTCACATTAAAAAATATGAATAAACTTTTGAATTTTAATCTCGCTGAAAAAACCGTCACGGTGCAAGCGGGTATGCGATTTAATGACCTTAATGATTTTTTACGTCCGCAAAATGTCGCAGTGAATATGGTGACAGAATTAGGATCATTCACCATTGGGGGAATGCTGGGTAGTGGTACACACGGGTCAACGTTGCAAAAGCCCAGTAACATGATTGCGGATTATGTTACCCAAATGAAAATAGTTGATGGTCTTGGTGATGTTCGTACACTCACTGGTGAGCAGCTTAATGCGGCACGAGTCAATTTAGGCGTATTAGGTGTGGTGGTTGAAGTGACCATTCAACTTGAAGAGGCTTTCAAAGTTAGAGCCGATGTAAAAGGGTATCGTGATGATTCAAACCTTGAGAATGTAATTCTTGATATCGCTCGTAATAATTACTCTGCCAATATTGCGTGGTTCCCAGGCATCGGACGGTTTGCAACCACGACTTATAATGAAGTACCACTTAGCACAAGAGGTGATTCTTATAATGGACAAGCGGACGTTTCTGGCGTGGCTGAATATTTCTTTGGTTTATTATTTAATGGGTTACATGAAACCTCTAATTCAAATCTGCAATGTTTTGTGGCAAAACTTCGTTATGGCGCAAGGGATAATTCGTACTTTAAAGATGTAAACACCAATATTGTCGATTATACCAGCCCAGTTGGTTACTCTGATCGCATGCAATATTTCACCTGTAAAGACCCTGATAAATGCATATGGGATAAACTGCCTATTGCTTTACAAGAACTTGCGATCCCGGTGGATGAACTTCCAAATTGGATCGCGGATGTACGCCAGATTTTGGCCAAACATGAAAAAACGTGTTTCCCATTAAATGGTATTTACTTTCGCTTTGGTAAAGCATCTCCTAGCTATTTAGGTATGAGCGCTGGCCGTGATACCGCTTACTTAGGCATTGAATATACATTGCGTAAAGCGGGTGCTGAAGTACCGAAAAATTATTTTGTTAATCTAGAGATTGAACAAATGTCTTTGCGTAAATACGGTGGCCGCCCACATTGGGGTAAAAACTCGGTGGCAATTTTTGAAGACATGCCGTCTCGCTTCCCTAAATGGAATGACTTTATGGCGTTCAAAGCAGATATGGATCCTCATAATGTATTTACAAACCCATTCTGGGAGCGGGCAACCGGTGAAATTCCATTATCGGATTATATGACCCCTGGTTGTAATGCTCGCGGTGAATGTTATTGCGAAACCGATGACCATTGTTCTGAAGGGACCTCTTGTCAAACAGGCAAGCACTTTGAAGGTGCTAATATTTGTATTTAGCATAATAAAAAGGCCGCATTCGCGGCCTTTTTCTTTGTTTGATTTATTTTTATAAATTCAATATATACACTTAATGTCGTTAGGAGTCATCATGATTAAACACGTTAGCTTGTTATTTGTTTTACTTTTTTCACTCAATGGTTGGGCCACCACCATTGATGATTTTAAAGCCCACGAGCCAACCGATACAGGCACTTGGGCAGAACAATGGTTTTATAATATTGCAGACCCCACTATTGGTTACTTTAAAATTAGTTTTCAAACATATATTGCGCCATCACACGTTAACAATGAAATAAAATCCTATATTCACCTAGCATTCACCCCAATAAATGGCCCGACAATTAAATACGACTTATTTAACGATGATCCGATTGTTTCACACCCGACTGATCCTGATAAATTTTATTATGAATTACCCGGCTTGCTCAAAGCAGATGAAGATAACTTAAGTATTACTCACCCTGATTTTAGTTTTAATTTAGAATGGACAGGGCCTCACGTTAATTATTGGAAGGGCCATAATCCATACCAAACCCCGTTTGGATTTATTACAGATATTCCTGGCGTCGGTGCTAAATGGTTCTTATATAGCGTAGGCACACCAGCGCTATATGATTTTAACAATGGTGATCAAGCGTGGAGCGGCAGTGGTTATGCACAAGTCGATAAAGGCTGGTATGACAAAGAAACAAGTGTTGGCATGATGTATACAATGGGATTATCTGATGATGTTAAGTTTATGTTTTCTGGTGGGGTATTTGGAGGAACATCCATTGAAATGTGGGCGGGGCGTTATATTTCAGATAAATATGATTTAATATTTTTACCTGCTTTCAAAGGACTATCCGTTAAGCGTGAAAGTGATCCATGTAATGGAAAATTACATTTAGAAATGAATAAAATTGGAAGAAAAATCATATTTGATGCTACTGCTGATATATCAACGTTTCATTCACAGAGTTTTCCTTCTGCCATCATTTTTGGTGGTGAGCAGCGTTATATGAAAACGATGCAAGCAAAAGTCGATTTTAATATATACACTTTTGGTAAATTAAAAGAAACTATGCATATCCCACAGGCGCTACTTGAGTTTAGTGGTCCATTTGCTTGTGATGCAGTTGTAAACCCGTAAACCCGTAAACCCGTAAAAATCAATTTAATTAAAAATAGATGCTTTTTCAGCATCTATTTTTAATTGTTTGTGAGGGGTCATAATATCCTGGTAATAGATATTAACCAAAGCTCCAGTGTTTAATGACAATTAAAAACGTCCATGAGCCTTGGCTAATGCGGATGCGCTCAGGTAAGTTGTAGTAATCGTTGTAACGTAAAAAGTCTACTTTCCAGCTGTCTTGTAATATCTGAGTGAGAGTTTCGTCGTCATCTGTTTCTTGTTTGGCAGAAGAGTAAGGTGCCACTTTACCTTTTAGCCAAAACGGTAAATTTTCAATGGGAAAAAACCAACCTAACTCATCGTAAATAAGTTGCTGTGGGTTAATGCCTTTTGTGGTTTTTCCGCCACGAGTGAGACTTATACTAGTAATGTTACCTTCTATGCGCGTGCTGCCAACCGAGAGTGGACCACTGACATAAATATCAAAATCATCATCGTGTTGCTTCCATTCAATAAAACCAGCAACACTTTGTGACGGGGTAGTAATGCCAATTTTCCCACTTACGGCCCAAATATTTTTGTTGGATGTGGTTGGGTTTAAAGTACAGGCAAGTAAAAACTGGCACATGGCCAGTACAATAAAGTGTTTTAACATTTATAAATCAACTTCTAATCGCAGTAGGGTATCTTTTAGGATCTGGCTGTTAGGATCTTTTTCTAACGCGGTACGCCAGATGCTTTTTGCCTGTTGTTTATTATTCATTGCCCATAACACTTCACCTAAATGAGCCGCCACTTCTGCATCAGGAAACATGGCAAAAGCTTGTTCCAGTAATTCGAGTGACTCTTTGAATTTGCCTAAGGCGGTAATATACCCAGCCCAAGCTGTCGAGAATGGCAGGGTCTTTCGGTGCAAGTGCTAATGCTTTTTCGATTAATGCTTGTGCTTCGTCTAGGCGCGTACTGCGATCGGCCAGTGTGTAGCCTAATGCATTTAATGCGGTGGCGTTTTCCGGCTCAAGGCTAATGATATGCTCTAGGTCTTGCTCTAGCTGATCTAAATTCCCCAGCTTTTCTGCGACCATCGCCCGAGAATAACGCAGGTCTGTGCTGTCTTGGTAAGCATTAAGCGCGGCATTGAGAACGTTTAACGATTCAGTGTACTGGCCTGTGCGGTTAAGTATGTCGACTTCCATTAAAAAGTAAGCTTGTTGGTTTTCGTTATCAATGACACGTTGCTGGCGCACATGGTTAAGTGCTTGGGTATCGCTTTTCCGACGCATATAGATGTTAACAATGGCGCCTTGTGCGGCTAAATATTCGCGTCCGCCTTTCATTGCTAGGTAGTGATTCAGTGCGGCTTCGTCATTCCCATTAAATTGCTCAATTCGCGCTAGGTAATAGTGGGCTTCACTTTGCATTTGATGGAGGTTGAGTAATTTTTGCAGTGATAGTTTTGCTGCATCATATCGCTTTAGCTCAAGCTGAGTTAAGGCAAGTGGTAATAATATTTGTGCATCATGGCTGTCGGTTTTGTGCAGTTTTAAAAATGTTTCACTGGCTTGTTCAATGTCTTTGTTTTTAATGAGTAGGCGAGCCTTAAGCAGCATGAATGCTTTGTCGTTCTTAAATTGAGATAGCGCGTTATTAATGGTTTTAATGGCCCCGACAAAGTCTTCTTGCGTGGCTTGTAAGCGTGATTTTAACGACCAAGCAGGGTAAAAATCAGGGTGCTCTTTTAGGAGTTGGCTGCAAATCTTTAATGCCTGTTCAATCTCTTCTTGTTGTTGATAAAGGCTAGCGATATTAAATAGCAACGCTTGATTGGTTTTGTAGCGAGGCACGAGTGATGTTAATGACTCTAACCATAATTCTCGCGAACCTTCGCTCATGTCGAGCCCTTGCAGGCTGATGAAATTCACATTGAGTAGCGGGTCAAGATCAAGGGCTTTTTGTAAGTGCAGCGCTGATTCACTAAAACGGGCTGCTTTCACCAGTTCCGAGCTTAAAGCCTGCTGAGCCAAAGGGTTATTTGGGTCTAATTTGGCCCATAGTGTCGCCGCATCTAAAGCGGCTTGGTCAGCGCCTATGAATTGGGCGATTTGTGTTGCACGTGCGGTGACGCCGGCGTCTTGTGTGCGGTGTGACTCTAGCAAATAATTGCCAAGGGCTACGTCGTACAATTGGCGCTGACCTGCCATTTCAGCCACAAGCAGTGCATAAAAGGTATTTACACTATAATGACTAGATTGTTGAGGGTCTGGCGCCTCATCTGCAACAGCGGCAAAGCAGGGGGCTGCTATAAACAGCAAGCTAAAAAGTGGGGCCAACAATAAACGGTTTGTCATAATATTTCTGGATGTGCCCTTGGTGAAAAGTGTTTTAGCGAACTTGTTTACAAGCAAGCCAGCTATTTTGCGCAATTATGGATATAATACGGCTCTTTTTTAAAAGTTTGAAACAAATGGCCCACATTTTGGTGCTTTCAGTATAAAACTAAGTTATTCATGACGTTATTGACCCTAGGTATCAACCATAAAACCGCTCCTGTGGCGGTGCGCGAGAAAGTGGCCTTTGCTCCGGACCATTTGCCAGCCCAATTAAGGCAGGCAAATGCAAGT
Organism: Pseudomonas sp. HK3; assembly: GCF_052920985.1. Classification (NCBI taxonomy): domain Bacteria; kingdom Pseudomonadati; phylum Pseudomonadota; class Gammaproteobacteria; order Pseudomonadales; family Pseudomonadaceae; genus Pseudomonas; species Pseudomonas sp. HK3. Next base: position 2,211,730 of record NZ_JBREXD010000001.1, read on the forward strand.
CATGGGGTGGATGAAATTGCTATTTTATCCACCTGTAATCGTACCGAACTGTACTTTACCGCAAAAGATAACGATCCCAGTGCCTTACTGTCATGGTTGGAGCATGTTCACGGCGTACCGCTTGAGCAATTACAAAGCTGTCACTACGCCCTGAAAGACGAAGACGCGGTGCAACACATCATGCGTGTGGCCAGTGGATTAGACAGCTTGATCCTAGGTGAGCCACAAATCTTAGGCCAAATGAAGAGCGCCTATGCCGTCGCTAAAGAGGCTGGCACCATCGGGCCCGAGCTAGATCGACTATTTCGCCAAACCTTCAGTGTAGCCAAACAAGTGCGTACGGACACCGCCATCGGTGAAAACCCGGTTTCTGTGGCGTATGCTGCGGTTAATTTAGCGCAGCGCATTTTCTCTGACTTATCCACAAGCCGTGCGTTATTGGTCGGGGCAGGTGAAACCATTGACTTAGTTGCTAGGCACTTGGTGGATGCGGGCGTAAAAGACATCACGGTGGCTAATCGTACTTTAGAGCGAGCCGAGGCTTTAGCAGAACAGTTTGGCGCTAAAGCCATTTTGCTGTCGGCCATTCCTGATGAGCTGTATAAAGCGGATATCGTCATTGCTTCCACGGCAAGCCCATTGCCCATTTTGGGTAAAGGTGCGGTGGAGCGAGCCCTTAAAAAGCGTAAACATGCACCTATGTTTATGGTGGATATTGCCGTACCGCGCGACATCGAAGAAGAAGTGGGCGACTTAAATGATGTTTATCTTTATACGGTTGATGATTTAAAAGATATTATTGAAGAAAATGTTCGCCAGCGTGAGCATGCCGCGCAAGATGCCATCGAAATAATAGAAGCAGGCAGTGCGGCATTCATGCGACAATTGCGCACACTTGACGCCGTGACGACGCTCAAAGCGTTCCGCCAGCACGCAGAAGTGATTCGCAACCAAGAATTAGAAAAGGCCCTTAAGCGCTTACAAAAGGGCGATGATGCACACGCGGTGGTTGCCACGCTCGCCAATATGCTCACCAATAAATTAATACATCAGCCAACGGTACAAATGCGCGAAGCCAGTGCGGTAGGGCGCAAAGAAGTGATGACATGGGTGCAGGAGCTTTACCAGCTTTCTGATTCAGACTTAGATGATGAAAGCCCATGACTTGGCTTTACCTTATTTAATGGCTTTATTAATGTTCAAAAATAAAAATGAAGCCAGCGTTATCAAAACAACGTGATTACCGTTTTTACGTTTGTTTATAAATTCGAGATTTAACGCAAAACCAAAAGAATTCAAAAGTGGTATGACCACTTAAATATTGAAAGTACATAAAACCACTATGAAAGATTCAGTTAAAACAAAATTACAAACCCTTGCCGAACGTTATGAAGAAATTGGCCATTTGCTTTCTGATGCGAGCGTCATCAGCAATCAAGATCGCTTTCGCGCGTTATCAAAAGAATACGCAGAAATTGAGCCTGTTGTAAAAGCGTTTGAAGAATACACAGAGGCCGAAGGCAATCTTGCAGAAGCCCATGTGTTGATCCAAGACCCTGATCCTGAAATGCGTGAAATGGGTCAAGAAGAGCTAAAGTCGGCCAAAGCCGAAGTTGAGCGTCTTGAGGCCGACTTACAAGTATTGTTATTGCCTAAAGACCCTAATGACGGCAAAAACGTGATCGTTGAAATTCGCGCAGGTACGGGCGGTGATGAAGCGGCTATTTTCTCCGGTGATTTGTTCCGTATGTACACCAAGTACGCTGAAAAACGTGGTTGGAAGTTTGAAGTGATGAACTCCAATGACGGCGATCATGGTGGTTATAAAGAAATCATTCTGCGTATTGCCGGTGATGTGGTGTATGGGCAATTAAAATTTGAATCGGGTGTTCACCGTGTACAACGTGTGCCTGCCACCGAAAGCCAAGGGCGGGTTCACACCTCAGCATGTACCGTTGCCGTGATGCCAGAAGTAGAAGACGAAGCCGAAGTGGACATTAATAAAGCGGATCTGCGTATTGATACGTTCCGTGCCAGTGGCGCGGGTGGCCAGCACGTGAACAAAACCGACTCGGCTATTCGACTGACCCATTTACCAACAGGCTTGGTAGTAGAGTGTCAGGATGAGCGCTCGCAACATAAAAACCGAGCACGAGCCATGTCGATTCTTGCGACACGTTTAAACGATGCTGTTGTACAAAAAGCGCAAGCAGAGCAAGCCGCTGAGCGTAAAAGCTTGGTGGGCAGTGGCGATCGTTCTGAACGAATCCGTACTTACAACTATCCACAAGGTCGTGTGAGTGATCATCGTATTAACTTAACGCTTTATAAGCTAGACGAGCTGATGGAAGGGGATTTGGATTCAGTGATCCAGCCGCTTATCCATGAGCACCAAGCCGAAATGCTGGCCAGCATGGGCGTAGAGAATTAATTTCTGTTTCTATGTCGATTAGCATTAAACAGGCCCTCCTTGAGGGCCAACAATTCATTACCCATTCCGATACCGCGGCGTTAGATGCTGAGCTGATTTTATTGCACGCTATCAAAGCCAACCGCAATATCTTGTTTACTGATCCCAATAAAGTTCTCACCACTGAACAAATAAACATTTTTCGTGAATTATTGTTACGTCGTCAAAAAGGCGAGCCGGTTGCTTATATTTTAGGCGAACAAGGCTTTTGGGATTTAATGCTCAATGTGGCACAGCATACATTAATCCCCCGATCAGATACCGAATCATTAATTGATTGGGTACTAGAGCAGGGTTTTCAGCCTAAGCAAATTTTAGATCTTGGCACGGGCACGGGGGCGATTGCTCTCGCATTAGCAAAAGAGTTTCCTAGTGCACAAGTCACGGGTGTTGATTTAATCGCGCAAGCGGTTGAGCTTGCTGAATCGAATAAAGTAAAAAATAAAATAAATAACGTGCAGTTTTTACAAAGCAGTTGGTTTGAGAATATTACCACGCACGGGTTTGATTTAATTGTGAGTAACCCTCCCTACATAGATGAACTAGATGAACACTTAGCGCAAGGTGATGTGCGTTTTGAACCCGCTTCGGCCTTAATTGCGCCGCAGGAAGGGCTGGCGGATCTCTATTTTATCGCAAAAGAAGCTAAATCATATTTAGCGAAAAACGGTTGTTTATTAATGGAGCATGGTTGGCAACAAGCGAACGCCGTAAGTGAGTGTTTACAACAGCAAGGTTACGAGCGCGTTGGCAGTGGTAAAGATTTAGCAGGACAGTGGCGTTTTACGTTTGGTTTTATGGCGTGATGGTTATTTCTTAATAAAAACCACATTGCTACTTTCTGTTATTATGTTGTTGTCATCTTCTAAGGCCCAAGCGGCTTTAAATTCTTTTACAGATTTTAGCGCGTTGTTTGTGGATTGGTTTGAATTCCATATGACAACGTGTTCAATTAGCTTCTTATCTTTAACCTCTCTCACCATGTTGTGAGTTGAAATAGGTTTGTCTGGATATTGTATTTGGCTCCAATCGTTACTCACGACCTCATACTGACGCCAGTTAGTGTGCTTATCCCAACTGAACTTAATATCTTGCGAAAACAATTCAAAAACAGGGATTTGAGTAATGCTCATTTGAATGAAGACAGAGCTTATGCTCTCGGTTGATAAGTTATAGCCTCGGCTTAAATGAATGCATTCGCGAATTGCTTGGTCAATTGAGCTTAAGTAACCTTCACGATCACTATAGCGATTCAAATAATGCAATCGTTGCGATTCGTCTCGCATGCACACATTAGCTTCACTTTCTTGTAGCCACCAAACATTGGCATGAAAAGCAGATACTGGCATTCCCGGCTTAAACTGAAAGTTAGCGGGTATTAAGTGCATGGTTTCAATGCTGGCAATCGGACAGCAACTTAGTATCTTCTTCATATGTTGGGCAAAAGTGCTTAATTGAAGGGGTTATCTATATTAATGCATACTGGGTCACAAGTGTGTTATTTACTGTAAAGATGTGAGCCTAGACACTTAATTAGTGAATAAAAAATAAATACATTAATAATTAGCCATCGAGACTAAATGTCTCTAACTAAAAATGATTGAATATCTTTTGGTTATATTTGAGGGAATTTAATGCTTAAAAGAAATGCTCTTATTCTTTTTTTGAGATTCAGAGCCCTAAATAGCAGAGTAAATTAAAAATAAGTGTGTCTTCACTAACGAGCAAGTCGAGTATACGCGTGACACTTAACAAAAAATAACATAATACCTAGGTTGTAGAGAATAAGCGTCGATATTTCAACCCATTAGTTTGTTCTTTATTTGAGGTTTTTAGAAATAAAATATTACCAAACTAAACTACTTTATTGCACGAATACACACTAAATTTACATGAGGCCAGTTAAGGATTAACAGCGTATAAAGGGGGAGGCTCATAATATGAAAACGGTTATCATTTTATTTGTAATACTACTCATCTGCACAACCAGTCTTGGTGTGTTTTATGATCGCTTAGAGCAGCGCTTTTTGCCTAAAACCAGCGGTTTATTAGTACTCAATGTGCCGAATGGCTTTAGCGTTGAAAAAAATAGCGCGAGTTATAAGGGCGCTCACCCTCGAATGCTGGAGCGTCCACAAGAGGTATTTTCTTTTCCTATTCCCTTAGGTGTCACTGGCCCAGCTGAGCCACTCTTTGCGGGTGCTAACCAATACCCATTCATTTGTGATACTGAACATAGTGACTTAGGTCAACCATTGGTGGATAACGATAGCCAAGAGGGTATTGCCGTATATGCAACGAATGCCAATCAAAAGAAAACGAAGCAAGTCATTGGTTACAGTAAAGATTGTCGTTTACCAACACGCATTCAATATTATGTAAAAGACCAAGATGATCATGGCTTTATTAAAGTAGATGATTTAGTTAGTTTAAAACAAGAAACACAGCAAATTATTCGCATTGAAACGGGCACGATTAATCGCTTTATTTACGTATTAGCGATACCCGTTAATAAGCAGGATTTACCCAGTGACTTCAACAGCAGTAAGTGGAATCAAAAATTATTGTATCGCTTTAAAGGTGGGGTTGGCGTTGGCCGTAAACAGGGTAACGTTAATATTGATAAATTATTGTATGAGCACGAAGGGCAGTTACAACAAGGCTATGCCGTTGCGTTTAGTACAGGGACTGAAACCAGTAATCATTATGATATTTGGTTAAGTGAAGATACCGCCTTAAGAGTCAAGCGCCAGTTTGAAAGCCGTTATGGCAAGCCCCTTTATACGATTGGCATTGGAGGTTCAGGTGGTGCAATACAGCAATATCTATTAGCGCAAAATCGCCCAGGGATTATTGATGCTGCTATTCCTTTGTACTCTTATCCCGATATGGTTACTCAGGTTAATTACGCATTAGATTGTGAATTGTTAGAGTATTACTTTGATGAGACAAGTCATAACCAATACTGGCAACAATGGTCACATCGTTTATTGGTTCAAGGCAGTAATACGCTTGCAGGCTATAAAAACCGTTATGGTAATTTACAGGGCATAGCGGGCATTATGAACGGTGATTTTAATCAGCTGCCACAAGGAGCCAGTGAATGTACAAATGGCTGGCGTGGTGCGTCACATTTAATTAACAATCCTAAATTTTTTACCGCCTATTACGAGATTTCATCGAATGTGTTTGAACAATTTGATTGGAGCCATTGGGGGGATTTACAACACATTTATGGCACGGATGATCAGGGTTTTGGCCGACGTTTTTGGGGGAACGATGGTGTGCAGTATGGGCTTGCTTCTTTGCGTAATGGCAAATTAACCCCAGCTGAATTTATAACGTTAAACCAGCGAATAGGCGGTTGGAAGTTACCGTCTAACATGCAAAATGAGCGCTTTTGGCACATAAGTGGCGATGACTCATTAAGGCAACTGTCTCTTTGGGGGCAGCATAATATGACCCACGAAGGAGAATCGAAGCCATCATCCAGAAGCAAAGGCGACAAGCAGGCGGCGCTGGCCGCGTACAATGCTGGGCTTGTTTTCTTAGGTGTGGCTGATATCCCTATTATTGATTTACGCCATTACCTTGATCATCAATTAGATATGCATCACGCCGTCGCCTCATTCGCAGCTCGTAAACGCATAGAATATGCATCAGGCAGTAGTGAGCATCAATTAATCTGGATGATGGAAAAAGACGATCACTTATCCCGTAAAGATTTAATACGCAGTTTACCCATAGATGATGCTTTGCGCGTGTTAGATCAATGGCTATTTAATATGAAAGCTAACCCGGATGCATCACTTGCGGTTAATCGTCCGACGGGGGCCAGTGATCGTTGCTACGATAAAGACAATAATATCATTGATGACAGTGCCGGTACTTGGGACGGCGAATGGAACCAAAAAGTCACAGGGCCATGTCAGCAACGTTTCCCCCATTATACTCAGTCCCGTTTTATGGCAGGTGAGAGTATTTATGGCGACACCTTGTATTGTGAGAAACAACCGGTATCAAGTGCTCTTGCCTCTGGCACATACGGCGAACAAGATATGTCACCTTACCAGACACAACTAGAGCAAATATTCCCAGGTGGTGTCTGTCAATATCAGCAAGGGGTAAGCCTTAAGGTACGCGAGCTTGTTAAAACGTTACGCCAGTCAAAAAGGGAGTAGTCAGCACACCGCGTAAATAAGCTTAAGCTAGCCTATCCGGCACAACTAAGCTGACAACAATTGCAATGGCCGCGATAAAAATGGCCACAAACACCAGCGCGGCTAAAACGTAAACCACCGGATTGGTCGCGTTTAAATCCCGCTCCATGTTTTTACTTTTTTGTACACCAAATGCGGCGGCCATAATACTGAGTAAGGCCGTTAAAAAGCTTACTTTGTTTTTATTATTGTTCATTGTTCACCTACTTTACGCGTTTAAAGGTAAAAGCGTTTCATGTGTGACTGGGTAGCTGGCTTCATTTATCCAACTAAAGGCATCGTCTTCTTTGGGGAATACTTTTTGCTCGAACGTCCCCAATACTTTTTCACCATACGGTCCATCAGGAACTTTTTCAGCATATTTGGGCGGTATACTTGAGCCGTGCATTTCAGCCCCTTTGCCACAAGTTGTTCAGCCAATTGGGTAAGGTAAGTGGCTCAATTTCAGGTGTGGCCAGCTCCCACTTATCAAGATACACGATATCAGACCAATCGCTATGTGCAATTGGGTGAATTATCGCGTTAAAAGAAACGGCACAGCGCATGGCCATATCTTTTGATACGGGTCAGAACCACCTGGTTATCTAGCCATAAATCGTAATCCCCGTGTGCATACATCAGTGCCCCCTCATCATTGCTTAAATATAGCCCAATTTGTGATTTCATACTTTTAGCCTTGGAAGTTGGCTGCTATAGTAGCGCCTTGTTTATCTATCTAGGAATATCAGGGTGAGAGTACTGCTTGTCCCTAATCGATTGAATATCGGCCTCCATGCCAAGCGATGGCTATAGCAGGGCGCGCGAGCTCCTGTCTGCCTCGAAGTCTCAGCGTCCTGCCTGCCCCCATAACTACTAATTTATTTGTATTTTCGTATTAGGATCAAGATCCATGACGCCAGAATTGTACACTCAGCTGACTGAGCAAGGCTTCAATCGTATTCCGGTTTTTCAAGAAATATTAGCCGACTTAGATACCCCGTTAAGCACCTACCTTAAAGTAGCCCAAGGGCCGTATTCGTATCTGCTTGAATCGGTTCAAGGCGGCGAAAAATGGGGTCGCTACAGCATGATCGGCATACCCTGTAAGCGTGTGCTAAAAGTGTTTGCTAAAAAGGTTCAAATTCTAGAGCACGATAACGTGGTCGAAGAGCATGATGTTGATGATCCTTTAGACTTTATCGCGGATTACCAGTCCCAGTTTAAAATTGCCCCAGTAGAAGGACTGCCTAAATTTGATGGTGGTCTGGTTGGCTATTTTGGCTATGACGTGGTGCGTTATGTTGAAAAACGTCTGGCTGAATCAACCCCAGAAGACGATATCGGCAATCCAGACATTCTGTTAATGCAGTCTGAAGAAGTCATCGTGTTTGATAACTTAAGCGGTAAGTTATTTTTTATCGTATTGGCTAACCCAGCGGATGAGCAAGGTTTAGAAAAAGCCAAACGTCGCATTACGATCATGCGTGGACAAATTCGCCGTGCTTATCAAGGTCAAATCGGTCAGCCATTAATCCAGCCTCGTGACGTAAAAGAAACCGATTTTGTATCTGGTTACGGCGAGCAAGCGTTTATGGATTCGGTCGATAAAATCAAAGAATACGTGTTAGCCGGTGACATCATGCAGTGTGTGATCAGTCAACGTTTAAGCGTTGATTTTCACGGACACCCATTGAATCTATATCGTGCGCTGCGCACATTAAACCCAAGCCCTTACATGTATTTTATGGATTGTGGTGATCACCATGTGGTGGGCTCTAGCCCTGAAATTTTAGCGCGCTTTGAAGATGGCACCATTACGGTTAGGCCAATTGCAGGCACCCGCTATCGGGGTGAAACCCCTGAGCAAGACCTTGCCTTAGAAAAAGAGTTATTAAGTGACCCGAAAGAAATTGCGGAACATCTAATGCTCATTGATTTAGGGCGCAACGATGTGGGTCGCGTAAGCAACATGGGCCAAGTAAAAGTGAGCGACCAAATGGTGGTCGAGCGCTACTCTCATGTTATGCATATAGTGAGTAACGTAGAAGGCCAAGCCAAGCCGGGTATTACGTCGATGGATGTTTTAAAGGCCGCACACCCAGCGGGTACATTAAGTGGTGCGCCTAAAATTCGTGCCATGGAAATCATTGACGAGTTCGAACCCGTCAAACGTGGCGTGTACGGTGGGGCAGTGGGTTACCTTGGTTGGAATGGCAATATGGATACCGCTATTGCCATACGTACTGCGGTGATTAAGAACAAAAAGATTTATGTACAAGCTGGGGCCGGTGTTGTTGCCGACAGTGTGCCGCGTCTTGAGTGGAAAGAAACCATGAATAAAGCACGGGCTGTTTTTAAAGCCGTGGCCATGGCCGAATCGGGATTGGATAACTAAGTAATGAACACCAGTAATTTTCAGCAACGTTTTTTAGCGCTGCGCAGTAATAAAGGCTTTGAGTTATTTGTTGTCGGTGTGATTTTATTTTCCGCTGTGGTAGTGGGCGCTAAAACCTATGACCTACCACCGGCTATGCTTACCGCTATTAGTTGGCTTGACCATTTTATCACGGTTATCTTTTTAGTTGAGTTAACCGTGCGGTTTATCGGCGAAGAGAATAAACGTCACTTTTTTAAAAGTGGCTGGAATATTTTCGATACCATCATTGTGGTTGCAAGTTTAGTCCCTGTGGATGAAAGCGAAATGGCGTTTATCGGGCGGTTGTTGCGTATTTTCCGCGTATTACGGATGGTGTCGATTATTCCTGAATTACGTGTATTGCTTAACTCATTGTTAAAAGCATTACCGCAATTGGGTTATGTGATGTTGCTGATGTTTATTATTTTTTACATCTATGCCGCGATTGGCTCTACATTATTTGCAACTATTAATCCTGAATTATGGGGCGATATTTCTATTTCGTTATTGACGCTCTTTAGGGTTATGACATTCGAAGACTGGACGGATGTGATGTACGAAACCATGACGGTATATCGTTTAAGTTGGTTGTATTATTTATCGTTTATCTTCTTAACCGCATTTGCCTTTTTAAATATGGTGATTGGTATTGTGGTCAGTGTCATTGAAAAAGAAAATGCCATTGAAGAAGCGGCGCATTCAACAGAGCCTTCTATGACTGATTTGCATGCCGAGATTCAATCATTAAAAGTGATGATATCCCAGCTGGCAAATGATGAATCTAACAAAGGAAAATCCTAATGTTATTAATGATCGATAATTACGATTCCTTTACCTATAACGTGGTTCAGTATTTTGGTGAGCTAGGTGCAGACGTTAAAGTGTTTCGTAACGACGAAATCACAATTGAAGAAATCGAAGCACTTAATCCAGATCACCTAGTGATCAGCCCTGGGCCTTGTACCCCAAACGAGGCAGGCGTATCAGTGGCGGCGATTGAGCACTTTGCAGGTAAGCTGCCAATTTTAGGCGTGTGCTTAGGTCATCAAAGTATTGGGCAAGCCTTTGGTGGTAAAATCATTCGTGCAGGTAAGGTTATGCATGGTAAAACCAGTGAGGTTTATCACGCAGACAAAGGCGTGTTCGCTAACTTGAATAACCCGTTCACCGCAACACGTTATCATTCATTAGTGATTGAAAAAGACAGCTTGCCTGATTGCTTAGACGTCACGGCGTGGACACAAAACGAAGACGGCAGCATAGAAGAGATTATGGGTGTACAGCATAAGACGCTGGCTATCCAAGGGGTGCAATTTCACCCTGAGTCTATTTTGACCCAACATGGCCATGACCTTTTTGCTAACTTCTTAAAAATGAAAGTGTAAGCAACGCTTCATACTCGCTGCCATCAGCCACCCTCGGGTGGCTTTTTATTGCCTGTCATTTAGGTTTATAGGATTATTTTTAAAATAAACCGGATTCAATGCAATCAAATAGGGTTCTGTGTCGTTAAGTAAAGTAAGTCAGTGAAACGGTAGCTGATGAGACTTACTCTTAATAACAGGAATCAATCTAATGAGCACTAAAACAATAGCCGCGGCATCTGCGGTTACAGCCATCATGGCAATGGGCGTGAGCATCCAAGCGCAAGCCGTACCGAATCAACCTAGCCAGTGGGAAAAATGTGCTGGCATCGCAAAAGCCGGACAAAACGATTGTGGTGCGCTGGATGGTAGCCATGGTTGTGCCGGTCAAGCCGCCGCCGACAACCTACCAAAAGAGTGGGTGTATGTGCCTGAAGGGACTTGCGAAAAAATCACAGGCGGTAAAGTGGCCGCATTAAAGCCAGCGAAGTAATACCATGAATCAGCCGTCAGTTATCTCAGGTGCGGGTGTCGGGCTAAGAGTGCCTCATATACAAACGATCCTACAAGAAAACCCGGATATACCGTGGTTTGAAGTCTTGGTGGATAACTGGCTGGTGGATGGCGGTTTAAATGTTCACTTAATGGACGCCATTACTGAGCGCTACCCTGTGGTGTTGCACGGGGTTGGTTTATCGTTAGGGTCGATTGATCCCTTGGATCTTACCTACATAAAAAAAGTAAACGATTTTAAAGCGCGTACTGGTGCAAAGTGGTATTCAGAGCATTGCAGTTTTTCCAGTGCCCAAGGTTTATTCGCCGCGGATTTGTTTCCTTTGCCTTATACACAAGACGTGGTTTGCTATTTAAGTGAACGAATTAAAATCGTGCAAGATATATTGGGTGAGCAAATGCTGCTTGAAAACATATCGGCCTATGTTGCTTGCCCTGATAACACGCTCACAGAAGCCGAATTTTTAGCCGCAGTGGTGGCTGAATCCGGTTGTGGGTTGTTACTCGATATTAATAATGTACTGGTATCCTGTTTTAATTTAGGCGAATCAGTTGATGATTATTTTAAACAGATCCCCAGTCACGCAGTGCAACAAATTCACCTAGCCGGTCATGAAGATAAAGGTGATTATTTATTAGATAGCCACGGCCAGCGTGTCGGTGAAACAGTATGGCGTTTATTTGATGCTTTTATTGCGCAAAATGGCCCAGTACCTACATTAATAGAGTGGGATACAAAACTGCCAGCTTGGCAGGTATTAGCAAGTGAACAAAAACAAGCGCAAACACGACTCGATGCACTGTGCTTTACTGATAATATAAAAAAGAGATCGGAGTTTGGATAATGTCACTACAAACGCACCCTTCCATGTCTCTGTCGCACTGGCAAGCAACGTTACTGGCTGATACGTCACCATCATTAATGGCGCCTTCGGCAGGGCTGCTTAGGGTGTATCAGCAAAACCAATACCATGCTTTGATTGCTTGTATGAGTAATGCTTACGCGTGCTGTAAGCAAGTTTTAGGTGAAGATGTCTTTTATTCGCTGGTTAAACTCTACTTATGCGCGCATCCGTTGAATACATTAAATCTTAATCAATATGGGCATTCTTTTTCGGCATGGCTTAAGCGAGAAAAAGGCCGTACCACCTGTAAAGAACTGAATATACAGTCTGATCGATATGAACTGGTAATAGAGTTAAGTCAGGCGCAGTGGCATTGTCATGAGTTATATTATATTGAAGATGATGCCCAGTTTGATTTTGTTGCCTATCAAAAATTATCGCCTGAGCAAGCGGCTCAAGTATATTTATATGCCAGCCCTCAACTCATGCTGATGCAATCCTATTATGACCTTAATAGCCTATTGAATAAAAATTCAGCTGACAATAAAGCAGGCCGTCATACAGCTCAAAAGCAATTCAATTATTTTTGCATTGCTAAAGAGCATCATCATGGAAAAATATTTAAGTTAACGCAATATCAATTTAAATTATTAAGCATGCTTGAATCAGGCGTGAGTATTCATCAAATACTAGACAATGCAGAGCTTGAAAATCAAGTTAGCAATATTTCACAATGGATTGCTCAAGGCTGGATCACAGGGTTTAAAATGAATAGGCCCACTGATGTTTAATAGAAAGGAGCTTGATAAGCTGTATCAATATGCGTATTCACTCACAAGCAATAGCCATGATGCTGAAGATTTACTGCACACAGTTATTGAACGCATGATTAAAAAATTAGCGCACACCGAAATTGAATTTACTCAAGCGTATACACGTAAGGCGATTCGCAATCAATTTATTGATGATTGCCGCCATAAAAATCGTATTGCATTTGACACTTTAGACGATCACCCCATGTTGTTATCCACAACTGATCTCGAAAAAAGTTATGTAGACCAACATCAAGTAGATCAACTCATGCAGTGTATATCTGTTGGTGAAAAAGAACTGTTGTATCTATGGTCGGTGTTAGGGTTTACCACCAGTGAAATTGTCGAAGAAACAGGTCAGCCAAGAGGCACGATACTGTCTCGATTATTTAGAATTAAAGAAAAACTGAAAACCATTCATCGCTCACTTAGTTCTAAAGAAGAGGGCTATTAAATATGAAACAACCCTTTAAAGATGCAAGCCAAGAACATTTTAAACATCAACGACTAACTGATAAGCAGTACGCAAGATTTGAGGCTTTATTACAGTCACAGCCTGAGCATAAAAAAAATCGCACTCAAGACAAAGCAGCGGTATCTATGCGTCTTATGTTTGCATTATCGGCAAGTGTTCTACTGGCTTTATTGATTTGGCGTAATGATGTAACACCTTTGATAAATCACAATCAAATGGCTTATGAGCAACATATTTACAATATTGCCGAAGAAGTGGCGATCAACCACATTAAAATGAAACCACTGGAGTTTACAGGCAATACCGTATCGAGCTTACGAGGACAATTTGATGACTTAGATTTTTCATTGGTGCAGTCGAGTCATTTTTCTGAGCAAGGTATGCAAGGTGGTCGCTATTGCTCTATTCAAGGGGTGACGGCCGCGCAGTTACGCTATGGTTACCCTGATCATACGCGTGCTACCTTATATCAAGTGCCTTATGATCAGAAAAAATTTGGGACAATGCCTAAATTACACTCAGGTGATGTTCCTTTACAACTGACAATTAAGGGGTTAAATGTCAGTATGTGGGTCGAAAGTGATGTGTTAATGGTCTCAGTTTCGTCGATATAAATGGCAGAATAATTGATTTATACGCAGCGCCAGTATAGCCTAAAACGCCTTATGCTAAATCAGCTAGGTTTTTATGTTTGGTGATATATGTTAACGGCGCTTATTTTATTTACAATTGTGATTGTGTTATTCACTTTTTTACCTTTATGGCAGCACCCGCATTGGATCATTAGGGTACTGGACTTTCCTCGTTTTCAAATTGCGATTCTCGCAATGGTTTCTTTTATTTACCAGTGTTTTATTTTAGAGGGTATAGATCCACTCTCAATGACACTGATTAGCCTGACGGGCCTGTGTGTGGTTTGGCAATTATGGTGGGTATTACCTTATACACCCATTTGGCCTAATGAAGTGAAATCTGCATCGCAGGGTAATGATGATCATACATTAACCATTTTAACATCCAATGTGTTAGCGCCGAATAAAAACAGCGATGCGTTGATTAGTCTGGTTAATGAAAATTCCCCAGATATTTTAGTGACGCTCGAATCTAACCATTGGTGGGAAGAGCAGCTACAAGTACTAGAAACTAAAATGCCCCATTGCATGAAATGCCCCTTGGAAAATTTATACGGAATGCATGTTTATTCAAAGCTACCATTAACAGAAAAAAGCATTTTATTTTTAGTTGAAGACGATGTGCCGTCAATGCATGCTAATTTGACGCTTAAATCTGGCGATGTTATTCGAGTGCACTTTATACACCCAGCCCCGCCCAGCCCAACAGAAAATACAGAATCGTCAGAACGTGATGCCGAGCTGGCTGTTTTAGCACGAAGTGTCAGTGATACTAAAGAACCCGTTATTGTAACGGGGGATTTAAATGATGTGGCTTGGTCATCGACAACGCGCTTGTTCCGTAAAGTGAGTGGTTTATTAGACCCGCGTGTTGGGCGAGGCATGTTTAATACCTTTCATGCTAGTTACCCTTTTTTACGTTGGCCGCTGGATCATCTGTTTCACAGTGATCATTTCACCCTTGATTTTATTAAACGTATGCCATCGATTGGCTCAGATCACTTTCCATTATTAACTCGGGTAGTGTATTCACCAAATAGTCATTTAGAGCAAAATGGCTTGGATAAAGATAAAGACGATCAAACACGCGCTCGGCAGCTCTCTAATAAAAAAGATGTAAATAAAAGCGATGTTCCAAGCTAGAATATATAAGTATCCTGATTAACAAGGTGATAAATGGATAAGTCAGTTAAAGCAAAATTTGATACCTATCCTAAAGCAGCAAAACAAACACTATTAGCTGTGCGCTGTTTAATTTTTGATATTGCCGAACAGGATCAATTAGGTTCACTTGAAGAATGTTTAAAATGGGGGGAACCTAGTTACTTAGCAAAGAAAGGCAGTACCATAAGAATGGATTGGAAAGAAAAAAGTCCTGAATATTGTGGGCTTTACTTTACGTGTAACTCTAGTTTGGTTGAAACCTTCCAACAACTGTATCCCGATGACTTTATCTATCAAGGTCATCGCGCCATTCTACTGCCCTTAAACACAGAGCTTAATATTATCCCCTTGAAAGACTGCTTAGCAAAAGCGTTGAAATATCACACTATCAAACACTTACCTCTGCTAGGCGGCTAGAATAGCCCATCGGATAAACCAGTTAGTCATAGGAGTTCGTTTATGTATACCGTTTATGGCGATATGATGTCGGGTAACTGTTATAAAATTAAGTTGTTGCTTTCGTATTTAAATATTCCGCACGAATGGGCGCATGTGGATATCTTGAAACAAGAAACCCATGGCTCAGATTTTAAAAAAATGAATCCGAATACTCGCATTCCTGTTTTAAAAATAGAAAATGACGAATACTTATGTGAATCTAACGCTATACTTAATTATTTAGCGTATGAAACGGCACTATTGCCCAGTGATAACTTGTTAAAAGCAAAGGTTTTACAGTGGCAGTTTTTTGAGCAATATAGCCATGAACCTTATATTGCGACGGCGCGCTATATTAATAAATATCTTGGGCTACCAAAAGAGCGCGAAGCGGAATATCACGCAAAGCAATCAGGTGGGCATAATGCATTACGTGTTATGAATGAACATTTATCCCAAACTGATTATTTTGTTGGTCAATCATACTCTATTGCCGACATAAGCTTATTTGCTTACACCCATGTTGCTCATGAAGGTGGATTTGAATTATCAATGTACCCACATATTTTGTCATGGATCGAAAGAATCAAAGCGATGCCTGAATTTATTGAAATGTGCTAATTATGCGGTTACAGGACATGAAAGGGCTTGGACCTAAGTCCGCGCAACAATTGATTGACGCAGGCATCGACTCGCCAGAGGCCTTAAAAAAAATAGGGCCAGTTGCGGCTTATTTACAATTACAGACGTTTCAACAGAAACGAGTAAGTTTGAATTTTTTGTATGCACTGGTGGGGGCTGTCGAAGATGTCCATTGGCAAACGGTCGCAGCTCAAGACAAGAGCCGACTCATTCAAGAGCTAGAAGGTTTCAAAGAGCTACAAAACCAGCTGGATAAAGAGGGTGTCTCGTTTCGTTGGTAGCGTTTAACAGGCAATCTAACCAACTTGCTTTCGATGTGCACTGTCTATACTGATAAGTATCTTTTATATGTACGAGTCAGCTAATGGCACAGCCTTTTGATATCAATAAACGTAATACTCTGGCAACCATAGCAAAAGCTGGTGCTGCCACTTGCATCGCGGCTAAGGCACCTTATGTATTTGCCAAAAAAACGCATACATTAAGGGTATTGGGCACACACGTTACGCTGCAAGAAGAAATTCGACAGCAAGCCATGCAAGACCTTGGTATTAACCTTGTGTTCGAACCCAGAGGCAGTGCAGCCGTGCTGCAAAAAGCCTCTATCTCTCCCCATTCGTTTGATTTATATGAGCAGTGGTCCAATAGCATTAATGTGCTGTGGCAGTCTGGCTCTATTCAAAGTATTGATACTCAGCGAATTACTAACTGGAATGAGATCAATGACCTATCTAAAACAGGTAAGCTAACGCCCAGCGCTCGGATGGGGGCAGGCGATGCTCCGCATAAAATTCTTTATGTTCAAGACAATGATGAAATCGGCTTAACACCTAGCGAACGTGTTAGTTATTTACCTTATGTGCACAACGTCGATTCATTTGGTTATAACACGAATGTGATTACGCCTGGTATTGCATATGAAACAGAAAGCTGGGGTTGGCTACTTGATAGAAAATATGCAGGAAAAGTCGCCATTGTTAACGCGCCAACGATTGGTATTTTCGATTTAGCGTTAGCGGCTCAAGCGAAAGGCTTAGTAAAAATTCAAGATATTGGTGCTATTACCAAAGTGGAGCTTGACCAACTATTTAATGTGCTAATAAAAATGAAGAAAGAAGGCCACTTTAGTGGGTTTTGGACCTCGGTGCCGGAGTCAGTCAACTTCATGGCCTCTGAGCGAGTGGTCATTGAGAGCATGTTTAGCCCGGCTGTTTCTGCATTAAACGGTCAAGGTGTGCCTGTCAGATACGCGGCACCAAAAGAAGGGTATCGAGGTTGGCATGGTGTTATGTGCTTATCATCTGCCACACAGGGCAAAGCAAAAGATGTCGCTTACGAATACATGAACTGGTGGTTATCAGGCTGGCCAGGTGCCTTTATTGCTCGACAAGGTTATTACATTTCAAACCCACAACGTTCTCGATCTTACTTATCTAAAGCGGAGTGGAATTATTGGTATGAAGGTAAAATTGCATCAGAGTCATTAAAAGGCACCGATGGCGAAATATCCGTGCAAAAAGGGGATATGCGCACAGGCGGGAGTTATCAACAGCGCTTAAGTAATGTAGCGGTTTGGAACACTGTTATGCCCACATATGATTACAGTTTACAAAAGTGGTATGAGTTTATTAGCGCTTAGGGACAGTTGATGCAAATACGTTCGCTGCATACACAAGTCAATATTGTTTTGCTTTTTTTAACGATTACATTATTGATAAAAGTTTTTTCTGCACATTACAGTTTTTCAACTCTTATTAAAAACCAAGTTGTTTTATCTCAATCACACCATAATGTAGGAGTGATATACGAGCTTGAGCGTGATGTCATTGATCTGCAGCGCAACCTTCTTATATACAAAGAAACAGGCAGTGATAGTTCGATACATCGGTTTCATACGGTGATTGAAAATGTGAATGATCGTATTAATGATTTATCAGGTGATGTGGGGAGCGATGATTCTTTTTTAGTTGGAAAAGAAATTTTCTCCCGTATGGTGTCACACATTCAAGATTATGAAGATAATTTCACCTCTGTTATTACCGCTAAAGCCCAGCAGCAAGCCTCTATTGAACTAATAGAGAATAGAATTAAAAATTTAGAGAACAATATAAATAATAACCAGTCATTATCCGTAATGATGCAGAATTATGTTTTTGAACTTAGCCAAAACATGAATAGTTACTTACAAAGTTTAGACCCAGAAGAAATTAGTAAGTTTAATCGTGTTATTCATGAATTTACTAATAAGCTAGATGCGGTTAAAAATGAAAATAAAATTGATACTTTGAACGTAATAAAAAAAGAATTTAGGCGTCTAATTCAATTGAATAGAGGCTATTTGTATTTGGTTAACGTGGTTATGGCCGGATCAGCAAACGAGTTTTTATTTTTAACTAAAAAGATAAGAGAAAACGCCATTATAAAGCAAAATGAAATGGAGAGGTTAGCGGATATATCGTCGCGCAATGCACAGTTTGTAAACGGTGTTGTTAGTAGTCTATTTATGTTGATTATATTATCCATTACTTGGTTTTTGTCGAGAAGAATTCTATTGCCAATTAAAAACATTACAGATGTTTTTAATGTTTTATCTCGAGGTGATGATATTAGTGTCATTCCTAATACAAATGCCAAAAATGAAATTGGCAATCTAGCAAGAGCAGCCGAGGTATTTCATCAAAATAATAGATTAACACAAAAATTACTGGTTGAGTCTCAAGATATGATCGCCAATCAAGAGGTGTTAAACATTCAATTAGAAGAAGAAAAGAAAAAAGCAGAAATGGCCGCCGAATCAAAAAGCATGTTTCTAGCTAATATGAGTCACGAGATACGCACGCCAATGAACGGCATTGTTGGGCTGGTTGACCTGGTATTAAAAACAGATTTGACTAGTAAACAAAGACGATATTTAGACCGCATTGCCTATTCGGGCCAAATTATGATGAACGTCATAAATGATATTTTAGATTTCTCTAAAATTGAAGCGGGCAAGATGGAAATAGAATCAGTCGAGTTTGATGTCAATAGTGTTATTGAAAATGTCATTTCTTCAATGTTAGTTAGGGTAAAAGACAAATCATTAGATTTTAAAGTTTGGGTCACGCCAATTGTACCAAAAATACTAAAGGGCGATCCGCTCAGAATAAGTCAGGTGTTGCTCAACTTGTGCAGTAACTCTATTAAGTTTACCGATCAAGGCGGCAGCATTGCCATTAAGTTTGATTATATCGACAACATGTTTTGTTTTAGTGTTCATGACACCGGTATTGGCATGAGTCCGCAGCAAGTAGAATCCATTTTTGAATCTTTTACACAAGCGGACGGGTCAATTAGTCGTAAGTATGGTGGAACAGGGTTGGGTCTTACCATTGTTGAGCAACTTGTTAAGTTGATGGGCGGTGTTATTAAGGTTGAGTCAGATGTAGGCGTAGGAACCAGTGTGTTCGTACGTATAAGTTGTGAGTCACTCAATACTGCACCTGTACTGGCGCCATTAGAACAAACGTCACCAGTAGTGCATTATGTTGGTCGTAATGGCAAGCCTTCAGCGCTTAAGTATGTATTAGAAGACCTTAATGTGACATTAGAAGACTTGAGTCAATTTCGAGGGGATTCTAATTTTATTTGTGCCTTACCAGAGCATAAGCTCATCATATTTGAAGGAATGCAAGCATTAGATACGTTGACGATTACACGCTGTATAGATGCAAACACAAAGTTATTTTGTATACTAAATTCAAATGAAAGCGCTGAAAAAGAAAAACTCAAAGAATTAGATCAAGTTGAAATATTGCAGCACCCTTTTTCACCAAAGCAGTATCAAATATTCTTTAAACGTATACTGGGATTAAAAGTCAAAGACTCTAAAACTCAGGTTAATGTGGCTAAAACTAAGTGTGTAATATCTGGCCATGTTTTATTAGTTGAAGATAATGCAATAAACCAAATCGTTGCTGGTGATATGTTAGAAAGCTTAGGGGTGACGTTTGATCTAGCTGAAGATGGCATACAAGCCGTCGAGGCTATTAAGAGCAAAGACTATGATTTAGTGTTTATGGATGTACAAATGCCAAAAATGGATGGCTATACCGCCACTAAAACTGTCAGGGCATGTGGTATTGATAACGTCATCATATGTGGGTTATCAGCAAATGCGTTAAAAGAAGACCTTGAGCGTGCGCAAGAATCAGGGATGAATGACTACCTTACTAAACCTTTGAAACAAGATAGCTTAAGACTCATGCTCGAAAAATACCTTTCAAGTACACCACCTGCCGTGATGTGATTATGTTTAATCTAATGGATTGATTTATATTGATTTTTCGTAATCTCAGTTTTTCATTTATACCTTCCCATCTTAATGCCTAAGTTGCATCTATATTGGTGCACCCTTGATGTTTTTAGTTACTCGTCCTTTATGCAATGCGCACTGATTTAATGCCTGCTTGATTTTACTTGAACTTAAATGAATCATTTTTTCTTGTTATTAAATCCAATACCGTATTAACCCCCTCTATTACCTCGCTTTTTTAAAAAATGTAAGACTGGAATGCTTGTTGCAAAACCCTAGTTAGATTCGAGTGACGTTCGCTTGTTATTATAAAACTGAGTTAATCTCTAGGAGAGACCTATGTCCTATTTAATGCCTTCCGAGTTTGTCACCAAAATGGTGGACGCAGGCGAGTCGAAAGTCTTTATGTCGACCCGTGATACTTTAATAAGGGGCTTTATGGCTGGCGCTATATTAGCCTTGGCCGCAGTATTTGCGATTACGATTGCAGTGCAAACAGGTTCATTTTTGCTGGGGGCCATTTTATTTCCCGTTGGTTTTTGTATGCTTTACCTAATGGGTTTTGACCTGTTAACAGGGGTTTTTGTGTTAGCACCATTAGCGCTTTTAGATAAACGACCAGGTGTGACTGTAAAGGGTGTTTTACGTAACTGGGGCTTGGTTTTTGTAGGTAACTTTGCTGGCGCATTAACCGTTGCTTTTATGATGGCCTTTATTTTTACATATGGTTTTAATGTTGATGCAGGTGCCATTGGCGCTAAGATTGCGGGCATCGGTGAAGCGCGTACTCTTGGGTATGCTGAGTATGGTGTTGCAGGTTGGTTCACTATTTTTATTCGTGGCATGTTGTGCAACTGGATGGTGTCGTTAGGTGTTGTTGGCGCGATGATTTCAACAAACGTATCTGGCAAAGTGATCGCCATGTGGATGCCTATTTTCTTATTCTTTTACATGGGCTTTGAACACTCAGTTGTTAACATGTTTTTATTCCCATTCGGGATCATTATGGGAGGTGAATTTTCGGTTAGTGATTACTTAATTTGGAACGAAATCCCAACTGCACTTGGTAACTTAGTTGGTGGTTTAGCATTCACAGGTTTAACCCTTTATACCACGCATGTACGTACGGGTGCTAAGCGTGCGCCTGTGGTGAGAGGTACAGAACAAGCCGCTTAATAGTTAAATAAAGTTGACCGTCTTTTATAGAAAGACGGTTTTCATTTAATGCTTAAATAAGGACAATGTGATGACGCGCGATGAAGTAACCGAATTGATTGTTTTACAAAAACAGCGCAAAGAATTGACATGGCCAGAATTAGCGGATGCAATTGGCCAAAGTAAAGAATGGGCAACGGCTGCATTGTTAGGACAAATGACATTAACTAAGCAACAAGCAGGTACCGTCGGCGAAATGTTAGCGTTACCAGAAGACGCTGTGCTGCAATTACAGGTGGTTCCATATAAAGGCTCATTACCAACAGCGGTGCCGACGGATCCTCTTATCTACCGTTTTTACGAATTAATTAATGTGTATGGCTCAACCTTTAAAGCGCTGATTCATGAAGAATTTGGTGATGGAATTATGAGTGCAATTGACTTTAATATGGACTTGCAACGTGAAGCTGACCCTAAAGGGGATCGAGTATCGATCACCATGAGTGGCAAATTTTTACCGTACAAATCTTATTAATAATAAAAATAAATATGCCAGTGCTCATTGCTGGCATTGTTAAAGTGAGCACCTATGCCTAAGCGTTTATCTATATCGTTTGGCCAGTTTAGTGATAAAGGCGTTAAGCCCATTAATCAGGATTTTCATGGCGTTTCTACGCCGTCAGATTCATTATTAAGCACAAAAGGTATTGCCATTGCGTTAGCGGATGGCATTAGCAGCTCTCAAGTGAGCCAAGAAGCCAGTGCGGCATCTGTGCATGCCTTGATGGAAGATTATTATTGCACCTCTCAGGCGTGGTCCGTAAAAACCAGTGTGCATAAAGTGTTGAATGCCACTAACTCTTGGCTACATGGGCAGACTCGGCGTAGTCAATATCGCAGCGACTTTAATAAAGGATATGTGTGCACACTGAGCGCGATTATATTAAAATCTACGACGGCTCATATTTTTCATGTGGGTGATTGTCGTGTTTATCGACTGCGTGATAATGAGTTAGAGCAATTGACGCAAGATCATCGGGTGCGTATTTCTGAGCATGAAGATTACCTAAGTCGAGCCATGGGCTTTCATCCATATTTAGAGATGGATTACACCTGTGTACCACTTAAAAATAGTGATGTATTTCTATTAATGACAGACGGGGTTTATGAACATATATCGGGTGCATTCATGCAATCGACAGTGCGTGAATATGCTCAAACATTAGATCAAGCGGCACAAATATTTGTACAGCAAGCAATCAAACATGGCAGTACCGATAATTTAACGGCACAAATTATTTGTATCGATGAATTACCGTTACAAAGTGAAATTGAATTATTTGAACAACTAACACAATTGCCTTTTTCACCCCCATTAGATGTCGGTGCAACGATTGACAATTGGCATATTATTCGATCACTTTATGTGAGCAGTCGTAGCCATGTCTATTTAGCCGAAAATTGTTATGACCCATCTGAGCAGGTGGTGGTAAAAATTCCATCCGTTGAACAACAAAAAGACACGGCCTACCTTGATCGTTTTTTAATGGAAGACTGGATTGCTCAGCGCTTAAATAATCCTCATGTCGTAAAGTCACCAGAACAAGAAAAAAAGAGCTTCATTTATAGTGTTATGGAATATGTACCAGGGCGAACCCTGACACAATGGATGCGTGATAATCCTAAACCCGATTTAGAGTCGGTTAGAGTTATTGTCGAGCAAATCGCAAAAGGGCTACAAGCATTTCATCGTTTAGAAATGCTACATCAAGATTGCAGACCAGAAAATATCCTGATCGATGCCTATGGACAAGTAAAATTGATCGATTTTGGTTCGGCAAAAGTAGCGGGTATCTTAGAAATAAATAGCCCTTTGATTCGAAGCCAAAGCTTAGGCACTGCGCAATTTATGGCGCCTGAATATTTTATGGGTGAGGGTGGCCGTAATGCTTCGGATATATTTTCATTGGGCGTCATTACCTACCATATGCTAAAAGGCGAGTTACCGTATGGCGCTGAAGTTGCTCGTTGTAAAAGTCGTTATGCGCAATTGAAACTTAAATATAAAAGTGTTCTGGATGATAAGCGTGATTTACCTGCTTGGCTGGATTCGGTACTCAAAAAAGCCACTCATATTCAGCCTCATTTACGTTATCAAGAGCTGTCAGAGTTCATTTATGATTTACGCCATCCGACAGATAAAATGCTAAACCAAGCAAAAGGGCCACTACTGGAACGTAACCCAATTGCATTTTGGCAAAGTGTATCGGCGGTATTGTTTGTATTGGTTATTGTGTTGTTTTATCGACTCAATTTATAAGCAGCCCTTATTTAGATACGCCTTTCTTGTTTCATCACCCCCATACACAATCAGTAATAAATAGATAATGGCGGATATATATTGAATATGTCCCGTTACCGCCAATATAAAATTAACCAATGCACCCAGCGTAAACATTGCCCACAGTGGTAAATGTACTTTTCGATTGGCTAAAACAGCCACAAGCAAAAACGGTACGCCGGTGAGCAGGCCAAGATAATGACCATTGATGATTTCACGGATAGACATAATGCTAATGCTAATGCCAATAAACCAGCCCCATTCAGGGGGCTCTCTAAATACAGCTTCTTTTAATGCAGATTCATTCATTCTTTTAACCTTGGTTTTCACTTGCGTTGTCTAAAATCGAGTGGTTTTTGTTGGTTTTATAACGTCCGAATTTTAATAAAACCGGAATCAATATTAGTGTAATCGGTGTCGCAAATAGTTCGCCAAATACTAATGAGACAGCCGCTGGCTTTAAGTATTGTGCTTGTTCGGACGTTTCTAATAATAGTGGGATAAGGCCACAGACGGTGGTAACTGTTGTTAGGAATATAGCCTTGAGTCGACTTCTGCCTGCTTCAATTAAGGCATCGGTGACATTCATGCCGCTGTCGTGCAGTTGATTAAACCGCGTCATTAAAACGAGTGAATCATTAATCACCACGCCCGTCATAGCCATCAAACCAAACATCGATAACAAACTAAACGATAAGTCCATTAAGCCATGGCCTAAAATAGCCCCGGCAAAGCCAAAAGGAATCACTGACATAATAATGAAAGGTTGCCAGTAAGATTTAAGTGGCACCGCCAGCAATACATAAATAAGTAATAAGGTGAGTAACATGGCTTTTTTAAAGCCAGTTTGTACTTCATCTATTTCTTCAA
Source organism: Pseudomonas sp. HK3 (assembly GCF_052920985.1). NCBI lineage: Bacteria > Pseudomonadati > Pseudomonadota > Gammaproteobacteria > Pseudomonadales > Pseudomonadaceae > Pseudomonas > Pseudomonas sp. HK3. The sequence continues at coordinate 2,236,360 of NZ_JBREXD010000001.1, forward strand.
ATTCACCGGCTGCTTTTATCTCAACGTCTGGGTACAACTTTTGAAGCTTGATAACAGATGATGTTTGTAATTTTTCCCAAGTGACTTTTGGTGACGCCACGGTGCGGTTTTGTCGCCAAAAAACACTGACTACTTCATTGCGGTTTCTGCGATGCAATACTTCGGGTTCACGGGTGTATTCGAATTCACTGATTTCCCCCAAGGTCACATAACTGTCATTGCCCAAATGCACCGGGGTGGATTTTAATTGCGAAATACTTGTGCGTTCATTTTCAGAAAAACGTAACAATACCAGGGTTTCTTCGCCTTCATCTAATAAGCGATGTATCTCAATGGCGCCAAATGCACCGCCCATTAAGGTGGCTAATTGACGTTGATTGATACCCAGTTGTCTGCCCCTTTGATTTAAGGTTGCGGTTAATTGTCGCTTACCCCCTTGGCTATCATCAAATACATTATTGACACCTTCGAGTTTGGCTAGATCGGTTTTTAATAATCCGGCAACGTGGCGTGCTAAATCTCGATTGGGCGCGGATATTGTGATGGCTGTGCCACCGGCGATCGGCTCAGATAATGTGTAGTTAGTGGAGTAGCTGCCTTCAATGTCGCCAGTATGTTGTTTCCACACTTGCAGGAAACGTTCGCTGGGAATGTGAGCCAATGCTTCTTGGCTAAGCTCCGCTGTGATATCAATTTTTTCAGAAGATGGCATCGCCACGATGTACTTTTCAATTGGTGCGTATTCTAGGTCAAACTCTTGCTTTAACTGTTTGCTTGCTTGGCTTAATGCCGACTCTAGTTGATGCGTATTACGTTGCGTGAGTGCAAGCGCGGCGTTTTCATCCATAGTGATATTCAAGCTGGCATAGCGTCCGGGTATTTCAGGAAAAAATACCGTTGGGATCGAGCCTTTCATTAGCAGACCATACGAGAAAATGACAAAACATAAAAATAGAATAAGGGATGCGCCTTTGTGATGAAGCGCAATTTTTAATAAAGGTTGATAGCATTTATGGCTGAAGCTATTTAAAGCGCTATCACATCCGCCTCTTGCTTTTAATAACCATCGTGAAAATACATTATTGTATTGACGACTCGACGAATGGGCTAAATGGCTGGGTAATATGAACTTACTTTCAATTAATGAGAAAAATAGCGCAAAAATAACCACCGCCGAAAATCCCGCGAGTATTTTTGCCAACTCATTTTCAATCCATAACATCGGAGAAAACGCCGCAATGGTGGTGAGCACGCCAAAGACGGTCGCAATGGTCACGGATTCAACGCCTTTCCACGCGGCTTCTTTGGGGTCTTTAATTTCTTGGCGCGCCTGATGAATGCTTTCCCCCACGACCACGGCATCATCCACTAAAATACCTAATACTAAGATCATGCCGAATAATGTGATGTCGTTAATGCTGTAGTCAAAAGCCGGTAAGCCCATCAGAGTGACGGCACCTGCGATAGAGATGGGTATGCCCATGGCCACCCAAAATGCTAATTTCACTTCAAGAAACAGGCCCAGCAAAATCAGTACGATTAATAAGCCTTGCCATGCGTTTGTGCCCATTAAATTCAGCTGGTCTTTAATATAGGGCGTCATGTCAGCCATGATATCGACCTTCATTTCTTCAGGCAGAGTAGGCTGCACTTTAGCAATCACCTCTTTAATGGAATTACTGACGTCAAATAAATTGTCCTTCTTACTAGTGGTCACTAATAAGGCGATGGCCTGCTTATCTTGAAAACGAACAATACTGTCGTTGTCTTCGTATTGTCGGTTGATTTCGGCAATCGCTCCGAGTGTGACCGTACTTTGCGCGGTGGCAATGATGGGTAAGTTTTTTAACTCTTGTAAATTATCGGCGTACTCACTGCCCCGTAATGTAATTCTGCCACTTGCGGTTTTTAATTCACCGCTGCGGTAATCCAGAGACCATTGATGAATACGATGTTCAAGGTCATCGACACTTAATTGATAACGCTTTAATAAATCTAAGTCAGGTTCAATGAGTAATAATTGTCGGCGTTTACCGGTATTACTGACTTGTGAAATATTAGGGTGTTTTTTTAACTCACGCTCTAATCGAGTCGCTACTTGTTGCAGTACCGCTTGATCTTCACCACCGTAAACAATCACATAAGCGGCAAGGTTACCGAATTCGCTACGGACAATTTTAGGGCGCTGGGCTTGCTCAGGAAAACCAATGATGCCATCCACTTTATTTCGCACATCTTCGATTAAGCGTTCTAGTTCGACACCGCTTCGTTTTTCAACGGTTATGCTGGCATAGCTGCGGTACGAATCACTTTTGATTGATTTTATGCCCGCAACGCCACTGATCGCTTCTTCAATACGTTGGGTAATGCCTTGATCTACTTGTTTGGGTGTCGCACCGGGATAGGTTACCGAAATTTCCAGTTGTGTTGGGGCTATTTGTGGGAAGCTTTCGATTCTAATTTGATTAAAGGTCAATACCCCTGAAATCAAGATAAAAGCCATTAGTAAGTTAGCGGCGACTGGGTTATCTAAAAACCAGCGTGATAAAAATTTCATATCAGACTACTCGTGGTTTTTATTTAAAGGATGATGAGTTTGCACCAATGCCGTTGCTATTTGACCTTGCAGCATGGAACTCAATGGAAATAAAACCAGTTGACGAGATTGGTCTGGCTGATTTTTATATCGATAAAGTAGATAGTCGGCTTTCTCTTCTAATAGCTCAATGTCTTCAAGCTGTAATTTACCTTCGGTCAGGCTCCAAACTTTGCCGTCTTCGGTGATGACAGACGCAGGTGCTTTTATGACATTAACTAATGCAGGGCCAGAAAACGTAACTTGCACTTGTTGGTCAGGTAATAATGGCGTGTCAGCTTGATAAGGATTAAGCACCTCAACCACAATACTGCGTTGACGCGTGGTTTGATCCATGATTGGATTTAGGTAACGTATTTTGCCAGACCAAGTATTGTCATCGGGTGTGCGTACAGAAACCGCGCCGCCTTCTTGTAGCGTCAGCCGACGCCATTGCTGTGCTGAGAGCTCAACTTTAATATCGACGGCAATACTGGCGGCTATTTGATATTGCAGCTCACCCGTATTCAGCCATTGGCCAGGAGAAAGATGATCGCTGAGAATGACCGCATCAAATGGCGCAAGGGTTTGGCTGTCTTTTAATTGTTGTTGGGCTAAATCTTGTGCCGCTTTTGCGGCTAAGTATTCGCTATTAGCGGCATGTAAATGGGGTTCGAAGCGGCCAAAAGCCGACTGGGCTTTGCCGGATTTAGACGCTACATATTGTTCATTCTTAATTCGAGCGATTTCTAATTGAGTATTGGCAACCCGGGCTTGGGCAGAAGCAAGATCGGCTTTATAAATATGGTTTTGTTGGCGAACTAAGACACTGCCTTTGGTAATTAATTCTCCCGGTTGCAACTGGGTATTAATAAACTCGACGCGCCCTGAAACAATGGCATTTAAATTGGTCGGCCAGCGTGCCATGGTAATTCCGGAGGCGTGCTCAGTGATATCGCCTGCTTGTGGACTAACATTTATGACAGATACCTCAACGGGTGATGGTTCAAGTTGCTTGGCACCGGGTGCTTGGGTGCTGTCGTCGCTAAGCCATAGTAAAACCATGACAAGCAGCCCTAGTGGAATAAGAATACTTAGATACTGTTTGAGCTTGAGGCCTTTCATTTCGTGGCTCCGATTAGGCTTTGCAAGATATGAGACATCTGTGTATCATATCTTTTGATTGATTATCGTGCAAGTAAGCTGTGGCTCCTTTATTGAAATGGCTAAAAGCGCAGGCGTGCAAAAGGGCCTTATTAAAATCATAGCTTACGGATAAACTAGCGGCTTAAAATAGATTCGGGAAGTGTATGAACCAAAGTACTGATGCGAGAATTCAGCGCTCTTCAACGGCTATTGTTCAAACCGCTATGGCTGTGTTAAGTCAAAACCCGGATGCCGCGTTTAAAGATATAGCGCAGCAGGCTGGTGTAGGCAGGGCAACACTGTATCGACTTTTTGATAGTAAAGAGCATTTAATCGAAGCGATTGTGGATCAGTGCTTAACGACATTTGATGCAAAAACCGAGCATATAGAAACCCAAGCGCGTTCTGTAAGAAACGCCATAGAATTATTATTTGCGGCTATTTTGCCGCTGCATCAAGAATTACAGTTTTTAATGAATGTAAATGAATCAAGTATAAAAAGCCCTGAGTTACAGCAACGTATTCAGGTCCAACAAGATGAAATGGTACAGCTAATTGATAGCGGCAAAAGCGAAGGCTGTGTGGCAAAGCACTTACCGACTTTATGGGTCGTAAACTTAATCGATGGCCTTTTGTATTCTGCGTGGTCTATGCAAAAAGATCATGGTTATACCGATGAGCAGTTAGTAGAGCTATGTGTCGCAACATTATTTAATGGTATTAACACTTAATACCATTAATTTCAGACTTTATGGTAACCAGTCAGACTCGCAATAAACCAAGTGTGCTTTAGGTTCACTGAGAAGTTTAGACAATATCCCTTTCTGTGAATTCTGATAATCAACCAAGCGTTTTTCATCCTGTTTCTGCCACATGTTGGGGTATTGTTTTTTAAACAGGTTAAGCGTTTCTATTGCTTCAGGAAATTGTTTCGTTTCATAGTAAGCGCGGGCTAAAAAACTGGCTTGTAAGCGAGTCGTTATTTTATCACTGCGCATAGCAATGACAGCGGAATAATTTTCACGTTCTAAGTGAATACGCATAATCGAGTAGCTAGCATAACCAAAACTGGTTTCCATATTAATTTCTTTGTAGATCCTTTTTGCTTCATTTAATACGTTTAACGCTTGATCGTAGTTTTCTAAATCAGAGTGTGCCCATCCCAAAAATGTTAACGCAGTAGCACGAAAGCAAGGTGCAGGTTCGCTTAAAATAAAGTTATTTAACAAGTTAATGGCTTGTTGCAGTTTTATGGGATCAGTGGGGTGGCCTTTTAACGCTGTTTGGTCCAGTCCTTGGTCAAGTATGGCAAAAGCAATATAGAAATCGCTGTTAGTCAATAAATATTTAGAACCTAATTCAACTGCAATATTTTTTGCTTCATTGAAGTAAGTGAAAGCTTTCTCACCGTTACGTAATTGCAGTTGATAAAAGCCTGCATAGATTAATGCTTGTGCCAGTTCGAATGGTTGTTGCAGTTGTCTATACAGTGTGAGTGCTTGGTTTAAGGCGAGTTCACGACTGGCTAAATCAATGGTGTAGTTTTGTGCGATGGCCAATTGGCTGGCCGCAATCATGGGTTGATTGTTAAGCTGCTGATAAAAATTCAGTGCTTTTTGCAGTCTTGCTTGATTGATTAATAAATCATTTTTAGGATTCTTTTCTAGGCCTTCGTTACTTGGGTTACCAAGATAAAACAGTTTGTCGGCTTCTATTGTAAGGTCACTATTTGAAGAAAATAATTGATTAGCTTTTTTCGTCCAAACGCTGTGCTTATCCCACTCCATTGCTTCCCATGCAATGTTAGCTTGAAGCCTGTAGTTTTGTGCCATTTGATTTGGTACAAACGCTTGCTCAGCTTTCATCGTTGCTTGATTGACGATGGATTGAAGTTGTTCGTCCCCACGCCGATACGCCATTTCAGCTAACCAATAAGCAATAAACGCATCAAGACTGATGTCGTCTTGTCGCTGCTGTAGCGTTATTTGACTGAATTGGTTTTCGGCTTCGCTCCATTTACCTAAGGCATAAAGGCTGCGAGCTAACCAAGCTCGCGTCCAAGCGCTATTATTTTGAATAGTGAGAGAAGCTTGAAAGTATTTGTGGGCTTTTATAGGGCCTTCTTCTTGAAGTGCGTGCATGCCTTGGGCTAATGCCTGTGCGGCAATGGGGTCATCTTGGGGGGATTTAATATCACGCTTTTGTCCTGGCCTTAATAAATACAACAGCTGCTGGCTAATAGCGTGTGCATTTGCAGGTAGCGATGGGTAACTAATGCTGCCTTGTTGGGTGCGACCGTCGGCGTGAATCAGTTTGAAGTCAAACACTTGTTGGTCATTGTGCAGACGCACACTGGCAAATAATGCGGCATCGAAATTTTGGTCACGTAATAAGCTGCGGATATGGACGGGTAACGTTGGCCAATTAAGTTCTGAATTGAGTAGCAGTGTATTGGCCAATGCTGGTGGCGTGACTTCTAATTGCGAATCGTTGAACGGTTTACTGCGTTGTAAATCAATGGCGAGCATGTCAGATAGCCCATGTTCGAGCCAATCCATGCTGGGATCATTGGTCGCATTAATAAAAGGCAATACCAGCAGCGATTTGGTTGTTGGGTTTGTCGCTTCAATATCGTTGTTCAAGCTGTTGAATATTAGCCCGCTAGCCAGACTGATGAATAGTATTAATGCAAACAAGGGTCGGGCAAAGCGACCGCGGTGCTGTTTTGGCTGCTCTTGCTGTTCCGCCGGTAGGTTATCAGAGGGCTCATCTTGTGGGGCGTCCATTAAAGGAGCTTCATCTAATGGGCATATCCATTGATACCCTCGCTGTGGAAACGTCTTTATATAGCTGGGCGATTTAGCATTATCGTCAAGGGCTAAACGCAGTTCACGGATGCTTTGAGTTAATGAGTTTTCGCGGTAATCACCATGGTGCCATAGCTTTTCTAACAGCTCTTCTTTGCTAACGATTCTGTCTTGATGCTCGATCAAATATTGCAGTAGCCCTGCTACTTTATGACGCAGGGCTTGCTCTGGTTTCTCTTCGTGGCTGAGCATGCCGCTTTGGCTATCGAAAGAATACTGCTCGAACTGAAAGGGCATGTGTAGGGCTATCCGTGATTTATGAACGCAGTGATTTTACGTCTTGTAAGCACGTTAGAGCAAGTTGAATGTTTTGAGTGATATTTTATAAGTTATTGATTTATAAGGAAAAATAAAAATATCATTTTTGTTTTATATGGATTTAATGTCCATTTCATATGGATATCACCGCGTTTTGATAACCCCGTTTAAAAACCTGCGTATAACTCAATCATCAATAACTCAACACGACTACCCAGTAGGTGATGATGATGGAATCTTTTATACAGGCGTCTCTTTTTGAGCAGCAGTTTTCACCTTGGGCGATAGCGGCTGTTTTTGCCGCCGGCCTTCTTACCAGTTTAACACCGTGTGTTTATCCAATGCTGCCGATCACCGTTTCGGTTGTTGGTAGTCAAGCTAAGGGGCGAATGCAGAGCATTTTATATTCTTTGTTGTATGTCTTTGGCTTGGCTTTGGTTTATGCGCTATTGGGTATTATGGCGGCCAGTAGTGGTGTGTTGTTTGGCACGGTTGCCTCACACCCGATTACGTTAATGATTGTGGCTGTGTTCTGTTTGTTTATGGCCGTTTGGATGTTGGGTTGGGTACGTTTACCCATGGGCTTAATGGCACCTAGCTTTTTGAATTCAGAACAGAAGTCTAAATCAGCACCGATTAATGTGTTCTTAGCAGGGGCGCTTTCCGGGTTGGTGATGGCGCCTTGTACATCTCCGGTATTAGGTATGTTGCTGATGTATGTGGCCGGAGAAGGTGACCGACTTTGGGCTGCTCTACTGATGTTTGTTTTTGCTTTCGGAATGAGTGCGTTACTGATTGTGGCTGGCAGCTTCAGTGGCGCATTGGCTTTGCTTCCCCGTTCTGGCCCTTGGCTTAATTCTATTAAATGGATATTCGCAATCTTGATGGCTGGTGCTGCCGTTTATTTGTTGCTTCAAATCTAATGTTTTCAACTTTTATTTTAACCAAAGAGGAATCTCATCATGAGACTATTTAAACAATCACTGCGTTTTACGGTTTCGGCTTTATTACTGAGTACCGCCATACAGGCAAGTGGAGCGCCATTAGCGGTCGGCGATAAAACCCCTGATTTTGAAGTGACTACTTTGACAGGTAAAACGTTCAAGCTATCCGATTATGAAGGGCATAAACCTGTTTATTTGAAGTTTTGGGCGACTTGGTGCAACTACTGCAAAGTGGAGATGCCACACCTGCAGTCAATTTATAACCAATACGGCGATGATATTGAAGTATTAGCGGTGAATGTCGGTATTAATGATTCGGTAGAAAATATCGAGCAGTTTTTTAATCAAGAAGGATTCAATTTACCCGTGGTGATTGATCAAAAAGGAGATCTTGTGAGTGGTTATGGGATTGTTGGTACACCGCATCATGTTTTGATTGATAAAGACGGACAGATTACTTATCGCACTTTCTTAGCAACGGATACCCTGGATAGCAAAATTGAAAGCTGGGTAGAAGATAGCCAAGCAAAAGAGACACGTACAAGTGGGCGCCCTTTGTGGCGCTAAGCAAAGGCTATCGATTAAAGAACTGTCGTTAAAATCTGTACTAAATATTGAGATTGAAAAGAGGTTTACAATGAAAAAAATTAACAAAAGCATAATCGCGGGTTATGCCTCATCACTTTTACTCTTGCTAGGCGCATCGTTTTCTACACAAGCCGTTGAGCAAGAAAAAATTGAACTGGATCATTTACAAACCTTTGATGGCCAGTCGATAATATTAGAGAAAGGTAAACTGACGCATCTCATCTTTCAGGAAATTTGGAGGAGTTATAACGGTCAAGGTGAAGAAGCTCTCGTAGCGGCTTTGCCAAAAGCATTTATTGATCGCAGTCAGAAAGTTTGGGTGCAACCGGGTATTAATGTGACTGACGCTCAGTTAATTGAATTTCAAGGTTATTTTCCTCAGGTAGCCCCTTTGGTTCTTGATAATGGTTTTAGTTTATTACGCTCAATCGGTGATTGGGATTTACCTTTGCATGTCATCCTTAAGGATGGAAAAAAGTTATTCTCAGGAAATGGTGATGAGCTAAAGGCCTTATCAGGCAAGTACTTCTCTTCGTCAGACACGATTAGCAATTGGTTGAATTCTAATGCAAAAGTTAATGAAAAGATCATGGTAAAAGAAGATAAGAATAAGCCGGTTAAATTTACGACGGCAGAAGCGGCTAAGTTGCGTTATCACAAACCAGAAGAAGGTGATAAAGCACCGTTATTTACGGCAGAAACCATGGCTGGTAATACCATTAGCTTAATGGGATTGGCTTATAATAAACCGGTCAGTTTGGTTTTTGTTGATTCACTTTGTCCGATGCCACAATTTCCTGATTGCGAAACGAAGCTCGCCACTTTAAATAACTTAGTTGCAAACGATGCCTCACGAGAATGGATTGGTGTTGTGAGCAGTTATTATGTGAGTGATGAAATTGCCCAGCAGTTTCGTGATAAATTTCAATTAAAAATGCCGTTGATATTTGATATCGATAATCAAATCTATCAGTCTTATGGGGTGCATGCTTCACCTTATCAAATTGATATTAATCGTGATGGCACCATACGTTCTCGGGGGGCTAACATTCACTAGGCACTAGGTGATAATCCATAATAAATCCCGCATTCTTAATAAGGAATGTGGGTTTTGTTGTGTGTTTGAAATACGACTAATTATTCTTGCCAATCTTTAAAGTGTTCGAGTAAAAATTCGATAGCTAATCGAGCTCGTAGAGGTAAAAAGCGACGGTTTTGATACACAATCCAACTGCTGGCGCCTGCGCTCCAATAGTTTTGCAGTACCGGTGTGAGAATACCTAACTCGATTGACTGCAAAAAGCTGCTCTTAGGCATGTAAGCAATGCCTAAATTTTGCTCGCACGCTTTTACCACCGCATGGGCATTATTACTGCGCCAGCGGCCATGCACCTTTAAATTTAAATCTTTGCCGCCTTCGTTAAAACGCCAATGATCATTGTTGGATATTAAGCAGCTGTGTTGCTTTAAATCTTTAGGGTGAATAGGCGTGCCGTTTTGTTGTAAGTACTTGGGGCTGGCTGCGGCCATCATGGGGCGGTCTAATAGTTTACGCGCCACTAAGCCAGAGTCTTGCAGCTGGCCATAACGAATCGAGAAGTCGATGCCGTCCTCGACAAAGTTGACCATGCGGCTATTGAAATCCATGTCGATTGACAATTCAGGGTGTAATTTAGCAAACGTCATTAAAACCGGCGCTACAAACTGCTCTGCAAACGCTCCCGCCGCGCTAACACGTAATGTACCGCTGAGCTGTAATTGCTCATGGCTTACTTGCTCATTGGCTTGTTGTAATCCGTTTACCAAGTCTTTGCATTGCTGATAATACAGTTGCCCACTTTCCGTTAGGCTGACGGATCGTGTGGTTCGAGCCAGCAAAGCACTGCCTAATCTGTCCTCAAGGCGTGAGACTTGGCGGCTCACATGGCTGGTGCTGACCCCTAATTGCTTGGCCGCGGCTGAAAATCCTTGGCTTTCTGCCACGGCGACAAACTCAACAATACCTTCAAAACTGTCCACAAAGCCTCCTATTATTGCTAAATGGCAATAGTAATTTGCCATTTTAGCGGATTATCAGTTCAAATGAATGTAATTATGATGTGTGCATAGATTGAGACCAAACATTAACGATTCAAATATTGGAGCAAACATGAAAAAAGTACTTATCTTCGTAACCAACCATGCAACCCTAGGCGATACGAATGAAGCTAACGGCACATTCGCCCCTGAGCTGACACATGCATTGCATGTGATTTTAGAAGCGGGTTTGGATTACGACCTAGTGTCTATTAAAGGCGGTAAAGCACCTCTTTATGGCACTGACATTGAAGACGATGCTGTCAATGCAGAGATTCTTGCCAATGAAGCATTCCAAAACCGTATTAACAACACGATCCCTGCGTCACAAATTAATGGTGATGATTACGATGCCGTGTTCTACCCTGGTGGCTTTGGTTTACTATCGGATTTAGCGACCAACGAAGAAGTGGCAAAAATCAGCGCTAAGCATTATGAAGATGGCGGTGTGATCGCAGCGGTATGTCACGGCCCAGCAGGCTTGTTGCCAATTACACTCAGTAATGGCGAGAAGTTGATTGCCGATAAAGCGGTAACGGGTTTTACCCGTGAAGAAGAAGTGGATTATGCGACGATTGATAAAATCCCATTCTTACTAGAAGAGTCACTAGCGCGTACCGCTAAGCAGTACAACAAAGTACAACCTTGGGGTGAATTTGTGGTTGAAGACAACCGAGTGATCACCGGCCAAAACCCATCAAGTGCACACGCGGTTGGCGTTGCACTTGTTAAGCACCTAGCGTAATTGCATTGCTTAGCTCAAAATAAAAACGCCCTCTTATGAGGGCGTCAGACTGCTGATAAACCCCAGTGTTTTCACTGGGGTTTATTCATTTCAGGGCAATTTAAGCGCCTCCTTGCTCAATTTATTCTCACCTCATATATCTCAATTTAATATTCCACCCACACTTATCGAGCTTTAGTTTGGCCTGATAAGGCTTTTCTGACAGGCATTTTTAATGCAAAGCGCTTTACGCTGCCATTAATGCGATCTTTTTCATATTTTGCGCAGCGGCCGTCATTAAGCACTGCATTTGCACTTTGTGTTTGCCTCGAAATTGCGCGTAGCGATAGCCGTGTAATTGTTTGGCATCTGCAAAACTTCTTTCCACCGTTTCCTTTCGCCTTGCGTAAAGTAGTTTGCCTTTGTCTGTTAAGCGGTGTTCGTTGATTCTATCCTTGCTGCCTTCCCAAACATGCCGCGTGATCACTTTTGTGTGATTTTGACTGTTGGTACAGCGCGTTAAGTCTGGGCAGTGTTGGCATGCGTTTGCGTCGCTATGATATTGGCGATAGCCTTCTCGAGTGGTGGTGCGATAAAAAACATTCTGTCCTTGTGGGCAGGTGTAGAGATCTTGTGTTTCATCGTAAACGTATTGGTTTTTGTAGAAATACCCTTTTTTATGCGTGGGTCGTCTGTAGCCCATGACACCATAAAGGTTTCTATCTTCGATGCCTTTGCATAACGCTGCGGTAAAATACCCAGCATCCAAACCCACATGCTGAAGATTAAATCCAAAACGTTGCACCTGTCTGTCGAGTCTTGCTAGATACGGGACACTGTCGTGAACATTACCCGCCGTGACGTGTACGTCGGTAATGATGTTGCAGCGTGCATCAACTGTGCGATGGTCTAAATAGAAAAACCCCTTTGGCTTGTTATCACGCACCATGTAGCCACTGTCTTTGTCTGTGGTGCTTTGTTTGATGTCTCTCGATTTATTGGGCGTCTCTGACCGCGACGCCAAGGGCTTTTTTCCGTGATCTAGCCTGTCTTGCTCAACCGCTTTATCCAGCTCATCCATATACGCTTGGCGTTCAGCTTGTGCTTGCACTTTAATGTGCTTGTTTTTATTGGCGTTGGCTTTCAAATGAGTAGAGTCGGTATAAAGGGTGGTTCCGCCCACCAGCTTCTTCTTCATGGCTTGCAGCACGATTTCATCAAAAATCTGCTGATAGACATCGGATTCTTTAAACCGTCGAATACGGTTTTGGCTTAAGGTGGAGGCATCGGGAATCTTGTCGGTTAACCCAAGACCTAAAAACCACCGATAGGCCACGTTAACCTGAACCTCGCGGATTAATTGGCGCTCGCTGCGCACGCCAAATAAATAGCCGATGAATAATAATTTGAACATCAAAGTGGGATCTAACGCCGGTCGGCCGTTATTGGGGCTATAAAAGTCTTTGACTAAATCGTGAATAAAACTGAAATCCACTTTCTGCTCAATCTTGCGCAGAAGATGGTCATTAGGCACAAGCTCGTCAATGGAAACGAACTCAAGTTGCGACTGTGTTTGGGGGCGGTCATTTAGCATGGCCCTATTATAAAAAATCCTCACCTAAAAAGGCGAGGACTTTGTCAGCAGTCTGACGCCCTCTTATGAGGGCGTTTTTGTATCTAGTATTTAGAGTTTTTGGATTATGGGTGACGCTGATTAAATGCATTTTCAGCGGCTTTGTATAATGCGACATCATTTTTATTCCATACATCATGATTGTGTTTACAATATTTAAAGATGCCTTTTAAAAATAATCGACTTGTACGCATAGTGAATGAAATATAGCCAAGCCAGTTTTTCGGCTTCAATAATGTTTTGTCTTTTATTAACAAGTAAAGCTGTACAATAAAAATAGAAAACATGGTAATTGGTAACCACAGTAAAAATAAGCTGAGAATAATGCGCCCGTTATTCTTATGTTGGCTTTTATAAATCGTATAACAAACCGATTGATGCTCTAACTCTTCTAAGCAATGCCATAATAAAAAATCAATGGCTGAGTTGATTTTTTCTGCTTTATCCCCAAGCCAATAACGTTGATGGGTTAATACATCTTTGCTGATTGCGGCGGTAAAATGCTCAAAAGCAACCGGTATGACTAACTCAAATGAGGACGAGCTTATTTTTTGAATGAACTTCATGAAGCCTGCCTGCAAGTGAATAACAAATGTTAATTCAGGGTGAAACTTTAATATGGCAAGATTAGCACGGCGATGCATTGCAGCGTGCTGGCCCTCTTGTTTAATGAGATCAGAAATTAATAATCGAATACTCGGGTCGTGAAGTTTTGTAAGTTGTTTACGCATAATCTCAATGACTATGCGTTCTGAAGTTGGAATAAATAATGATAGTGCATGCATGAATTGCGTTTTGATAGAATCGCTTAGCCAGATAGGCTCGACCTTGTCGAAGGTAAAGTTCACGCGTCGATGAATCAGCGGTATGGTGTGCAATGGGTGCATAATGCTTCAATATTTTTATTATTGTAAAAGTGTATCAAGCTTAATAGAAAAAGGCCCATCATCAGGGCCTTTAATCGACTTAAGCAGGGTGGTTCGCCACCCAATGCTTAGCAATGTCTTCGCGTGTACACACCCATGCATCATCATGCTGTATGACATAATCTAAAAAACGCGCAAGCGATGCTGCACGACCAGGGCGACCCACCAAGCGGCAATGCAAACCAATGCTCATCATTTTTGGTGTATCACAACCTTCTGCGTACAGTACATCAAAGCTGTCTTTTAAGTAGGTGAAAAATTGATCGCCGCTGTTAAAGCCTTGTGGTGAGGCAAAACGCATGTCGTTGGCATCCAATGTGTAGGGCACGACTAAATGAGGCTTTTCAAATTCGTGCAACCAATACGGCAAGTCGTCGGCGTAGGAATCGGCATCGTAAAGCAGCTTGCCGGTTTCAACCACTAAGCGGCGAGTGTTTGGGCTCATGCGGCCCGTGTACCAACCTGCTGGCAGTTTGCCAGTGACTTTTTGGTGAATATCTAATGCTTGCTCGATGTGTTCTTTTTCGAGTTCTTCGGGTACATATTGATAATCAATCCAACGCAAGCCGTGACTGGCGATTTCCCAATCGGCTTTGAGCATGGCGTCAACCACCTCTGGGTTGCGTTGCAATGCCATGGCCACACCAAATACGGTCACTGGCAAATTACGTTCGGTGAACATACGGTGCAAACGCCAAAACCCTGCACGTGAGCCATATTCATAGATGGATTCCATGTTCATGTGGCGCACGCCTTGTAAGGCTTGGGCACCGACAATTTCCGATAAAAACGCTTCACTAGCATCATCACCATGAAGAACGCAGTTTTCACCGCCTTCTTCGTAATTGATAACAAACTGTACTGCAATCTTTGCCTTATTCGGCCATTCGGTTTTAGTGGGGTGAGGGCCGTAGCCGCTCATGTCCCTTGGGTAACTCATAGTGGCACCTTAATTTTAGTCTTAATGATGGGCCCTAAATTAAATAAAGCTGACTACTTGGTCAATATAAATCGGTGCGCAGTCAACGCACCTCCTTGATTAAAGCCCATATGACTCCCCCTGAACAGGGTCAAGCTTGGAGCGCTGGTGCGAGGCTGGTATAGTGAGCCCACTTTTTCACCTGTGTATTGGGAAATGACCATGGGTACTTCGCACCATTTAATATTGTTCACTTTGTTATGCCGTTCGTGGCGATGGCGCTAGGGGCTTGCCCCGTATTTCTGCTCTTTATTTTCCCAAATTAATACTAAGGATTCTCCATGGATATGAAACAAGCTTTAAACACAGTGGTATCACGCCAAAATCTAACCGAAGAGCAAATGATGGCTGTGATGAAAACCATCATGACCGGCGAAGCAAGCGATGCACAAATTGGCGGCTTTTTAGTGGCTCTGCGCATGAAAGGCGAAACCATTGATGAAATTACTGGCGCTGCACGCGTAATGCGTGAACTGGCCACGCCTGTTTTGATTAACGACGAACATCTCGTTGATACCTGTGGCACTGGCGGCGATGGCGCCAATATTTTTAATGTTTCCACTGCCGCCGCATTTGTTGTGGCAGCAGCGGGCGGTAAAGTGGCTAAACACGGTAATCGCAGTGTGTCATCCACCACTGGCAGTGCCGATGTACTTGAAGCGGCAGGTGTTAATTTAAACTTAACGGCTGATCAAGTGACCCGTGCTATTAATGAAATAGGTGTGGGTTTTATGTTTGCCCCAGCCCACCACGGCGCCATGAAACACGCCATCGGCCCGCGTAAAGAACTCGCCATGCGCACCATATTTAACATGCTTGGCCCGATTACGAACCCGGCCAATGTACCTAATCAAGTGCTGGGCGTGTTTAACGGTGACTTATGTAAGCCACTCGCAGAAGTATTAGGCCGACTGGGTTCAAACCATGTATTAGTCGTGCACGCAAAAGACGGCTTAGATGAAATCAGTTTGGCGTCTGCCACACGTGTGGCCGAATTAAAAGACGGCACAGTAATCGAATACGAAATCACACCAGAAGATTTTGGCATGCAAAGCCAAAGCCTAATTGGTTTATCGGTTGAAAGCGCTGAGCAAAGTTTGGCATTGATTAAAGATGCATTAGGCAAACGTGAAACCGAAGCAGGCGTTAAAGCCGCTGATTTAATTGCCTTAAATGCAGGTGCTGCAATTTATGCTGCCAACTTAGCTAGCTCGTTAGCCGAAGGTGTTTCCATGGCAGAAGATGCGGTTTCCACAGGCTTAGCGCTTGAAAAACTAAATGAATTGGCAGCGTTTTCGCGCGTATTGTTAGACGCTTAATTGCCCGTATTTAAAAGTGAAGTAACCATGAATACACCAACCATTTTAAAAAAAATCATTGATCGTAAATGGCAAGAAGTGAAAGAGCGCTCGGCTAACATCACAATTAATGAGTTAGCAAGCCAAGCAAAATACAGCGATAAGCCTCGTGGTTTTAAAGCGGCGCTTGAAGCTAAAATCGCCGCAGGTCATCCGGCTGTTATTTCTGAAATTAAAAAAGCGTCACCCAGCAAAGGTGTGTTACGTGAAAATTTTGTGCCAGCTGATATTGCGCAATCTTATGAACAAGGCGGCGCGGCGTGTTTGTCGGTACTGACGGATGTGGATTTTTTCCAAGGTAGTGATGAGTTCTTAAAACAGGCACGCAAAGCCTGTAGCTTACCCGTACTGCGTAAAGACTTCATGGTTGACCCGTATCAAATCGTAGAAGCACGTTCCATGGAAGCCGATTGTATTTTGCTAATTGTATCAGCGTTGTCTGACGCACAAATGCAAGAGCTTAATCACTGCGCACTAGAGCTAGGCATGGATGTATTGGTTGAAGTACATGACGAAGCCGAGTTTGAGCGCGCCATGGACTTACCACCCAATATCCTAGGCATTAATAATCGTAATTTGCATACGTTTGAATTAAGCCTTGATACCACGTTTGATCTATTACCAAAAGTACCACAGGGTACGTTATTGGTAACCGAAAGCGGTATCTTAGGGCCAGAAGATGTGAAAGCCATGCGCGATAAAAACGTCCACAGCTTCTTAGTGGGCGAAACATTCATGCGTGCCGATGACCCTGGTGCCCATTTAAAGAAACTGTTCTTTTAATGCCATCAACGTAAATAAAGCAGTAAACAATAAAGCGTCTTTTAGTATTGTCTAAGAGGCGTTTTTTTATGTTTAGGATTTATAAATAGTGACTTATGCGCCTAGATAAATTTGTGTGTAAAAGTACGACTTTAACCAAGCTTGATGCTATCGCGTGCATTCATGCCGGGCAGGTGACGGTCAATCACAAAGCGATTTTAAGTGAAGTGACTCAGGTTCATGAAAACAATACGGTTTGTTTAAATGAGCAAGTACTGACACTGCGCCCGTTTCGTTACTTACTTTTGCATAAAACACAAAACACTATTTGCTCTAATGTGGATGAAGGCTATCCCTCTATTTTTAATGACTTAGAGCTCGAAAATATCAATGAGCTACACGTGGCAGGGCGCTTAGACGCAGACACAACTGGATTAGTATTGATTACCGATGATGGACGCTGGTCATTTGATATTATTCGACCGACGCAAAAATGCGAAAAGGTATATCGCGTTGGGTTATCTCGACCAATTAGCGCAGATAAAGAGCAAAGTATGATTGAACGCTTTGCACAAGGCATTCAACTGCAAGGTGAAGATAGTCTAACGTTGCCTGCAACATTAGATATGATGAATGAAACAGAGGTATTACTGACGATAGTCGAAGGTAAATACCATCAAGTAAAGCGTATGTTTGCTGCTGTGGGAAATAAAGTGGTGTCATTACACCGAGAAAGAATCGGTAATGTGAACTTAGATGTTGAGCTTGGGCAATGGCGTTACTTAACCCAAGACGAAATCGAATCGTTTTGAAAAAGAAAAAGGAATTTTATGAAATTTATTAGTATTTTTTATGCTGTTTAAGTGCCGCAGCATGGTCGAACGATGACATCAAGTACTCTATTTCAATTGGTAATGAACGTCATCACTTTACCTCAGAAAGTGAGGTGCCTAATTTAAGTGCCGTTGCGCTGGCTTATGCTGATGAAAATTTAGATCGTGATTTTAGTGCCTACAATAGCATCTTTGAGGTTTATTCGGATGTCACTGCAAAAGCGATTAATTTCCGCGCAGAGAAGGTGCAATATGGTGTGCAGTTTTCTTATTTTACAATGAACCAAAAGCGACAGTCACAAACAATGAATTTAATCATCTCGAATCCTATTGGTGATGTTTCGAGTGGCGAGGTCGTTGCAACGTCTCACATTAAATCCAGTGGTTACCGTGTCGCTTTTCATTATGTGGTTAACCCTAAAAAACTCATAAGCTATGGCCCTATTGTGGGGGTCGCATATTGGTCAAAAGAAGATATTCTTAAAACCCGTATCCGTTATGAAGAAGACGATGGCACTTTGTTAACACAAGTTGGCAGTGAGGTCGTAACTGAAGAAAACCGTGTTGATGTGAAAAAAGAAAGTGGATTTAGCCCATATGGTGGAGGATTCTTGCGTTTTAATGTTAAGCGATTCCAAATAGGGCTGAATTTTCAGTTTTATACACAGTCTGATTTTTCCTATCAAACATCAACGTTAGAATTAGGTTATCAGTTTTAAGGGATTGTGTGATTGAATAACGGTGTTGCATTATTGTACTGCATCGTGCCTTTCTTCATCTTGAACATGAGTCTATGATGGAAATTCAAAAATAAAATAAAAAAGGAAACCCCATGGAATATTTAGCAACGGCACTTGTGCTATTGGTCGCCATTGAGCATGTGTACATTCTGGTACTTGAAATGTTTTTGTGGACGACACCAAAAGGCATGAAAACATTTGGTATGTCAAAAGAAGACGCCGAAAACACCAAGGTACTGGCGGCTAACCAAGGGTTGTATAACGGCTTTCTTGCGGCGGGTTTATTCTGGGGGTTGGCTCATAGCAACGCGGAATTTGCCTTTCAAATTCAGGTATTCTTTTTAGCATGCGTCATGGTTGCGGCTGTTTATGGTGGTGCTACCGCCAAAAGATCGATATTGATTGTGCAAGGTTTACCCGCCACATTGGCCATGGCAGTCGTATTAATTAATGCTGTGTAAGCAATGTTATAAACCAACAAAGTAGGTTGGGCACTGCCCGACATGAGGGTGTTAACGGTGGGCAATGCCCACCCTACGGGAGCTGTTTCTAAACCTAAACGAATCACTTCCCCCGACTTGCCTGCTGCAAAATCCAACTTGGCATCAACTCAGCCGCACCTAAGTGCTCTAACAAGGTAAACCTTACTTGTGGATAAGTGGCTTTGGCTTGGGCTAACAGCTCAGGCAAATCCTCAGTCACGTGCATGCCTGCCGCTAAAAAGTAGGGCAATATAGTCACCTCAGTGGCACCGCCTTCAACCAGCTCAGCCACGGCGTCTGGGATCTTTGGTGTGGTTAACTCTAAAAAGCCATGTGCCACAAGGGCAAATGGGCTGTCTTGCTGTTTGAGTTTGTCAGCTAGGTCGGCCACTTCTTGGTTTGAGCTGATTTTGCGTGAGCCGTGTGCAATCAGTAATAACGCTTTCATGTGAATCCTTACATCTCTCAGATTGGCAATCTGAGCGGTTTAATCATGTGCCTAACCATACCTTTTTCCCATCATTTGGGGAAATATCCTTACCCCTTCTCAATGTATGAAAATTGGCAGTTATTCCCTTTCCAGTAAGAGGGGAATTCAGGTAAAGTTGTGCCCTTTATTTGTCGTTCGAGCCTTGTATTAGTATGTTTTTTGAACAGGAACGTAGTCAGTTTTTTCGCCCGCTCACCAGCAAGTACCGCGAGCAAATGGTGGAGTGCCTGCGTGAACTGTATAAGCAGCTTTATTCCTCCAGTCATGCTGGCAGTGCTGAGTATGGTCAAGCCTTAAGTCGCGAGACCATGATCAACATCTTCAGCGAGGCCCTCGTGCGTGCGCCTGTCATGCAAAGCGACGATGAAGACGAAGAAAGTCGCTTTAAAACCCACCGTGAGCTGGCTTCTTGGTTACTTAATACGTTGCTTGAGCACGGTTGGATCGAAAAACAGGTCGATGAAGCCACTTTACAGTCCAGTTTTAGCTTTAGTCGCTGGGGTCGCCATTTTGTCGAACCTTTCCTTGAAGGCAAACAAACCCAGCAGGTGGCTCGCCACCGTAATACTCGAAACACGCGTAATGCCCTAGAAAGCTTCCTTGAGCATGGCGAAGTTTATGACTTGCTAGACGCCTACGAATACTCAGAGCGTATTATCAGTGACTTCACCGATGTGATCAGTGAATTAGATGAGCGCAAGCGTGCACTTGTGCGCGAAATGGAAGGCCAAGTGCTGATTCAAAAAGCCAGTGACCAGTTTTTCGATTTCATGGAAAAACGTTTCCAACCGGATTTAGCGGTCCGCTTATCGGCGGATAACGTTGAAAAATACCGTGACCAAATTTCACAGCTGGTGGATCAAATTAAAGCCAGCCCAAAAAGCGTGAAAGCAAAAGCAGAGAAACGCTTACGTGAATTACTGCCCGAGCAAGTGCAAGGTAATCAATCGTTGCTTTGGTCGGTGCTAGATGACATTGAACATCGCTTAAAAAGCGCCTGTGAACATGTGCTGCCGTTAGTGCGTAAATCATTACAAAATTTCACCAAGCGTGCCGATATTATTATTCGCCAAATGAGCTATTTGTCCAGCCAAAAACACAATGATGTAGTGAGTGTGTGCAAACACTTATCGTCATTACCCGAAGCTGAACAAAACGCACAATTAGAACACGTGTCCTCCATGATGGCCGTACCGCAAATACGGTTTATCGACCCAAGTCAGGTGCGTTTGCAAGCACCAAGAAGACGTACGGTGATTGATGGTGGTGTTGATGAAGGTCTAGAAAGTGTCGATCAAGATAGCCGCCGTGAGCTATACGTGCAGCAAGCACTCGATCAAGCGTTCTTTGTCAACAATAATCAAGTTCGCCGCTTTATGGTGGAGCAGTTTATTTCCCGTGATGAAATCAGCTCAAGCGAAATTCCCGTTAATACCGCAGCCGACTTGCTGGCCATTGCGCACGTCGTCAGTGTGGGGGCGGTGGATAACTTATCCAGTGAATACCAATTTGAATTAAATTGGGTGAATCAAAAATCAGATGAATATTTCGATCAAAAAGATGTATTCAGTATTCGCCTAATTAAAAAAGAAAACGCTGCGGCGTAGAGACTATTGCGTACTAAGGCACCGACAACGCTCGCAGATGGGCCAGGATTAACATGTTAAACAAGATAGAACAGTTATTAGAAAAAGAAGGCGTACAGCTTAAAGAGTTCAGCGAATTGATAATTCGTTTAATGGATTACGGTGTTATTTGTCGCGATGAATCCCAAGTTGAACAAGTACTGTACGACCGTTACCTACGCATTGAAGACATCGTACAAGATTATATTTCTGTTATGGCGATCCGTATTCAACACGATCGTCGCTTTCAGTTTATCCGTTGTTTTCCGCCGGGCTCGCAAGTACCCGGTATGGAAGATGACGACCAACCGTTCAACAGCGGTATGCGTGTGCGCTTAAGCCAGAACGAAGTGGCTTTGGTATTAGTACTGCGTTCACAATATGACAAAGCCTTGCGTGAAGGTTTAGTTGACGAACAAGGTTGCGTCATGGTGAGCCTTGAGTCATTGAGCATTGCACTAAAAAACTTGCTGGGCCGCAGTTTGCCAGAGCAACTGACCGAACGTAAAAATTTATTCCGCCGCTTACGTCAATTACGTTTAATTCAACTAGCTAATGAAGATGCATTAGAGAACGCGGAGTTCTGGTTGAAAGTGCGCCCAATGATTATGAGCTATGTGAGCGATGATGTTTTAAGTACATTAGTCGCCGAGCAAGAAGAAGCGACGCTTGATGTGGCAGAACAAACTGATGCTAAAACGATTGCGAATGAGCAACAAGCGGCGGATGAAAACGAAGCGCTTGATAATGGCAACAGCGAACAAGTGGAACAAGTGAACGATGACGAAGAAGAGGCGTTTGAAAGCAGCCCGAGTGTGTTCGCGCAGGAGTCTAAATAATGTTTCTTAAGAAATTTGTATATGTAAACTGGGGCAACATCCCCGCCACTGATTTTGAATTCGGCCCGATAAACTTATTAAGCGGCGGCAACGGTAGTGGTAAAACTACCGCAGCCGATGCGATACAAACCATCATGACGGCCGCCCATGATAATTTATTTAATTACAATCCAGGTCAAGACGAAGCCACGCAAAAAGGTCGTGGTAAGCAAGTGCGAACTTTGGCGTCTTATGTTTTAGGGTGTGATGATGGCTCTTATGCGCGTCCAGGTGGTGCAAACGGTTACTTAGCCGCTGTGTTCCACCCAACCCAGGGTGAAAGTGGTCAGCCATTTACAGCCGTGATTGGCGTGAGTGCCTATATTGATAAAGCCGGTAACCAAGCGGTTGCCCGTCAAAGTGATTTCTTGTTGATGATTGTGGCAGGTCATGAACTGACTCAAAGTGATTTCTTACTAGAAGAAGATGGCAGCAGTAAACAAGTTGTGGCGGTTGATAAAATATTCAAACGATTACAAAAACGCTGTGGCCAGCGCGCGGTAGAAAAATACGATACTAAAAAACAATACTTGCGCCGTTTATACAGCGCGTTGCAAGGTCGTGATGACGCTATTAGTGAACGTGAAGCATTAAATGCAGCAAAAGCGTTTTCTCGTTTCATGGCGTACAAGCCAGTTAAAAGTATTAACGGTTTTGTCGCCAATGAAATTTTAGAGAAAAAAGATTTAGGCGAAGCCATTCGCAGCGTGTCGGATTTAATGAAAACCATTCACGCTATGGAATCTGACTCTCAAGGCTTGATTGAAAACATTAAAGTCTTGTTGGATGCTAAGTCCAATAGCCAAACCTATATTGACCAATGGATCGATTATCAGGTCGCCCATTATGTTGCCGCAAAAAGCCGTTACGTTGAAGACCAATCCGCTTATCGTGATGCTAAAAATCAACAGCAACAACTGCGCAGCGATTTAACACATAAACAAAACGAGCGTGAAACTGCCGAAGCCCGTCGTAAACAATCCCGCGAAGAATTGGTAGGATTAGAAGCGCGCCGTCAGGGCATTCCTGCGCTAAAAGATAAAGATCATCTAGAACAAGAAATAGAGAGCTTTAAAAAGCAACTGCAACAGCAAGCAGTATTATTATTAGAGCAAGATAAGCAACTTAAATACACGTTAGATGCCACCAAAAGTATTTATAAAACCTTACAAAATACCAGTGTAGGTGTCGAAATCTCTGCGCTGAATGAACGTAAGTTTTTACAGCAAGGAAAGCAAGTCATGCAACTTGCCGATGCGGATCAATTAGACTTTCCGGCGATTTTAAATAAAGACATGATTGATATGTCACCGCTGGAATCTCATCTTGATGAAGGCATCAAGCGTCAAGAGCAAATCAACCAATGGCGTGAGCTTTGGTTTAACGCCGAACTGACCACAGAAGGCGTCAGCTTACGTGACCAATTAGCGCGCCTTGCTGATCGCCGCGAACAAAAGCTGCAAGCGCAGCAAAAGAAAATGCACCAAATTCAACAAGACATGGATCGCTTACATTCAAGCCAAGTGAGTTATCCATACTTTGTTGAAGCCGCATTAGATGCTATTCGTCGAGAATGCCCAAAAGCCGACCCTAAAGTACTATGTGATTATGTTGAAGTGCTGGATCAAGATTGGCAAAACGCAATTGAGGGTTACATTGGCGGTGCTCGCTTCTCGATTATTGTTGAAGAAGACTACGAATCAGACGCCATCAGTATTGTGCGTAATATGCCAGGTGGTAACCGTGCGCGGGTGATTCAAGGCAGCAAAGCCAAACAAGATGCAGACCGTCAAAATGTACCGCATAACTCCATTATGAATTTAATGAAGTTTGAACACGCGACCGCTAAGCATTATTTAATGGCCAGCTATGGCAGTGTTGAACAAGCAGCGGATGCACAAGTACTGCGTAAGACTCGCCGTGGTTTAACCAAGCAAGGCATGGGGTCAGGTTCTTATTCTATGTATCGCTGTGACATGAGCGATACCGAACTTGTATTCGGCCAAGGCGCGCGCGAACGTGCATTAAGCGCTAAGCAACGAGAGTTCCAGCAACTAGCTGAACAAGCCAGCCAAGCACAACAAAGTCAGCGTGAAGCGCAAGACTTATTGTTGTCTGTTAATCAATTGCGTCACTTAAGTTACGCCGATCAATTGCAACAAATGGTGAGTGTGAATCGCCAATGGCGTAACTCAGAGAAACAATTGGACCAAATAGATTTGTCCGATTTCTCATTACTTGAAGATGAATACAGCGACTTAGCTGAGCAAGCACAAGTGCTCGACCAACAGATTCAAAACTTAGATGGTGAGTTAGGTCGTACTGCACAGCAACTTAAAGAAAGTGAAAAACGTTGCGCGGTATTAAGTGATCAACAAGAATTTACGGCTGAAAAAGCAGATTCGAATGAAGACAACCTGCGCTCTATTACCAAAGTATGGCCAGACTTCGATGTTGAAAAATGTTTAGTCGACGCTGACGAAGAAGCCGCCCGTACCACAGCCGAAATTGCAAAGAATCAACAACAGGCCATTTTGAGCGAATTAAATAGTCGAGCACAAAGTTTAGATCGCGCGATTAGCGATCATAACCAGCGATGCCAAACGGTGGATTCGATTGTGTATGTGCCAGATTACGGTGATGAACACAGCGCGGTATTCTTCCAAGGCATTTGTGATGTGCAGCGTGAAGTTGACCGCATTCACAACCGTTTGAAAAATAATATATTGGTTGAAAAGCAAGATAAGCTTTCAAGTTTAAAAGACAGTTTCGACAACGCATTTGTTACCAACTTGTGTCACGCCATTTATCAAGCGATTAGCGAAGGTAAGCGGACACTAGAAGATATGAATAACGAACTGCGTCATCATAAGTTTGGTACCGATAAAGAATGCTATTGGTTCGATTGGGAATGGGTGCCAGAATTTAAAGATTACTGGAACTTCTTCGAAGAAGTGATCAAGAACCCATCTATCGGTGAAGGCCAAACATTATTTGAAGTGGAGCTCAGCGCGAAAAGCGCGAAAGTTCGTAGTCAATTAATGGAAATGCTATTAAGTGATGACGAACAAAAAGCCATGCGTGAGCTTGAGCGTTTGTCTGATTACCGTAACTACCGCAGTTACGAAATCTACAAACAACCAGAAGGCAAAGAACCCATTGCACTTTCGCAATACGGTACGGGTTCAGGTGGCCAGTTAGAAACACCAGCGTATATTATTCGCAGTGCCGCCATTACATCGGCGTTCCGCTTTAATAAAGGTGATACCCATTTACGCATGGTATTGGTGGATGAAGCCTTTAGTAAAATGGATGAAACTCGTTCGAAAGAAGTGATCAACTATTTAACCGAAAGCCTTGGCTTGCAGTTGTTGTTCATTATGCCAACCAGTAAGTCAGGCCCGTTTATGGATTTGATTTCGAACCAGTACGTCTTTAGTAAAGTGCCGCTTGCCGCTGGCAAACGTGGCGAGCTGAATACTCGTGTGCTTGTGGATCGTCAGCAGTGCAATAAAGAGAAAATTCAAGAATTGTGGGCTCATCACCGTCGTGTGGTTCGTCAACAAGCAGAGTTAGACTTCATGGAAGAGTTTGCTTAATACGTTTTAGTATTTACAGCTATTGATCGGGCGCGGAGTAGTATGCCCCACGGGCGTAGCGAGTGCTTTGGGTGCACCCTCCTATAATTTTATAGACAGCCTGTAGGAGGGTGCCCCGCGCCCGATAACTGTTGTGATTAGGAGGGAGTATGGTCTCTATTAAGCGAATTGAAGCTGGTCAGTATTCTGTTTCTGATGGTAGAATGATCGTTAAAGAAAAATCGAAGTGGTATATATTGAGCGGTGAAGGCAAACATGACTTCGGGCCAGTCACAACATTAATTGCAGCAAAGGAATATGTTACCTTGGGCTCTACACCATTAGGGCAGCATAATATCAATTCTGGTTATGGCCGCAGTCAAACCAAAAAAGAATACAATGCTTTTCTTGCCGCGGAGGCTAAACAAGGTAATTATTTACCATTGTTTATAGCCATCATATCTATCGTAATTTTTGCTGTATTACTTTCTTTTATTCAGAAGTATTGAGACTAACCTCTAGCTCTTTTCTTAGCTTTTCTCGCATATTCATCATCACCTTACCATTCGTATTCTCAGTACGCCGGTCACGACCGCAACACCAAAAATAGTCATAAGCACCGTTCTCAACTAATTTTTTATCACCCGTTGCCAACAAGCGTTCGGCAACTTCTGGATAGGTTTTGCATTTTGTATAAATTGCACGGGTCATAAGAACTTGGCGTAATGTCTTCCAACCTTTTTTCTTTTGAAAAAACGCCATTTTGTAAATTTAATAGCGGATTGTGCGTTTGATTGTAAACGAATCTGATCTTTTAAAGACACATTATCAAATAGCCTAGTGGCATACTTTTATCCAGCTTATCTTCTTAAAAAATAAATATGGTAGTGTGATTTTCCTTTATAGCGGGGAGTTGATTTTTCCTTGTATTGGTGCAAAATTTTTTAATTTTATACTTTAAAATTATGATATAAATTTTTAATGATATGTTTTCTTATTAATGTTGATTAATTGTATTTGTTGGTAATAAAGTACTGGTTGTATAATATTTATTAGAG
The DNA here is from genome assembly GCF_052920985.1 of Pseudomonas sp. HK3. NCBI lineage: Bacteria > Pseudomonadati > Pseudomonadota > Gammaproteobacteria > Pseudomonadales > Pseudomonadaceae > Pseudomonas > Pseudomonas sp. HK3. The sequence goes on from NZ_JBREXD010000001.1 coordinate 2,262,880, forward strand.
TAAGTGCTTTATTTTTAATATTGGGCTGATCACATTTTCCCACGCTATATGCTTTAACACTTGATTACAAAAAATATATCTATAGGCTTCTGCGATAATAGTATCCTTCTCACTTTTTAGTTTTATTTCTGATCTATTTAGTTGTTTTTATTAAGTAGACGTGATTCAACGCTTTTTATATAAATGGATTTTCAATTCTATCGTTAAAACGATCGTACTTTGTCAATTCGCCTCCCTAATAAATAGGAAAAAAAATGAATTTCAGGCTTTTTGGAAGTGCGATTTTTTACGCTTCGATATTGTTTTGTATGAGTGCTCATGGAGTAGATGATGACCCTGACGATTTAGTCAATCTTGCGGGCATAGACTCGACTCGAGGACAGTCTTATTCAACAGAGAAAGAAGTGGTCGATACATTTTCAGGTAATTTAAATGCGATCTATACGGATTTAGTTGTTCCTGGTACGGGCTTAGATATTAGAATTGATCGCCATTACACCACAGAAGAATCAGGTGCTATGGTTAGCCCGATTGGTATTCGATGGTATATACACTTTGGTTATCTTCAATATAGTGCAGACCGAAATCCTTGTTTTGATTTAGGAGGGGACGCTAATAATAATCCGGTATTTGTAACACCAAGTGGGACAAGAGAAAAAATATTTTATGACTACATATATCTTGATGAAAATGTTGATGGTGAATTTACTGAAAATGTAGATTATAAACCGCCCATGTATACATCAAATTTATGGCATGGTGAGTGTATAAATAATAACGAAGAGCTTGTGTTATCTGATCCTAGCGGTATCAAATATTATATAGACGTTAGATCTAAACATATTAGTAATTATCATGCTTATAAAATAGAAGATAATTTTGGTAACAACTTACTAATTGACTTATCCGTTCAAGCTACCTCTCTAGGTGATATGGTTAAGGTAAATAATGTAACGGCATCCGATGGTCGCATCGTTACTTTTAACTATACAGGAAGCAAACTATCAACTATATCATACGATGATAAGTTAATTACTTATACAGTAGGTAGCACACCCAATATATTAGGATTACTTGAGTCCGTGGATATTGGTGAAGATCAAAAGTGGGTTTATACCTATCATCCTTATACTAGTGTCTTTAATTTAGCTTCGGTTACCTCTCCTTTAGGAAAAGTCGTTACATACGATTACTCTCGGTTCCCTGTTGCGGGTATACAGCCATTAATGCTGTCTCAAAAGTGCGCAGGCGAAATCTGTGAAAGCTATTCATATGTACATTCAGGCAGTGACGGTTCGCATACCACAACAATTACGGGTACTCAGTGGGTTAAGCAATACATACATTATGGTTATAGAGATACAGCACCATCTGAAATTTGGAAATATGGACTTTTAAAACAAAGTTGCCATGCAAAAACATTGGGGGCCTGTGAGGGTGACGATATGATGGTTTCATTCGGCGGAAACTATTCCAATGATGGTGAGATACAGAGTTATGTTTGGCAGCCTATTTTAATTTCAAATGAAAATAGTAACTCTATTATTTTTGGTACTCGATTTAATAACTCTAATTATTATGTCCCACGGCTTAGTACCAAAGAAATTAAGCGCGGTACGAATACTTATACAACACAATACAACTACGATCGTCTAGGTCGTTCCACTGGATGGGTTGAATCGGGCAACAAAGTTCGAACATTTAAACAGTATCGAAGGGATTACCTGTCAAGAACTCAATGGTTTATGCGTGATGCTAGTGTAAGTGTAAGCGAAGGCCGTAGCACAAATTTTAGTTATTTATATGAGGTTAACCATGATGATAACGGTCAAATTCAAGAAGAAATTAAGGATGGGGCAAAATTTAATTACAGTTACAATTCTGATGGCTCTCTAAATACAGTAACCGATGGTGTTGGTAATAAAACTGTTTATAGTCGATATGTACAAGGTGTTGCCCGAAAAATTGAGTATGCAGATGCCTCAACACTTACTCGTACAGTCGATAGCCATGGTCGAATTACCTCTGTCACAGATGCTAAAGGCATAAAAACCACTTATAAGTATGATGATATAGACAGAAAAACCAAGGTCGATTTTTCACATGGGGCTGATATATCCATTTCCTATGAAACATATTCTGATCAAATTAAAGCCGGTATCGGTGCGTCCCCAGGCTATTCTGTATCGGTTACTCGAGATAGTTTAAAGGTTGTTCAAGAGTTTGATAGCTTTGGGAATGAGACTGAGGTCGTCAAGTCTGGTAATGCTGGTTCGGTTGCAATTAACAGAAAATATAATGACCAGAATCGTCTTGAATTTAAGTCTTACCCTAACGAAAATTCTAAAGGGATACGTTACAGTTACGACACATTAGGACGCATTATCAAAACGAAAAGCACAGAAGGGATTACAACCCGAGTTTATTATCACAATGGTTATCAAGTACAACATAAAGACGCAAAATCCCATTCAACTCGCACAAAATTTACAGCCTATGGTTCACCGGATGATCAATACTTAAGTGAAGTAGATGCACCCGAACAGGCACTTACCAATATAACTCGTAATGTGAATGGCCAGCCTCTATTAATCAAAATGGGTGCTGTAACAAGAGAGTATAAGTATGACGGAAATTGGCGATTATGGCGTTATTCCGATAGTGAAAATAATGCCATCACTGAATATATACATGATGATGCAGGTAGAAGAGTATCTGAGAGTAAAATAACAGATGATTTAAAATTAACGAGTATAATGGAGTATGACAACCTAAATCGGTTAATTAAAATAACCTCCCCATCCTATACATTATTTGAGGGATCGATTAGATACAGCTCACCATCATCTTCAGAATGTGGAAACAGTTGTGTTTACATTAAAAATCATCCTAGCTATGAATTTTCTTATGATTTAAATAACAATTTAATTAAGAAAACAAAAAAGACAGAAAAACTGACAACTAGAATTTATGCTAATGTCCCGAACATTTCGTTAAATTCAAGCTCTAATATTTGGAATTATTCTTATGATGAAAAAGATAATCTAAAGAATGAAACGCTAGTAAATGGTAATAATAGCTATGATTTTTCTTATGTCTTTAATGATTTAGATAACCTAGAGAGTATAACCTACCCGAATGGGTTGAAAATTAATTATGCTCCTGATGATTTTGGTCAGGCGACTAAAGTAGGTGACTTTGTTAATAGTATTACTTACTTTGATAGTGGTGATATTGCTAGTTTAGTCTACGCCAATGGTCATACTACACGCTATAGTCAGAATGAACGTTTCTTGCCTGCCTCAATGAAAATAGATGGCCTGCTTGATTATGCTTATGAATACGATCCTAACGGTAATATTACAAATATTATAGACGGTTTAGATGGCGATCATTCAGCCTCGATGGAATACGACGAATTAAATAGATTAATTAGTGCCACAGGTGAATGGGGTAATGGAAATTATATTTACGATGTACTTGGAAATATACTATCAAAATCGATAGGCGCTGAAAGTAAGAGTTATAAGTATAATGATAACAACCAACTGATTAAAGTTGGGAATGACACTATTCTGAATGATGAATTTGGAAGAGTGATAGATGACGGTAGAAATACATTGTCATTTGATACAGACAATAATCTTATTAGAGCGATTAATAATAAAAATTATAATACATTATTTTTTGATTACGATGCAGCTAATCGTTTAATAACCAGAACCGAGGGCGATAGAGAAAGCCGTTTTACTTACACTCAATCTGGAAAGCTCATGTATGAAGTCGGTAATGACGGCAGCTTTAAGCGGAATCACATATATGTAGGCAATCGATTAGTCGCTTACGATGATACAGGTATTCCTTGTAGTCACGATGCGGATAATGATGGCTTGCCTTATTGTTTTGAAGTCGACAATAATCTTAACCCAACAGATTCTACGGATGCTAATCAGGATCTGGACAATGATGGTTTGAGCAATTATCAAGAATATCTAGCAAAAACAAACATTAATAAAGCGGATACTGATAGTGACGGTATAGACGATAATTATGAAGTAAATTATCAGCTCAACCCATTTTTCGATGATGCCAGCCAAGATAACGATAATGATGGTTATTCAAACCTTGATGAATTTAATCTAAATCTTAACCCTAATATCTATGACAAGCCTATTGCTGTTGAAAATATACAATTCTCACCTAAAAAAAATAAAGCATTGATTGCGTGGCATTACCCAAATGAAAATTTCACGTTTGATATTTACTGGGATACAAAGCCTATTGTCGATATTGATGATGCTAATTTGCTGGCTAATGCGAGCTCTCCTGTAGTATTAAATAATCTTGTTAATGACCAAGTTCACTATTTTGTTGTTTCTGTGTCGAATGTTGCGGGTGAAAAATCACTGTCTTCAGAGTATTTATTTACACCAGGAATCGTGGCTTTAGTTAACACCGGCATCAGTCTTGATGTCTGCGATGAATGTGTATTGTGGAGTAAGGAAGATGATTTTGGGAATCTATTTTTATTGTGGGCTGATAAAACAAGTAAAAAATTAAATATTCGTCGATTAGATCGTTCCGGTAATTTGGGGGGGGCTACAAACTTATTCATATAAAGAAGGATCGATACAATCTTCTGTAAACTCTAACGGAGACGCTTTGTTCAGTTGGAGCTCTGGTTCTAATAATTTAGGCGCTGGTGTACATTATTCTGCTGAAAAAAATGCATGGAAAACAAATAGTATCACTTATGATTTTTCAGCCTTTGAAAATTATGGGCAATCTATTTCATCTTCTAGTGTTACGGTGAATTCAACTTTAAATTTACTTGGTAATGAAGGTGGTTTTATTCTCTTTGATACCGTTGTTTATAACTCGTATTTTGATGATGGTGGCGCAGAGGTGCTGTTTGCCGCTCAAGTATCGAAAGATGGAACAGTTGGAAAAGCTCAAGCGATTGATATGGTCGATTCAAGCGCTTTAGGGTTTAGTCCAACAGATGTATATATTAGGGGATTAAAGGATCACGGTAATGGCAAATTCACCGCATTGTGGACCAATACCTCAAGTGATGGTGAGTTTTTTAGGATGAGGCAGTGGGATGGTGTCAGTAGTTGGCTTGATATTAAAACATTAGTTGAACCTGAATTTTTCGTTAATTCGACAAGAGCTTTTTCCAGTTCTTTCGATATTGATGTTAATGCGCACGGTAAAGTAGCTATTAGTCACCACGCTTTTAGTTGTGCTGGTGATAATAATTGTGGATTGACATTGTTTGAATATGAGCCAGCTACGGATGTAACTAATAAATTTGTTTTCAGTGACATTAGCTATGAATTTAAATCGGAAGTTACTCTTAGTGACTCAGGCCAAACCCATGTCTGGATATCTCCCAATAAAGAAGCAATTTCTTATCCTAATATATCTGATCATAATTTATTAAGTGTTTATACACCCTCTTTACTAGATAACTCGTTAGAAATGAAAGCTTGGTTAGAAGTAGGGCCGAAAAGAATTGGTTCTGTAAAAGAGCATAATGGTACATTTTTAATTAAAGCATCATGTGGTAATGGTTATTTAAAGGAAATAGCAGTCAATTCAAAATTTAATATTACAAACATTAATGATGATGGTTGTATTGAATATAATCGTTTGGTTAAAACAACTGAATCACCTGCCAATATGCAGACTTGGGATATTTACACTTATGCCGTAGCGAATAGCAGCTTATTACCAACGGCCAATATTGAAGTTGTTTCGCAAGGTTTTACGACGGGTTATGATTATGTTATTAATTTAAGCGCTGCAGGGTCGACTGATCCAAACGGCGGTAAACTCAGTTATAATTGGAGCAATGCGACGGCCAGTAATGGGTTGTCTGAAGCTATAAAAAATATTAGTTGGTGGGAATTTGGCAATGCGTATGTATTAGTCGAGTTGGTTGTTACAAATGAACAAGGACAAAAAGCCTACACGTCTAAATTCATAAAAACTGAAGACGCCAATCACTTTGCACAAGCTGTCGTGAATAACGGACAAGTATTAAAGCCGGGAGACGAAGTTCGTTTTGACGGAACAGGCAGTGTTAGTGATACTAATGTGTGGAATTTTTATAATGGTTTTGAACTACTCAAGGCAGAAAACATTATAACGGATACTCCGTTAGTCAAAGCATTCATTGCGCCCGCTGTTAATGCGGTTTCACCTATTCATGCAAATCTCACCGCTATTAAAGATGTTCAATCGGGTTATCAAGCAAATGCTTATAAGAGTGTTTTACATGTGCTTGTGCCGACAGACTATGAATTACCTGAGATCACACCTTTCAATGATTTAACAGTTAATGAATTTGAGTCAGTTAATCTTGTGGTTGAATATTCAATACCCACTACCAATGGTGCTAACCAAAGCCTAGTTAAATGGACACAGCTTAGTGGGCCGCAAGTAAGCCTAGTCGATGCCCAAAGTGCCAATATATCTTTTACTGCACCCATGGTTAGCCAAGATGAAGTGATTACGTTAGGTGTTCGTGTGACCGATGGAAAAGGTGTTTGGAGTGATGAAACCCTCACCGTTAATATTAATAAAGATTGGAGTAATACAAACCCTATTGCAAATGCAGGAAGTAACTTTAGCGTTAATGAGGGCGCAAATTTTACTCTTGATGCAAAAAAATCGTCTCAGCCAAATGGCTCTGGCTTAACGTATATATGGCAGCAATTAAGTGGCCCAAGTGTTCCCATTGCTGATGATACTAAGGCTCAACTAACGCTATCAGCACCAGAAGTGGATGGAAATCAAACCTTACAATTCCGCTTAACTGTGACGAATGAGTTCAACTTAAGCGCACAAGATACAATAAGCGTGCAGGTAATCGATTTAACAAATACACCACCAGTAGCTCATGCGGGTGATGATCAAACGGTTCAGATAGGTGATCGTGTTGTTTTGGATTTCAGTCAATCCTACGACCCAGATGGTGGTGGCTTGTCCATGAGTATTGGCGTCATACAAGGCAGTGGCTTTAACCTTGAACAAAGCCCAGCTGGTGCAATCGAATTTACCGCACCTACCGTTTCTATTGATACAGAAATCATCATACGCCTCACTGTGACAGACTCAGGTGGTGCCGTTACTACGGACGATGTATCAATATTTGTCAAAGCAGCCAGTGCCTTTCCAATGCCGACCGCACATGCTGGTGCGGATCAAACTGTAATTGAAGGCGCTACCGTAAACTTAGATGGCAGCGCATCTAGTGTGGAAGATGGTACGAGTATTACTTTATATGCTTGGTCGTTGGTATCTGGCCCGAACATTACTGTAAGTAATGCTAATACAATAAATGCCAGTTTTGTTGCGCCTGATGTATCTAATAACACTCAAGTAACATTGAAGTTAAAAGTAGAAGCGAGTAATGGCGAGTCTTCTGAAGATTTTATTACTGTAACGATACAAGATACGGCCAATACTTTTCCTATTGCTAATGCCGGCAATGATCAAACTACGCAAGAAGGTAATGTGGTTAACTTAACTGCAAGCGCTTCAAGCGCAGCAGAAGGGACGAGCATCACATCTTATTCTTGGTCAGTGTTATCTGGGCCGAGTGTCAGCTTACTTAATGCAAGCTCAGTTAATGCCAGTTTCACCGCGCCAGAGGTGTCAACCGATACACAAATCACCTTGAAATTAACGGTTACGGCGAGTAATGGCGAAAGTGCTGAAGATCTCGTATTGATTACGGTTGAAAATACTTCATCGGGTAATGTTCCTCCCGTGGCCAATGCGGGTGTTGATCAAACGGTAGATGAGGGTGCGACGGTAATCATTGATGGCCGCGGTTCTAATGATCCTGATGGTCTATCTTTGAATATGTCTTGGTCAATTCTTAGTGGCGGCTCTCTGCCTTTAGCAAACGGGCCAGAACCAGGTACACTACAATTTATTGCACCAAATGTTTCAAGCGACAAAACGTATACTTTGCGTTTAACCGTAACCGATGGCGAAGGTGCCACTCATTCTGATGATATTAGCATCACTGTCGTCAATACCGATGGGGGGAGTAATCAAGCTCCAGTGGCGATACTGGGTGATGATCGCATTATTCATTCAGGTGACACGATCATAATTGATTCTCGAAACTCAACCGACGCCGATGGCTATGTTGCGCAGATTGGATGGGGTTACTCTTCACCAGTCGCTCTGAGTTTAAGTCAACCTGAATTCGGGGTATTGCAATTTGTTGCACCAACAGTGACCAGTACAACGACCATTATTTTTTCTTTAAAAGTCACAGATAACGAAGGGGCTGAAGACAGTACTCAGGTCACCTTAACGTTAATGCCTTGAACATAGGGTCTGTGATAAATCGCCGCATTTAATATTGATTGCGGCCTCTGAATAAAGAAAAGGAAGATCATCAAAATGTTTATTAGTAAAATTGTAAAGAAATTAAATTGGAAGAAAAAACAAGAGCAGAGCTGTTCAGGTATTAAAATTACCTTTCTATCGCTAATGTTATTAGCAGTGAATGCACTGGCTGCTGGCACGCCAACTTATATTCATAGCGATCATCTTGGTTCGCCTGTTATGGCAACCAATGCAGATGGCAGTATTAAGTGGCAGAAGCGTTATCAACCTTTTGGTAGCGTTATGCAAGAAGAAGACATCGATAACTCGGTGGGCTTCACGGGTCATGTGCAGGACAAGACGCTTGATCTGAATTACATGCAAGCCCGTTGGTACAATCCTGAACTAGGTCGCTTCTTAAGTATCGACCCTGTGGGCTATGAAGATGGTAATACCCATTCATTTAACCGATATTCCTATGCTAATAATAACCCGTATAAATATGTAGACCCAGACGGTCAGATTGCAAAATTAGTTAAATTAGCATGGAATATTGGTAAAAAAGCCTATAAAAATGGTGGCGATTTCAAAAAAGCAGGCAAAGATGAATGGCAAGATATTGTAGAAAACGCGGCTGAATTACTGGACGGTGACTTTACTTCAGATGATGTTTTTGCTGCGGTTGATCTTTTAACCGGCTTTGGTAAAGAATTAAAAAGCGTTACAAGAAAATCAGAATCCGCACGAGATGCTCTAGCAAATTCAAAAAAACGTAAGCATGCTACTTATGCTGGTGGGCATAAAGATGGAAAAATTGTTAGTGGTTGTTCGAGTAACCCTTCAGGATGTGCGGAAGATGATATTGCTCGCCAATTAGGTTCTGACGCAAAAATGACAGGTGCTAAAGGTTTTAGACGGAACAAGACAACGGGTGAACTAGAATATAAAGACATACCTGTTTGTACTAATTGCCAGTCAAAATATAGTAAGAGTCAATTTCCTTCAGATGTTAAGTATGATTCAGGTGGTACTTGGAATAATTAATTCCAAGTAGATGCATAAAGCGGTGTGTATTTTTGAAAAAATGAATGGTTATGTCAAATTTAAAGAAAGAAATTAACAGTGTAGACTGGTCAAGTTTTGATGGGCCTTCTTCATATGACGCAAAAGTAATGCCTTATGTACTTAATGCGCTTATGGAACTTGATAGTGCTGAGCGAGCTGAGGATGTGGGTCATCAACTTATTTATGCTATTGGTAATGATCATGCAGGAACTTATTATCCAGTAGTGCTTAAAGCCTTCGATTATATTATTGCGATAGGAAATGATACGAAAAATAAAGCATGTAAAACGTGTGCTTTGGCTATATTGAATGATATGTATTATTTTGAACCTGATATGAGTGGCTATGATAGCTGCACTGCTGATGAACTTAAGATATTTGTTAAAAATAAATTGAAGCCATATTCCGATGAGTCTATTAAATTTTAAGTTGTTAGTTATAGCTTTAAATAAAATCATTGGATTTAATTTCTTCTTAATTTATATAAAGTTGGATTGAAAATTAAAATTTCATGATTATTTTGGTGAGAGCTAAAATAAGAGATATATTTTATCCCTATATAGGGATAAAAGCTTCAATGAGTATGACTCAGGATGGTTAATACAATGATTAACATTCCTTCAAATCTTGAGTTGGTAGATAACCCTTATAACAATTACCACTCTAGTAGACGTAAAGGTATTATGGTTTCTGGGGAGTGGAGCCAAGAAATAACGACATTCATTTTAGATAATAATATAAAAGCAGTGTATTTGAATTATACAAAAGGATGGGTCTCTAATGACTATGCATTTCTTGCTGATCTAAAAACGATCGAAGAATTACATATTATAGCAACAGATTATAAAAATTTTAATGCAGTTGAAAAGATGGAGTCCTTACATCATCTTGTATTGGGCTATTGTCCGAAAGAAAAGGTCGACTTTACCAAGTTAGATAACTTAGTTGAATTTTCAGCGCCATGGTGGAAAGGTGCTGAAAGCATATTGCAATGTACAGTATTAACAGGCCTTTCCCTTGATAAATTGAAGCTTAAAAATTATGAGTCATTAGGCACGTTGATAAATCTTAGGTCATTTGGTGTTGTTGATGGTGGCATAAATAATTTAAACTGGCTTGAACACCTTCAAGAATTAGAGTGGTTAGAGATTTGTAGTTGGCGAGGCCTTAGTGACTTTTCGCCTATTAGTCAATGTAGTCAGTTAAAGCGTCTTGGTATTGAAAGTTGCTCTGCTCTTAATGATATTTCATTCTTAAGGCAGTTGGAAAAAATTAAAATTTTAGATCTTACGGGCAATAAAGGGCTTTTAAGTATCTCCCCTGTAAATTTCTTGAAGAAACTGAAGGCATTTTCTTTTTCAGGAACCACAAATATTGAGGATGGTGATTTAACTGTATTAGAGACGCTTCCTGAACTATCAATGTTAATGTTTCAAGCTCGAAAACATTATTCCCATAAGCTGATAAAAAATTGGAATTGGGATAATTACAATACGCCTGATAAGTTGTTGATGTTGAAATAGAGTAATTCTAATAATATTCGGTATGAAAACCATGACGGGTCTATCCTCATGGTTTTTATAAAGTGGGGGGTATCTATTTTTAGATGTATTGAAGACGGCTGTATTAAAATATTTTAAATGACTATATTGTATGAACCATAACTAAAAAACATATGGCTCTATTCTTAGGCTTCTCTTATGATATTAAGTTTGACCATATTGTTTTTTTGATTCATCTTTAATTTTTTTTCGAACATTCATCATTACCTTGCCATACGTATTATCTGCTCTGCGATCTCTTCCACAGCCCCAAAAATAATCATAGGCACTGTTTTCAACCAAGGTTTTATCACCCGTTGCCAACAAGCGTTCGGCAACTTCTGGATAGGTTTTGCATTTTGTATAAATTGCACGGGTCATAAGAACTTGGCGTAATTTCTTCCAGCCTTTTTTCTTTTGAAAAAACCGCCATTTTGTAAATGCTACGACTGATTTTGCGTTGTGTTGTGAACGAATTTGATCTTTTAAAGACTCATTATCAAATAACATGGCTTGATAGTAATGTTCAGCTGTGGGCCATTCTTTTTCATCAAGAATAAATGGGTGTAGCGATGCGCTGCCCAGTAATTCGTGCTCGTCATGTCTTGAGAAAAAAATATCGTTGACGTTTTCTTCTTCAAATAATCCAGCGGTCATGTTGTTATCCGGTTATTCGTGATGAATGCTCAAGACCACATATTTGCCCATGGTATTGATTTTATACTGTTATGGTATGGCGGCTCGTGTCGTAATGCAAATACAAAGCTTGAAAGGTAATGGCCAGTGTTTGAGTCAATGCTGCTATTATTAGGGACAATGATATTCATCACACCTTATATGCGTAACATGTGATGCTGTTTTTGATGTAGTGTTTTGTTCGGCTAAGAATCGGTAATTGAGTGATATGAGCATGGATATACTAGAAAACTGTAATACGCTAGAAGACGCTAAGCCTGGTTTGTCAGGGTTTGCTCGTGAATTACGTATTGTGTATGACGAAGCGAGTCAGTTTTGTGCATTCGATGATGTGACTGCTATAGCAGATACCTCCTCATTTTTTCAAAATCTAGTGGATCTGATTCACTCTGGTTTTAGCAATTTAGCCATCAATTATGAACTACTATTAACCGGTGAAATTGGGGCTATTTTTGTCGTGGCGTTGATTCCACTATTGCTGGGTATTTTTTTAGAAATTACCTTATTAGTTAGCCATAATCGCAAAGAGTTTAAACAAGAAAAACGCCAGCAAGCTAAACTCAAGCGAACTCATGGTTCTATGCTCGCAAAAGCGGTGGCGGACGAAAGCAAAAAAACAGGTTGGTTTTATCGTTCTTTTACGTATGTCGCGTTCAGTGCTCAATTTGTTTTGGTCATGTTGTTTTTTGTTACCGCACCAGAATATGACCGTGATGTCTGGTGTGACGAACATAAAACACAATATTCGATTTTAAAGTCCGGTTTAGAAACCGAGCGATTACAGCATAGCCAGCGTCGTGCAAACTGTGAAATTCGTCAAGCGGTTGTGGCCATTAACCAATCGGTAGATACCCTTGGTGATTTATTTTCAAAAGAAAATAATACAACCTTAATAAGGCTTAAAAAAGTCAGCAGTTCAGTGAATGACTCGATTGCAAAGTTAGATAGCACTAAGCAAACTATTGATGGTTTTCAAGAAGAGTTACAAAGTGCAAACAGTAATACAAAAAATGTACTCGAAACGTTAAACATCATGCAAGACATTGCGAAGCAATTAGGTTTGAGCCCTGTGCTTAATACCCGTCAGCAGCGACTATTAGAGCAAGGCCCGATTCAAGAGCCCATGTCAGCCAAAACGCTGCCTGTTATGTTGCAAGATATCGAAACTCAATTGGCACAGCGCCCCGAAAAGTCCTGGTATGAAGCACAATTTATGACGAAACAGCAGTGGCAAAATTGGGTTCAAGAGCAGCAACGCAAAAACAACCAATTGGAGCAGCTCTTAAAGCAGCAGGCGGGTGCCATTGATGTCATTAGGCAGCAGCAAGTGACACTAACATCCGAGCCAATGATTCAAGCGATCGCTGATAAAGTGGTGCAGAGTTTAACCAAACAGCCTTTATTTCCTTTAATGATGGCCCCGCCAGTGAACGGTAACAATCCGTAACCTCTAGCAACTCTTTATTCGACTAGAATAAAAAAAGGCACACCAGAGGTGTGCCAAGAGTGGGGCAATAACAAAAGGAAAGACCATGAAAAGTCTAGTAATTATATTGACGCTACTTATTTCGATAAGTTCCTTTGGTCGAGGTTTAGATTACAGTTTATTTCAATACCCGGTTGAAGACGCCAAAGAAAGCGCTAAAGGTGCCTATCCAACCTTTGTGGGTTATATCTTTGGTGATAATAAAGAGCGCCGCGTGCCGGGTATTAAAGATGAGCACCTTGAGCTCATTAAGCAGAAATACCGCATTAAGGTCATGAACGAATTTAGATTGTATGAGCAATCTGAGATGGGCATAGACGAGAAGATTTTACTGGAGCGCTACTGCACCCGTTATAATCGTCAATTGGTGCATTCTCTTGGTTTATGACATGCTACGAACCTGACTCTATAGGGTTTAAAAAACGTCATGTTATGTAATCTCGGTTGCGGTGCTTGTTGCATTGCGCCTTCTATCTCCAGCGCCATTCCAGGTATGCCAAACGGCAAACCAGAAGGAGAACGCTGTATTCAATTAAGTGACGACAACCTTTGCAAAATTTTTGGCCAGCCTGAGCGCCCTGAGGTCTGTGATCAATTTAGCGCAGAAATTGACATTTGTGGTCATTCAGCAAAAGAAGCCATGGATAACTTAATCGAGTTGGTCAATATGACCCAAATTAACGTGAAATAATCATGTACCGTATTAATGTTTATGTACCCCCTAGTCACGCAGAAAAATTGAAACTGGCTATGTTCAATGCCGGTGCCGGTCGTATTGGTTTATATGAGCACTGTTGTTGGCAAACAACGGGTAATGGGCAGTTTAAGCCGTTAACTGGCAGTGATGCGTTTATTGGCGAGGTGGATAAATTAGAAGTACTTGAAGAATTAAAAATTGAAATGGTGTGTGATACACAATGTATAAAACCGGTGCTAGCGGCAATGGTTGAGGCTCACCCCTATGAAGAGCCTGCCTATGATATTTATCAGGCTCTTACAATTAATGACCTCAGTTAGGCTGGGTTTTTAACCTGTCTTGATATTGAATATCCAATACGCGGGTTTCTAGTTTCCCCGCTTGTACATCATCTAAATAAAATTGCAGCGTCTTCTTCACCGTAGGGAAGGCAATTTCATCCCAAGGAATCTTATCCACATCAAACAGCTTCACCGCTAAGCTTTCACTGGTACTCACGGCATGCTCGGCATTTTCCATGTTAGCTAAAAAGAAGATATGGACCTGTGAAATATGGGGAACGCTGATGGACGAAAGCAGTTGTCCACAGGCGATGTCGATACCGGCCTCTTCTTGTGTTTCGCGCGCAGCACCTTGTTCTAGAGTTTCACCTTGCTCCATGAACCCAGCAGGTAATGTCCAGTATCCCTTACGAGGCTCGATGGCACGTTTGCACAGCAAAATCTGATTTTGATACACAGGTAATGTACCCGCGATAATTCGAGGGTTTACATAATGAATGGTGCCGCATTGATCACAAACGGCTCGCTCACGGTTGTCGCCTTCTGGCACTTGATACGTAACTGGGTGGGCGCATTCACTGCAATACTTCATTGATTCATCCAAAACCGTTTTAGGCGGTCAGTATAACGGTCAAATCAGAGTGAAGGCAAAGCATGTGCGTTTTACGGAGTGCTTTGCATAAAAAATAAGGGGTGACGACAGCAGCATGATGAATGCTGCTGATGGTACGGGCTTACATTGCCTCAGACGGGAAGTTAAGAATTTTGGCCGGTTCTGTTGTTGTTTCGGCTACTGGTTGGTCACCAGTATGACCATCAATATAGGATTTTAGCTGCTGAAGAGACTCATGCATCATCCGGCTAATCTCTAGGCAAGCTTGCATCGGGTTTTTGCTCACCAAACGCTGACCATCAATTTGGAACTGTAAGCCATGTAGGCGCTGACGATAACCTTCTGGTGCCGCATTAATAACATCACGAACCATCTCAGTGCGCAGTCTTTCTAGTGCTTCAGGATCGTTTTTGGCCATGTCTAACATGCGCTCAAAACTCGGTAGTGGCTTTTGCATATACTGCATCTCAAATAGATTGTAACAATGCGTACAGTTTACCAATCAACGACGCCCGCCATAAGCTTGTCACGCATGGCGCTTCGTGCTTAGGGGTTAACTCCCAAGCGGACTAATAAGATGCCAATACTGGAAAATTTCTAAAAATAGTCTTTAATATCAGTATGTTAACTTTATTCTTAACTTGGCTTATTTTGCGTTTCATTGATTAATGGCATAGATAGGGCAACTGGTTAGGAATAAATCTTATAAGTTAATATTCTTAAATTGTGATGCAGCACCCTTTTGCTTACAGTGTTACATTAGTTAACTGCATCCTAAGTAAAAAATGGTTAAAATACACGCAGTTAAAGAGGTGGCAAATGGGATTAGATGCGTTAATTAATAAAGTAAAAGCCCACCAGCCTAGAGTCTTAAGCAACAGTGAGTTAGCCCAAGCAGGTGTGTTGATCGCGATTACCGATGAGCCAGAACCTCGCGTTATATTGACCCTTCGATCCAGTCAGATGCCAACGCATAAAGGTGAAGTTGCGTTCCCTGGTGGTAAGCGGGAAGACAGTGATGCTGATATCATCGAAACGGCATTACGTGAGGCCCACGAAGAAATTAATTTAGACCCCAACCATGTTGAGGTAATTGGTACTTTGGATCAGGTTGTTTCTCGTTTTGGTTTTTTGGTGACACCAGTGTTAGCGATTGTGCCCAGAGATGTTGCCTTAAGCAGTGACTCACATGAAATAGATGCGTTATTTCATGTGCCATTAGCCTTCTTTTTAGATGGCGAGCCAGATCAAATAGATCAATTTGGTAGTTTCAGGGGGCCGCGCTGGTATTTTGAAGACTACACCATTTGGGGGTTAACCGCGGTGATGCTAGCGGAAATGTTTAATCAGTTTTTTGATACTGAATTTGAGCTGTTACTGGGTTCACTTGATGGATTAATGGAAAAATAGCACAACCTTAAACAGTGTGTTTAAACCAATAAAAATAAAAAGGTACTTTAATGATGTATTCATTATCAGATCAAGATATCGAACTAGAAGGCGAAGGGCACTTTATTGCCGATAGCGCGCAACTGATTGGAAACGTAATTTTACACAGCAATGTATCCGTTTGGTTTAATGTGGTGATTCGTGCTGATAACGACTTAATCAGCATTGGTGAAAATAGCAATGTACAAGACGGCGCTATTTTACATACCGACCCAGGTTTTAAGTTAAATGTTGGTAAAGGCGTTACCATTGGTCATAAAGCCATGCTACACGGTTGTGAGGTTGGCGATTACACCTTAGTTGGAATTAACGCGGTTGTGTTAAATGGCGCTAAAATAGGCAAACATTGTTTAATCGGTGCTAACACGTTAATACCGGAAGGCATGGTGATTCCTGATGGCTCAATGGTTGTTGGCAGCCCTGGCAAAATTAAAAAAGAACTTACCGACAACCAAAAGAAACAACTTGAATTTAGTGCCGCTCACTATGTACATAATTCCAAGCGTTACCAGCAAGATTTAAAACCGAGCAAGCACATTAAGCCGGTTGAATAGTAAATAGTTAAAGTATGTTGAGGCAGTATGAGTAAGATTGAAAAAAATGTATTAGGTATGGTTAAGTCGCCTTGTGTCGCGATTTGTGCGCTAGATGAAAATGACATGTGCATTGGTTGTTATCGTACCGGTGATGAAATTACCAACTGGGGCACAATGGATAACACTGAAAAAGCAAAAGTGCTTGAAAATGTCAGCGAGCGAGAAAAGGCATCAGGTAATCTCATAACATTTTAATCGCGAAACAAACCAGCTAAGGCTGGTTTTTTTATGCCTGAACAAAATAGCCACTTTTGTTACACTTCGACTAATAGATTAAGGAAAACGTTATGACTGTGATGTTAGGTACACCGCTAAGCAAAAATGCTAAAAAAGTATTACTGTGCGGCGCTGGTGAATTAGGCAAAGAATTAGCAATTGAACTACAGCGCCTAGGTGTCGAGGTGATTGCAGTTGATCGTTATGACAATGCACCAGCAATGCAAGTGGCTCATCGTTCGCACGTTGTGAGTATGCTGGATGGCGACGCGTTACGCGCCATTATTGAAAAAGAAAAACCAGATTTAATCGTGCCAGAAATTGAAGCCATCGCCACCGATACATTGGCCGAACTCGAAAACGAAGGCTTTACAGTTATACCCACAGCCAAAGCCACACAATTAACCATGAACCGAGAAGGTATTCGTCGGCTAGCCGCAGAAGAGCTGGGCATTAAAACCAGTCGTTATGAGTTTGCGCAGAGTAAAGACGAATATTTACAAGCCATAAAAAATATTGGTTTACCGTGTGTGATTAAACCCATTATGAGTTCATCAGGTAAGGGTCAGTCATTATTACGTGATGAAAGCGAAATCGATGCTGCTTGGGATTATGCGCAAGAAGGTGGCCGTGCCGGTAAAGGTAAAGTTATCGTAGAAGGGTTTGTGGATTTTGATTTTGAAATCACTCTGCTCACTATTCGACATAGAAACACAGCAGGGCAGATGACAACCTCGTTTTGTGCGCCTATTGGTCATCGTCAAGACGGTGGGGATTACCAAGAGTCGTGGCAGCCACAAACCATGACGGAACAAGCTTTAAGCGCCTCACAAAAGATGGCTGAAAAAGTAACCAGTGCACTGGGTGGGAAAGGGTTATTTGGTGTAGAGCTATTTATTAAAGGCGATGACGTTATTTTTAGTGAAGTATCGCCAAGGCCACACGACACAGGCTTAGTGACATTAGTGTCACAAGACTTATCTGAATTCGCACTGCATGCCCGTGCTATTTTAGATTTGCCGATTTTACACATTAAGCAAAATGGCCCAAGTGCCTCCAGTGTGATTTTAGTGACGGGCGAAAGTCAAAATGTCAGTTTTGGTAATTTACAACGTGCGCTATCGGTTGCGAACACACAGCTGCGTTTGTTTGGAAAACCAGAGGTCAGTGGTACGCGCCGAATGGGGGTTGCATTAGCAACAGGTGATAGTATTGAGCAAGCTAAAGCATTGGCAATAGAGTGCTCAGGCAAAGTCAGTATTACGCTTTAAGCGTTAGGTTATCAATATTTTTAAATAAATGTAATAAAACCCCGTGTTCATAATAATGAACACGGGGCTTTATTATGCGCGCGACAAGCCAATGGCCATGATGCCCAATATCACAATTGCCCCACCAATAAGCTGCATGGTATTTAAAAATTGCCCTAAAAAAAGATACCCTAAAAATAAAGACGCCACAGGCTCAAAATTTAAGATCGGTGAATTACGCGCCATGTCTAATCTTGGGGTTAATACAAATAAAGTCGTGACGGCAATACCGTACAACACGGCTAACGCCCCTAAGCCGAGCCAACCAATTGGGTTTTCAGGTAAGTCTAAGCCACCGGGTATCACGCCAAGCAAACCTGCTACTAACATACAGGCCACCACAACCATCATGATATAAGCACTGCGTACTGAACCTGCAATATTGGCTAATTGATATTGAGTTACCCACATAGTGGTCGCTAAAAAAACAGCAGAAGCAATGCCAAAGACGACACCTAATAACCAGTCACGACTGATAGGCGCACTAAGATCGATATCCAATACAAAAATCAAACCAACTAAAATAATCACTAATAACGCGAACATCTTTGCATTAGGTTGCGTTTTGCCGCTTATCCAATTGGCGATAATAAACATCATAGGCCATGTATTAACGAGTAATAACGCCATGGCCACGGGTATTAATGTGATGGCCGTGTATAACAACAAACTTTGTGCCGCAATTAAGAAACCTAGCAGCAGTTGCCATTTGATTAAGTGCGCAGGAATAACCATGGATGCATGACGAATCTTAACAATGCTGAGCATAAAGATTAAAGATAATAAACTCCGAGCAAGCACCGCTAATAAAAGGCCGGCTCCGTCGTCAAATGCGAAACGTGCGCCAATATGATTGCCTGCAAATAAGGTGGCGCTCATAACAAGCAGTGCAATGGAAAAAGGTCGAGGAAAGAACAATGATTGTAACGGCATACGCCTCTACACTCTTTAAATTAAGTTGAATTACCTTTTTAATTAGGTAATAAAAAATAAACCCGCAAAATTGCGGGTCATATTAACGTTGATTGTATATGTTAGATATTCGTTAAACTTTGCAAATTTTAGCCGACTTAATCGTATTGGCACGAACCTTTAAAATTTCAATGCGATAATCGTCTATCTTTAAACAAACGTTACTATCAGGGATCGATTCTAAGCTTTCAATAATTAAGCCGCTAAAGGTTTTAGGGCCATTAATCGGCAGATCAAAATCTAATGCTTTATTTAGGTCGCGGATTGTCGTGGTGCCGTCAATGATATAACTATCATCGCCTTGCGGCGTAATATCTTGACTGGTGGCGGAGGCATCGCTCGTGAAGTCGCCAACAATCTCTTCAAGAATATCTTCTAAAGTCGCGATACCTTGCACGTTACCATACTCATCAACCACGATGGCAATACGGCGCTGTTCAGTTTGAAAGTTGAATAATTGGTTATGTAACTGGGCCGTTTCAGGAATGAAATACGGTTCGCGTGTTACTTGAAGAAGTTCAGCCTTGTTAAATTCGTTTTGCGCTAAAATCTTAGCGGCATTACGCATGTGCAGTACACCAATAATATTGTTAATGTTGCCTTTCCAAACAGGTAGACGAGTATGCTGGCTGGTGCGCATGATGGTTTCAATATCACGCACATCATCATCTAAATCGATACCAATAATCTCGTTACGCGGCACCATGATATCGTTCACGCGCACCGTTTCTAAATCTAAAATAGACAGCAGCATTTGTTGGCGACGACGGGGAATTAACGCCCCCGCTTCGTGAACCAGAGTTCGAAACTCCTCTGTGCTAAGCAAGTCTTTGCTGTCTTGGTCGAGCTTGAGGCCAGTAATTTTAATCAATAAATTGGCAATACCATTAACCACATACACGAAAGGCATCAGTAAAATAAGCAAAGGCTGTAATAAATAGCTTGCAGGGAATGCGATTTTTTCAGGGTGGTTTGCAGCGATGGTTTTAGGGGTCACTTCTGAAAAAATCAGAATAACCAGAGTCAACAATATCGTGGCAATTGAGACACCCAGTTCAGGGTTATCGACCCAAATACGCTGAGCAATAATAGTAGCAATAGACGCCGCTGCAATATTTACAAAGTTATTACCGATGAGAATCACACCAATCAGGCGGTCTGTACGGTTAAGGAGCTTAGACGCGCGCTTTGCACCGCCGTGACCTTGTTTCGCTAAGTGCCGCATGCGGTAGCGATTTAAGGACATCATGCTGGTTTCAGAGCTAGAGAAGAAAGCAGAAAAAATAACAAGGAAAAATAAAGCTGCAAACAGCAGGCTTAATGGTATGTCGCTCACGAAGCGGTCCTAGTGACAAAAGTTGGCGCTAGTGTATCAGAAATCACCCGTAACCAAAGCGTTAAAGACCGCTCGCTGAGGTCCTTAGCGTTTTAGTATAATTTCCAGCACCAGCTTGCTGCCAAAGTATGCTAATACCAGCAAAGCGGTGCCCACTAGGGTCCATTTACTGGCTACATTGCCACGCCAGCCAAGGCGCCAATGGCCGATTAATAAGGCCCCGTATACGGCCCAAGCCATCAGGGTGAATGCGGTTTTGTGGACAAGGTGTTGGGCAAACAGGTCATCTAGGAAGATAAAGCCAGATGCAATCGCCAAGCTTAATAGCAGTGTGCCAATCCCGATCATATCGAATAACAGGCGATCCATGGTTTGCAGGGGGGGTAATACACGCATGATACCGGTCATGTGTTTATGTTTGAGCTGATAATCTTGCACCATTAATAACACGGCTTGGAAAGCCGCAATACTTAATACGCTGTACGCCATAATGGATAATATGATGTGGCTCATTAAGCCTGTGTCGTATTTTTTGGCGACTTCGTTGTCACTACCAAATATAAGGTTGCAACCTAAAATAATCACCGCCATGGGGAAAACCCCTAAAAATAGGCTTTCTAGCGGCTTACGCAATGCGCTGATGAGAATTAAACCGCTGATGACCAATGAGATTAACGACCCCACTTGGAAGAAGCGTAGATCCATTGTTTCGTTAAATAATGGGGTAAACCAAGCAAGACCATGAAACACAACGGCTAAGGAGCCTAGTCTGAGTACCCGCGCGCGCGATTGAGCTGTGGGTTGGCGAATAGCAGCGTATTGAGTGAAACTGCTGGCCAAATAAAGAGCAATGGCAATAAGTGCGAACAGCGTAACCATATGAATGGCGATCCCTAAATGCATGGGTTGTTATTATGGTGGCCGTCACTAATTCTAAAAGCCGAAGCACAGAAGAGTGAGTTATGCGGCGCTTACCTATATAATGCCGGACAATTGTGCACATAGATGCGCCAGATGTATAGAGTTGCCTAGGTTTTCTAAGCCTAAATTGTCTGGCCCAATGAATAGAGACACGAAACATGTTTGAGAATCTACAAGATCGTTTAAATGGTGCATTGCGCTCCATTAGTGGCAAAGCCAAAATCACTGAAGACAACATCAAAGGCACCTTGCGTGAAGTACGCATGGCACTGCTTGAAGCCGATGTTGCTTTACCGGTTGTGAAAGAATTCACTAACCAAGTGAAAGAGCGCGCCATAGGCAGCGAAGTATTAAAAAGCTTAAGCCCAGGCCAAGCGTTGCTTAAAATCGTGCATGAAGAATTACAGCATGTAATGGGTGATGCCAACGAAGGTTTAGACCTTGCGGCAAAACCGCCTGCTATTATCTTAATGGCGGGTTTACAAGGTGCGGGTAAGACCACCACCGTCGCTAAGCTTGCTAAATATCTGCAAGAGCGTGAAAAGAAAAAAGTTATGGTGGTATCAGCTGACGTCTATCGTCCTGCGGCCATTAAACAGCTAGAAACACTGGCAGAAGAGGTTGGCGCCAAGTTCTTCCCTTCTGATATCTCACAAAAGCCGATCGATATCGCGAAAGCGGCCATCGAAGAAGCCAAGACCCAGTTTTCAGATGTCTTAATCGTCGATACCGCGGGCCGCTTGGCCATTGACGAAGCGATGATGGCTGAGATTCAACAGCTGCATAAAGCGATTGACCCAGTTGAGACCTTGTTTGTCGTTGATGCGATGACAGGTCAAGATGCGGCGAATACAGCAAAAGCCTTTAACGAAGCCTTGCCACTAACCGGCGTTGTTTTGACCAAGGCTGATGGTGATGCCCGTGGTGGTGCGGCGCTATCTGTGCGACACATTACCGGTAAGCCCATTAAATTTATGGGTATGGGTGAAAAAATTGAGGCGCTAGAGCCTTTCCACCCTGACCGTATCGCGTCTCGTATTTTAGATATGGGGGATGTGCTTTCGCTTATTGAAGAAGCTGAGCGCAAAATAGACAAAGAAAAAGCCGACAAGCTGGCAAAGAAAATCAAAAAAGGCAAAGGCTTTGATTTAGAAGACTTCCGTGATCAGCTGCTGCAAATGAAAAGCATGGGCGGGTTAATGGGCATGATGGATAAGCTGCCAGGCATGGGTAACATGGGTCAAGCAGCTGGTCAGATGGACGTTGCAGAGAAACAATTATCGCAAACCGAGGCGGTGATTAACTCTATGACACCACTAGAGCGCCACTTCCCTGATAAAATTAACGGCTCACGCAAAAAACGTATTGCGGCAGGCTCAGGTACGGATATTCAAACCATCAATCGCGTACTTAAGCAGCATAAGCAAATGCAAAAAGTCATGAAAAAAATGACGGGCAAAGGCGGTATGCGCAAAATGATGGGCGCTATGAAAGGCATGGGCGGTGCAGGCGGCCCTGGTGGAATGCCTGGCGGCGGTATGCCACCGGGTATGGGTGGCGGTGGCTTCCCATTTAAGTAGTTTGCTATTTAAGTAACAATGGCCGCTTCGAAAAACCCCGACGTCAAATCTCGGGTTTTTTTAATGCCTGTTATTTAACAAAAAGTATTCCTTACTAACAGTGGCCATTGAGCTTAAACGGTAAAAAGGGCAAACTAAGCGGCTAATTATTCTTCATAAATCGGTTGTTTTTTATCCAATGGATCAGCAAGTCGAAAACATAAAAATGCCGCCTAATTCTGCGGATGCTGAGCAATCGGTCATTGGCGGCTTGATGCTGGATAACCGAGCATTTGAGGTGGTATCTGAGCGTTTGCAAACCGATGACTTTTATCGCCATAGCCATCGTCTTATTTATCAAGTTATTTGCACTCTTGCTGAAAAAGAAAAGCCATTTGATGTTTTAACATTAAGTGATGAACTGGATGGCTTAGAAGAACTCGATAATATTGGCGGCCTAGATTACCTATCTGACTTAGTCGAGCGCACCCCGTCAGCGGCGAACATCTCCGCTTACGCGGATATCGTAAAAGAGAAAGCATTGTTACGCCGTCTTGCAGAAGCGGCCACCGATATCGCCAGCAGCGCCTACAGCAATAAAGGGCAGGACCCATTAAGTTTAATCAGTGATGCAGAAAAACGCATCGCTGAAGTAGCAGAAGGGGGTGGTAAAAAAGATTCCGGTCCTGAGCACGTTAACCCGATCATGTCTCGTACGCTTGAAAAGATCGAAGAGCTTTTCAACATGGAAGACGGCCTTACGGGTTTAACCACTGGTTTTACTGATTTAGATAAACGCACCAACGGTTTTCAAACCGCTGACTTGGTCATCGTGGCAGGTCGTCCTTCGATGGGTAAAACCACGTTTGCGATGAACTTGTGTGAGAATGCATTATTAGAGTCAGGCCGCCCGGTACTGGTATTCAGTATGGAGATGCCTAAAGAATCCATCTTAATGCGGATGTATTCATCAGTTGGCCGTATACCGTCGAATAAATTACGCAGTGGTAAATTGGATGAAGAAGATTGGCCAAAGCTGACCTCCGCATTCAATATGCTAAAAGACAAACCACTTTACATTGATGATACCGCTGCGTTAACGCCACAAGAAATGCGTGCACGCTGTCGCCGTGTTTACCGCGAAAATAATAATGACCTTGCGTTAGTGATGGTCGATTATCTTCAGTTAATGACAGTAGCCGGTAAGAGCGAAGGTCGTACACAAGAGATCTCTGAGATTTCGCGATCGTTAAAAGCCATCGCCAAAGAATTTGAATGCCCCGTAGTTGCATTGTCCCAGTTAAACCGCTCGTTAGAGCAACGCCCTAATAAACGCCCAGTGATGTCAGATCTGCGTGAATCGGGCGCCATTGAGCAGGATGCGGATATCATCGCGTTTATTTATCGTGATGAAGTTTACAACGAAGACTCACCTGATAAAGGCATTGGTGAAATCATCATTGGTAAACACCGTAACGGTGAAATTGGAACAGACCGGTTTAGCCTTTATTGGTAAATACACCCGCTTTGAAAACTTAGCCCCTGGTTTTTATGAAGGGCGAGAGTTTGATGATGAATAATTCATAATAATTAAAGCGTTTTAAAAAATATAAACTTATAAAAATAATAAAATTTAAAGGACTATTCCATGTTACTGCGTTCGCTTTTCTTTCTGCTGGTCTCTGCGCCGGTGTTTTCGGCTGGTATCACCATTGACGTTGATTTGCAGATGACGATTGATGCTATTAAATATATCGACCCTAAAGAAGTCGAATCAGATACACCTGTGGATGAACCAATAGTCGATAATAAATACGCACAATTGATTATTAATGAGTTATGCCCTGAGCCAGTAGAAGACGCTGTGATAACGTCAGGAGGAGATGCAAATGAATTATCATCTTTTTTAAGTTCAGCAGGTTTTTCGTTAATTGTGGATAAATCGAATTTCGAAGGTTCTAATATAGATAGTTTTGTATTCCATGAAGATACTACTTGGACTGTTTATGATGATATTAATCGGAAACTTGTTCGCAATTGGGATGAAGGTTGTGTACACGCCCCGCGTAAAATTGATTTGGATACTAATGTCCAAAATATTAAATATGTTTATTTTTATAAAGAATTAGAACTAGCTGATTTAGAAACCACTAGTGGTGATGGTGGTGTGATTAACTTTGGTGCAGAGGATAACTTAGATTGGATGTATACAGCACTTGAAAAAGGAAAGTTGGAATCAGTTTTTCGAGCTGGTGACGGTTTATATGGAAAAATATCCGGAGGTACTAACACTGGGATCTGGCAAATGAAATCGCCGCAAAGTTTAAAAATGACAACCAGCTTAACTTCAGAAGACAGTGTTATTCAGACACAAACAGGTTTGATGGCGGTTTCAAAGGGCCCTAACTTAAATGTAAAGTGGCTGGAGAAGAAAACAAAAAACACATATAAATTTAGAGCAAGCTCAGTTAACAATTATCATGTTTATCCTTTTAGTAAGGGAACAATGTTAGTGGCGGATAAATTAGGTGATTGGAAGTTTGAGTGGGTTAAGTATGGTGAAAAAGAAAAAATAGTTATTTTTCCTGCTGAAACCCAGACACTGTCTTCTTGCCATGCTTATAATGATCTCTTATTTTGCTTGGATCGTAGGGATACCGGTGAGGTTTATATTTGGCGGTTTTCCCCTCCTCTTTTCGGTTTGCCTAGGTTTATATTAGATTCAAAAATAGAGGCTGGGTTACTGACGGAAAATATGAGGGTAAATGATTTATTGGCGTCTAAAACTCATAGGATGTTATTTGTAAAAAATGGTAATGAACAAGATTTAATATCCGTCAGTACATCTAAAGCTGAAATTATAGTACTTCCTGCTGACCAAAAATTTAATAGAATGACTAAAATAGAAAATGCATATATTTCATTGGATATAAATCAAAGCGAAATTACGATCTCAAAAATAAAAGCGAAAGATACTTCGGTGGCTTTGCCATTTTTGGATCTCTCAGGCAGATGTGTTAAATAAGCTTGAAAAGAAAGAAGAAGAAAAAAAAGAAGCTGAATTGAAAGAAGCTGAGTTAAAAAAAGCGAAAGAAAAACTAGAAGAACGCGAAGAAACCCCAGATGATTCTAAAGAGCCAAGAGAACGTGCAGAGCTAAGCGGTGCTATATCACTTTATTATTTGCTTGCGATGATGCTATTGCTAATTACAGGTCGACGTAAAGTATAAGCATAAAAAACGGACATTACTTATACACGATTAGTTACAAGTACTGTCCGTTTTAATTTTTCTAAGAGGAAGTTGAAGGCCTATTAGAAGTTTTAAGTTTTGCTCCGCATAATTCCTTCACATTGAATTACCTTAAAACCATTCTCTTTTGCGACTGTGGTTACACCTTTAAAATTTTCACGCAAAATCACTTCGTAATTTAAAAACTCATTAGCCACTATAAGCAGTTTGCCGCTTAATTTTAAATGCTCTTTTGCATAGGCTAAAAAGTTCTCAGTGACGTTGTAGTCGGTTTTAATGCCTTGATGAAATGGCGGGTTACTCACGATCCAGTTGTAGCGACCTTCAATTTGGCTAAAGCCATCGCTGGCAAAGGCTTCGGTAAACTCAATTTTATTGGCTTCAATATTAGCTTGTGCACTTTTGACAGCTAAAAAATCATCGTCAATCATTTCGAGTTCTTCGTATTCACGGCTCTGGCTAATGTAGCTAGCGATGGTGCCGGTACCACAACCAAAATCTAAAATTCGGCCTTTTATTTTACGTGGTAAGTATTTTAATAATACTTGCGTGCCTTTATCTAATTTCTCTTGGCTGAATACACCAGGTAATGATTGCAATGATAAGCCATGTTCATTTTCATGGCTGATAAAATAATCATCTAGCTTGAATGTTGTTTTACGCTGTGGGCCTTGTGCGCACACAATGGCACTGTGTTTACCGATGGCCATTTTATCAATGCTATTAAAATCGTCTTTGAGGTTTTTACCTAGGCTCTTAATACCGCCTTTGTTTTCACCCACAAACCAGATTTCACCTTCAGCTGTCAGTGCGCTCATGGCGTAATCTAAAACATATTGCAGACGTGCTTTTGCTTTGGGTAAGTAAATGACAACGTTTGAATATTCTTGAGTGAGAGGTGCACAAACATCGGTACTGGTATAGCCAGCGCTTTGATATTGCTGCTGTACGGCGTAACTGAAGCTGGCCACATGCCAAGTTGATTCATCTAGCTCTTGGGCTAAATCATCACGAGGTGGATTAATCAGCAGTGCGTTTTTTGGTAAATCTTGTTGCAGCAGTAGCTGACTTGGCAGGGTTAGGCTCATTGGGCGTCACTTTAAATTTGATTAGGCTATTGTAGTGAAAATGGCTTGTTTCAGCCAGTAAAGGTGTCATTAAGTCAGGCAAGGGCCATGTTATGGGCTTGAAGCAAGAAAAAGCGAGCTAGAAGAAGTAAAGCAAGGGCTTCAACTAGAAGCCCTTTTTATAGTAGCTGGTTAGTAGTCGGTCAATAAAGATTAAAACTTAAAGACTGCGTTTAGCTGATAAGACTGAGACAAGTCTTTGTTTACATACTCAAGACGAAGCAGAGCCTGCCTATTGACACGGTATTGGGCGCCAAAGCCCATTAAAATACCATCGTCGCCACCTAGGCCATAACCTAAGCGTACAATAGCGGCGAGCTTCTCATTAATTTCAGGCAGGTCTTTAGAGACAACGGCAGCGGCCCATACACCATCGGCGTCTTCATCAGAGTTATCGTAGAACTCACCGCTTTGAATGAAACCCGCTTCGGCTGCGATATCAATGCCACTGCGTTGGCCGTAATCGTAACCTGCAAAAACTTGGAAGCCACTGGCTTTGCCATCTGTTCCGCCCATTGAGGAAGTGTCAATGCGGTTATGACTAATACCTGCACCCAAATATATTTTTTTCATGTCGATATTGGTTTGCTCTGATGCTTCTTGCGCGAGTGCGCATTGGCCTAAGCATAGGCTGATGATGGTTAATACTGATAAAAATAATTTCATGTACATCCTTATTGTATTTGATACCTAAACAAGAGCGGTAGTTTACCTGCTCTAGGGTACGCTGCAAAGAGGCAGTTAGGTTGGTTTTGCCCAGCCCCTAAGAAAATTGAAGACCAAGGCGCGATTTTTAAAATTTAACGAGTTAAATTAAAAGTTCTAATGTACTTAAAGGCTATAGATTAAAGTAAATTGAGACGCAGTATTTAAAACGCCCACAAGTTTAACGTCAGCTCTTAGGGATAACTCTTTGGTAATAGGAAACAGTAAACCACCGCCCAATATTAGTTGAGAGCTACTTGTAAGACCTGCTTGTGGTATAAATGAAAAATTTATAATCTTATTTTTTAAGTCTACTTTTAATCCACTTGTGACCCATAAGCTTCTAGATTCTTTGTTGTAACCAATATACCTCCTATCGACATCAATTATACTAGCCTCTAAAAATAGATTAACATTATCTTTTAGATGTTCTAAGCAACCTAAAGTTAAGTGCATTCCGTCTGATTTTAGTTCTTCATCATCAAGATAATATGAATCTTCAGAGTAAGCATGATGCTCTCCAAAACCTAAGCCGATATAAAATGTATTGAATTCTGGCGCTTTTTCGTTATCAGACGTACAGAGTGAATAGGTGTTATGTGTAAAAAGTAAGGCTGATAGTACTAAGCTAAGTTTTAAAAAATTCATTTGGAATAAAGTCATCAAGTGTGTTTTAAAATATCGTGTTTGTTATTTAAGGAAAAAGTTGTAATGCAGGCTCTTGCAAGGCTGCAAACTGCTCGCGCAGAGTGAGAATTTCATCTGACCAGTACCGTGGAGTATTAAACCAAGGGAACGCCATTTTAAACGCTGGGTCATCCCAGCGTTTGGCAAGCCAAGCGCTGTAATGCATTAAACGCATGGTGCGCAACACTTCGATTAACGGAATTTGATCCGCGGGGAATGGTAAAAACATTTCATAGCCGCGTGCCATGGCGGCAAGTTGTGCTTGCATTTGGTCGCGATCACCATTCAAAAGCATCCAAATGTCTTGGATTCGCGGTGCACGAATACAATCATCCAAATCAAGCATATAAGGTTGTTCATGTTGCCAAATTAAATTACTGGCGTGTAAGTCTCCGTGCACCAATTGCATCTTGGGTGAATGCCAGAGCTCATCTAATAGATTGCAAATATCTAAGCTTAAGCTTTCATAAGCGGGCAGTAAGCTTTCATCAATAAACTGATTGTCGAGAATAAATTGGCGGCTATTGCGGGCAAATTTTTGTGGGGTCATGTCACCACGTTGATCACATTCAACGGCATTGGCTGTTTGATGTAAGCGGGCTACTAGACGGCCCATTTGTTCGAAATCGTCTAAGTTTTCAATGTGGCCGCTGTGGCCCCCTTGCTTAGGAAACAGCGCAATGAAGAAACCTTGGTATTCAAACAGGCTTTCGCCTTCAATGACCATCGGCGCAATAACAGGCAGCTCATCTTCTTGTGCAAACAAACTGAACTCGTGCTCTTGCAAAATGGTGGCTCGACTCCAGCGCTCAGGGCGATAAAACTTAGCGACGATGTCTTTTTGTTCCTCTATGCCAATTTGATAAACACGGTTTTCATAGCTGTTAAGGGCTAATTGATGGCCACTGGTGAGCCAACCTAATGGTGCCACAATGGCATCGATGGCATTCAGCACGGTATCGGGAGTGAGCTTTTCGTAGGGGTGGGGCAAAAGCTGTGACATAAAAACTCAATGGCCATCAAAGTAAGAGCGGCAGTTTACTGGCTTATGCAAAGACTGGCGAGAAAAGTTATTAACGCGCCAGCGGTGTGCGCGCTAAACAGGCAATCGTGACACTCTTTGCGCCGTGCTTTTTGAGTGCTAATGCGGTGCTATGGCAGGTAGCCCCAGTGGTGAGCACGTCATCTACCAGTAATAGGTTTTTACCTTTTATCTGCTTAATCAGCCATGGGCTGCACATAAATGCTTTGCGCATATTGTATTGCCGTGCGCTTTTATCTAGCCCTTGTTGGCTGTGTGTCGCTTTGGTTCGCAACAGACCTCGCCATAGGGGTGTATTGAGTGCGTGACTTAATGTTCTGCCCAGGTGCTCTGTGGGGTGATGACCGCGCCATAATAGCTTTCGCCAGTGATAAGGCACGGCCAAAATGACATCGAACTCATGGTGTTGTAAGTGCTCACTTAGTTCGTATTCTAAGCATTCAAGGCCTAATACTTTACTGCGGTGTTTGAATGCTTGAATCAAACCCGCCACTGCCCCTTGAAACATAAAAGGGCAAATAACTCTGTCAAAGGCGGGAGGCTGCTTTAAGCACTCGCCGCAGATGTGGCCGTGATGGTTGGGTTCCGCACATTGCGGGCAGTGTTGGCCAAGGCGGGGAAGTGTCATTTGGCACTGCGGGCACAGGTTACAGGGGCTGGGTGTCAGGCAGAATATGCACTGCTTAATAAATATACTATTGTAAACCGCCTTGATTGCGGAGGTTGACTGCTCAAAATAAGCGGCTAATATACGTGTCACGATTTCATCCCACTTGGTTAGCCATTAGCCTGCCATTTGAGGATATATAAAACCAGCACCACCTATAAGATCTGGTAAGGAAGCATTATGAGCGCAACACAAACACAAGACATTCGTCACGACTGGAGCCGCGCAGAAGTACAGGCCCTGTTTGATCTGCCGTTTAACGATTTGTTGTTCCAAGCTCAAGTGGTTCATCGCCAGCACTTCAACCCAAATGAAGTACAAGTGAGCACCTTGCTTTCGATTAAAACGGGCTCTTGCCCAGAAGATTGCAAGTATTGCCCGCAGTCAGCCCATTACAACACCGGCCTAGAAAAGCAGCGCCTAATGGAAGTCGAAGCCGTACTGAATAAAGCCGCCGAAGCCAAAGCAAAAGGCTCTAGCCGTTTTTGTATGGGCGCCGCGTGGAAAAACCCAAACAAGCGCGACATGCCGTATGTGCTTGAAATGGTCAAAGGCGTAAAAGCCATGGGACTAGAAACCTGCATGACACTGGGCATGTTAGATGAAGATCAAGCGGATGAGCTGGCAGGCGCAGGTTTGGATTATTACAACCATAATCTTGATACCAGCCCAGAATTCTACGATAAAATTATCACTACTCGCACCTACGGCGACCGTTTAGATACCTTGCAACATGTACGTGACAGCGGCATGAAAATTTGCTCAGGCGGTATCATTGGTATGGGCGAAAATCAAAATGACCGCATTGGTTTGTTAACACAACTAGCGAACCTACCCGTTCAACCAGAAAGTGTGCCGATCAATATGTTGGTTAAAGTCAAAGGCACACCACTTGAAGATGTGGATAACCTTGATCCATTTGAATTTGTACGCTGCATCGCCATTGCGCGTATCTTGATGCCAAAATCCCATGTGCGCTTAAGCGCCGGGCGTGAAGACATGAGTGATGAAATGCAGGCACATGTGTTTTATGGCGGGTGCTAACTCTATCTTTTATGGCGAGTGTCTATTAACAACACCCAATCCTGAAGCCCATGAAGATATGCAATTATTTAAACGTTTAGGCTTACGTCCCGAGCAAGCCATTGTTGATCATGACGATTCTGCTCAAGCGGATGTGCTGAGCAAACAGATTGAGAAAAACGATACGGCCAAACCTTTTTACGACGCCACTGTATAAGGTGTATGAACACTCACATAAACGTTAGTCTGATCTGACGTTTATGCTATGTTCATTCAATCTGCATTATGCCTTTTGATTTATCCCAAGATTTAAACCTGCGTCGCGAACAAAACTTGTATCGCGCCACCCGTTTAGCACAAAGCCCACAAGGGCCGCTGATGCAAATAGACGGTGCCGAATATTTAACGTTTTGTTCAAACGATTACCTTGGCTTAGCCAATCATCCTGCATTAGTTGCTGCGTTTAAACAGGCGGCGAATGAATTTGGTGTAGGCAGTGGTGCCGCCCATTTAGTGAATGGCCACAGTTATTATCATCAACAATTAGAAGAAGCCTTAGCCGAATTTACTGGCCGTGAGTCAGCCTTGTTATTTAGCACGGGTTACATGGCGAACCTTGGCGTCATAACGGCGTTACTTGATAAACAAGATGGCGTGTTCGAAGACAAGTGGAATCATGCCTCGTTATTAGATGCCGGTTTATTAAGTGGTGCGCGTTTTCAGCGTTATTTGCATAATGATGTTGCAAATTTAACCGCTCGCCTAGCGCGCAGCGAGGCTCGACGCAAACTCATCGTGACCGATGGTGTATTTTCAATGGACGGTGACGACGCGAATTTACAGGCGTTATCAACCACCGCAAAACAGCATGATGCTTGGATCATGGTTGACGATGCTCACGGTTTAGGAGTGTTAGGTAAAACCGGAGCCGGTATTTGTGAGGCGCAACAACAAGATCAAAACAATGTGCAAATACTCATGGGCACGCTGGGCAAAGGCATGGGCACAGCCGGTGCGTTTGTAGCGGGTAGCAAAGAGCTAACGGAATATTTGACCAACTTTTCGCGCCCTTATATTTATACCACCGCCATGCCAGCGGCCATTGCCGCTGCAACCTTAGCCAGTATAAACATCGTAAAAAATGAACCGCAGCGACGTGAGCATTTACATAATTTAATTCAACAATTTAAATTAGGTGCGCAACAATTAGGCTTGAACGTCATGCCATCGGATACCGCCATTCAACCAATATTGATCGGCGATGCACAACGGGCGTTATATCTTAGTGAGCAGTTACGACAGCAAGGCATTATGGTCACGGCCATTCGCCCACCAACCGTACCGCCCGGCACAGCACGATTGCGTATTACATTGTCGGCGTCACACAGTATTGAACACGTTGAAACATTATTAGACGCGCTGTCTGCGCTATCATCCACCATGGAGGCCAATTAACATGGCATTAGTAGTACACCAATGGGGTGATAAAACGTTACCCGTTATTTTTTGTATTCATGGTTGGGCCAGTAACGCGCAAGTATTTAAGCCGCTGGCGGATTTATTCAGTGATCACTTTCAGTTTGTTGCAGTGGACCTTCCTGGTTTTGGTGATAGCGACTACCAAGCAGGGGATTACGTACTTGATAAGCTAATCGCCGAGTTGTTAGCCGTAGCACCAGAGCACAGCAGTTGGCTAGGTTGGTCATTAGGTGGCATGTTAACGGTACAAGCGGCTTTGGATTCACCAAACAGAATTGAAAAAGTGATGACCATTTGCAGCAATGCAAAATTCTTAGCCGATAAAAAATTCAAGCAAGGTGTGCCGTCGCCGTTATTTAATGGCTTTATGGAAAGCATTGACGATGTACGTGTGACCTTAAGACGGTTTGCTGCATTAACCGTCGTGGGTGAAAAACACGATATGTTGCAATCTCTAAAATGGTTACAACAAAATACGCAAGTACCCGCGCCGCAAGCGGGCGTATTAAAAGCGTCATTGGAGTTACTATCATTAATTGATAACCAGGTAGCGCTGGCCAATATTGTACAGCCATGTTTGCATATGCTGGCAACCGATGATGCCATCGTGCCACATAAAGCCAGCCAGACGCTTAATAAATTAAACGACAAGCATTTGACTAGCTTTGTGCCCAATGCAAGTCATGCTTGTTTAGTGACGCAGCCACAGTTAGTGGCCAATGGTATTTTGACGTTTATGCAGGGTTTACCGAATGCATGATGTCATTGCCAAGCAAGCGGTGGCAAAAAGTTTTAGCGATGCCGCACATGATTACGATGCATTTGCGCACTTTCAACATAATTTAGCCAACACCTTAATTGAACTTTGCCCACAACAAAAAAAACATGCCATTTTGGATTTAGGCTGTGGCACCGGTTATTGTTTGCCAATGTTAAAACAGCATTATCAAAGTGCCCATGTTATGGGTGCTGACATTGCACCGGGGATGTTGGCTTGGGCAAAAAAAAATCATCCTCAATTTGACTATACCGTAGCCGATGCTGAAAACTTACCATTTGAAAAACATCAATTTGATTTAATTTTTTCTAACCTTGCAGTGCAATGGTGTGACGATTTTTCACAAGTGCTCACGCAGGCGTATGACTGTTTAATGCCAGGTGGGCATCTTGTGTTGAGTACGTTGGCCGAAGGCACATTAAGTGAACTAAAGCAGGCTTGGTCACAAGTAGATGCACACCAACATGTAAATCAGTTTGATCATGAATCCGATTTACAACGCATGATTGAAACAAGTGCATTTGAGATTGAACAATTAAATATCGCCACGTTATATGATTTTCATAGTGATATTCGCGGCTTAACGGATTCCCTTAAGCGCATTGGTGCACACAATATTACAGATGGTCGCGCCAAAGGCTTAACGTCACCGCGAGCGGTTAAGCAATTTATGCAGGCTATGGAAACCCATAGACAAGATGCAGGGTTGCCTGCCAGTTATCGTGTACTGAGCGGCTGCCTGACCAAACCTTTTTAATGAGTCGAATTATTCATGAGTAAACAGCGTTACTTTATTACCGGAACCGATACCGACGCCGGTAAAACCATTTGCACCGCAGCGTTACTTTATAAAGCCCGTGAACAAGGTTTAAAAACATTGGGTTTAAAACCGGTGGCCGCCGGCTGTGAAGACCATGGCGAAGGCTTACAAAATAATGATGCCTTAACGCACATTGAATACAGCACAGAAAAACTGCCGTATATGCAGATTAATCCTATTGCATTACTAGAGCCTATTGCGCCTCATATTGCGGCACAGCGTATTCAAAAGCCATTGAGTACTCAGCGTATTGTCGGATTATTACGCGGCGTTTTAATGATTAATAAAGCCGACTTTATTTGCATTGAAGGAGCAGGTGGTTGGCGTGTGCCGTTGAACCTAAATGAAACCTTCTCTGATGTGGCGAAAGAATTACAAACGCCTGTTATTTTAGTCGTCGGCATGAAGTTAGGTTGCATTAATCATGCGCTGTTAACATACGAAGCTATTAGGCGTGATGGGCTAGAAGTGGCTGGTTGGATTGCCAATCGGGTTGATGCCAATATGACGGCCTATGATGAAAATATCGAAACGTTAAAGGCCATGCTAAAAGTACCGTGCTTAGGCGAAGTCCCATTTATGGACAACGTAGAGGTGAGTAAAGTAGCGGACTACTTAACGTTACCTGAGTAACTAGTGTGCTTGATAAAAGCGATACTATTCTTTGTATCGCTCATGAATAAAGCTATCTATGGGATATAACTTGAAACGGCAAGGCATTATATTATTAGCGGCTTAATTTTATATTAAGTTTAAAATACCCTTACAACGCTGTATTTTTAACCTTTAGATAGAACGATTTAAAATAAAAATCACTAGGTATATCTAGTGATTGTTATTGTATTAAGCTGCTTTGTTTTGATCGTTATTATGCTGAGAGGCATGTTTCTGGCGAGACTTATTTTTTGAAGCCTTTGCGTTAGATAAGCGCATAACTAAACCCAATCCCGCTAATATAAAAATAAATCCAAGTGTTAATAGTATTAACATATCACGGTTAAATCGGCCTGTAATCGGTGTGAGCATACTCCATTTATGTAAAAACGAAAAACTATAACCTTCAATACGGCTTATAGAATTATTTCTATCGACTAAGATATGAGTAATGGGATCAATGAATAGATGATCTCCGTTTGAGCCCTCTACACGCCAAACCGGTAAACGTTTATTTCTAAAATCATAACCAAAACCAAAGTGGGTGATTAACGTCATTGGTAATATGGCAGAATCGGCTTCACTTAATAAGTCTTTTGCTTGCTCAGTTATGAGAGCTTTATCTATGTCGCCTATTATCTCGCCGCTATTGGCATCGATATACTGTGCAAACTTTTCTTTACTTTTCCCGCTAAAGCGCTTCTCACGAGTATTGATATTATCAGCTTGATTAGATTGTATCGGCGATACACTTAAACGATATAGATTCTTAATGGTATGACTGTTATCTATTGTGCTTTGAATCAAACTCACTTGGTTGATCTTTACATTTTTAGGCGCGCTTATCTTGTCGGCACTGGGCCATTGGGTTAAGTCTAATGATTGTGTGAGCTGAAGGCCGCTTGGTGGTGTTACTAAGCTTGATTGCCATAAGTGGTAGAAGCCACTCACGCTAAATAATATCAAGGGTAAAACCACTAACCAGCTTAAACGACGATGCCAGCGACGTTGTGTATTAATGATTGTATTTTTACGTTTAAGTTTTATTAAAAATAATAAGCCAGAGATTCCCATTATCAATAATGCACTTAACAATACGCTGATCACTAGAAGGCGCAGCGGTTCGTAATCATCTAACCAATTAAACGTGTGAAACGTTTGAAATACAAAACGTAAATTTCGTTTCCAGTCATTTTCTATACCTGCCAATGCTTGAGTATCGGTATGGATGTAAACGCTTAAATTATCTTGAGTATTAAAATTGATTTTATAAACGGGTAAAAGTCGATTAACAGAAGGGTAGCTGTGGTCGAATTGCGTTTTCAATTCGATATTTTTAATTGAATGAGTTTGTTTTAAATAGTGAGAAGCCAGCCAAATGGCTTGTTTTTCATCATGTTGCAGTCGTTCTTTATTTGAGATCAGTGAAAAATAACGGCGCGGTGAAGTTTCGGTTTCGGTAACTTGCAGTAAAACCTCGTTTTTATACGGCACTAGTTTGGCTATTTTTGCTTTTTGTAAATTATTTGTGGCTAAGGTTTTTGAAATATTTTTAAACTGTGCTCCCTCTAATGTTAACGATGGTGGGAACATGACTTTAGCCTGAGGCCCCGTCCATGCCATTAACGGGTGTGTGAAAGCCGAAACGACATAGATAATACAGGCAATGAGTGCAGGCCAGAGTATCAGTAAGTGCCACTTTTTAATTGATTTAATATTCATTTTAAATGTATTTGCACCAAGTCATATCATTAATATTTCACACTGAAACATCAGTGCGAAATGGTTTATTAGAAATTAAGCCTAAGACCCGCATAAAGAGTTAACGGTAAACCAGGGCGATAATCAATATCGGTTGAACCCACTTGATTCGATGTATAGGTACTATAACGTTTATCTGTTAAATTTTGTAAACGACCGTATATTTCAAACTGAGAATTTATTTGATAGCGGCTGCGTAAGTTTAAAAGGTCATGACCATTGTATTCATTGGTATTGGTTTCATCGGTATAATATTTACCCACATGCTCTAACTCTAATTCAACCATAAAACCATTTATGCGCATTGGTTCGTACCGAACCGCGATATTACCTAATGTTTTAGGGGCTTTGCCAACCTCGTTACCATTAAAGTTAAGGACTTGATTAAACACAGGTGGTGAACATTTAAAGCAGTTATAAAGATATTCGAACTGGCCATAGGTTTGTTCGGAATAACTAAACGATGTTGATAATAGAATGTCTTGATATATGCCAGCCTGTAATCCTAATTCAATACCTTTGTGAGTGCTTTCGCCTGCGTTGAGTGAAATACGATCATTTTCGCTGTTGATGACACCGACGATATCATCCGTCTTTTTCATATAATATACAGCCAGTTCATAGCTGATATTGTCGAGGGCATAACCACGATAGCCGACTTCGATACTGTCTGTTTTAACAGGTTCTAAATCGGTGGTATTGGTACTGGAACCAGAACGAAATAAAGTACCAACAGATGGCGCACGGAAAGCATGTCGATAATTTACATAAACTTGATGAAGGTTATTGATGTGATAAACAATACCCGCTTTAGGGCTTAAATGGGAGTAGTCAATTTTTTGTGATTCTGGGCGATTATGTGAGTCTATTGCTTGTTCGGCTAAATTATTATCATAATCAACATTAAACATGTCATAACGTAAACCTGCGCTTAATATTATATTGCTTATCGGTTTATGTTCGATGTGAATATACGGGCTAATACTGGTTTGATTTGCATCATAGTCGTAGTGAATCACTCCATTTTTTTCAAATCCAGTGTAATAATCCTGACCATTTATTTCTATTTTTTCGACGCTAATGTCGTATTCTTTATAGCTTGAGGGTGTGTGGTCAATATCAATGCCTGTGATAATTAAACTATTGTCTCCTAAGCGTTGACGCCATTTTGTTAATAATCCGAAAGATTCAAACTGGGTTTCACGAAAGTTAGGGTCATAGCTCACCATCCAACTTGGCATCATGCTTGAGTCATTATTTCGATAGAATGGCGTCACTGTTAACAGTGATTCTTGAGAGGGTATGTAATTAACAACACTTGAAAAGCGTAACGCTTGTACGTCCCTTGCGCCTACATCGCCTCTAAAAAAATTCTTTTTCACATTATTTTTATAGTCATTTCTTTCAAGGCTGGACACGCCGCTTTGGTCGACTTGAGAAAAAGATAGGCTATTACTGACATTAATATTTGATGATAGCGTGTAATTAAACCGGCCGTTTAAACTGCCTCGTGAATAATCGCCGTTGTCACGAAAGCCCTCGTTCTCTGTCACATTGGCACTGATCGCCGCGCCGCTATATGCATTAATGGGAGAGCCCGCGCTGAATAATAATCGCTGCCAGCCGTTTTCACCAAACTCTGTATCTAATTTACTTTGTTTTTGATCAGGTACTTTTGCACTGATGCTATTGATGACCCCACCAATGGCATCACTGCCATATAGTGCAGAACCGGGTCCTTTGGTGACTTCTAAGCGTTCACTTTGTGGAATATTTACT
The DNA here is from genome assembly GCF_052920985.1 of Pseudomonas sp. HK3. Classification (NCBI taxonomy): domain Bacteria; kingdom Pseudomonadati; phylum Pseudomonadota; class Gammaproteobacteria; order Pseudomonadales; family Pseudomonadaceae; genus Pseudomonas; species Pseudomonas sp. HK3. The sequence continues at coordinate 2,301,743 of NZ_JBREXD010000001.1, forward strand.
TCATACAAACCGTTGTGATTAAAGAAACCAGTGGGGCGAGTGGGAATGCCATCTTCTAAAAATAAATAAACAGCACTGGTGGTAATGGGTTGGCGAATCGCAGTCATATGACCTTCGCCGCCTAGATTATTAATGTAGACACCAGGGGTACGGTTAAGCACCTCACTTGGGTGGGACGGGCTGATATTAAGGATGTCTTCTTTTGATAACACGCCAACTGATTCTGCCAAATTATGAATACTGGTTGCTTCTTGAGTGGACGTGACAACCACTTTTTCAAGTTGCGTATTCGCAATACTCAATGTACTGAGTGACGATAAGACGGTTAACAGCAGGGCGGGTTTCATGGGCGTTCCTTTTAGTGATGCCCATATTTTAAGTAGATTTTAGGTTAAAGCCGATGCGACATATTGTCGCACCTTAATAAAAGTTAACATTATTAACCATTAAATACTTAAGTTACTGGTTGTTTTATAATTGATTTAATACTTCTGAAACTTCATTGCCTGTTTTAAAAAGCCCGTTAAGTTTCACAATGAAATTCTTGTCGATAATGATAGTAGTGGCCATCGTACCATTAAAATAATGTTCAAGTGCATCGTCTGTGTCTGCAATTACAGAGAAGTCTGTATAGCCAAACGACTCTTGTGACCCTAAGGTGTTGGATACCTGCCCAGAAATATAATCAACAAAAATAAATTGTACATTGTTATACCGCGGTTTTATTTGCGTGCGAATATGGCTCATGTGGCCATCGCAAACTGGGCACCACATTGTAAAGTACAGTACAACGGCGTCATGTGTGGTTAGTTGCTCGCTTAACATGCTGCTTGTGCCATCGCTTAGAGTAAAGTTTATATCATTAACCACTTCACCTACCCGCGTTGCTTGTGTTGATTCAATGGGGTCGTTACTGGGCATTAAGTCTTCTTGGCAGCCTACAACAATGAAAAAACAAAAAAGGGAAAAGGAGTCGTTGCAAATTAGTAAACATGGCTGATACCCATATTGATGATTTGGGTTTTTGGAATATTTTCACCGTCTTGTGCTTGGTTCACACCCAGTTTAAAAATCCAATCACGCACCGCACTCGAATACGCTAACGATAATCCCAGCGTTGTCTTTTCTAAACCACTGCTGGTGTCGGTGATGCCATCATATTGTGCGGACTGTTCTTTTAGTGTGCTATGGCTTGCCGTTAAACTGAGCATTGATAAGTTTGGTAAAAACCAGGTATAAGCCGCACTAAAAATACTGGCGGTGCGATCACCTAATTTTTTATTGTAGGGCTTAACAGGTTTCTCATATTCTTGGTTTACAGGGCGCTCGAAAGTATAACCGTATTTACCTTGCCAGCTTATGCTATAGGGGTAGACGGTTTTTTCGATAATCATGTTTGCATCAAGCCTGTAAAAACCGAGTCCTGTAATATCTGAGCTGCTATCAACTCGGTCACTGTATGGGCTAATACCTGTGGGAATGGTTAAACTTGTGCCAAAATAAATGCTGGGTTTTAAACTTTCCCAACCGTTAATTTTATACACACACGTTACTTTATTAAATGCTTCATACCAGATACTCAGTTGCATATCCCCAAGGCCTTGCACTGAGCTATTGTCACCGCTGTATTTGTTTTGATTATCCACTAGCGGTAACCCAACATTGATTTGCCATTGATCGGCTAACCGATAAGCGTAAGAAAAATCTAAGCGGCGTTGTAATAAGTCACTATCGGCAGGGTCGTCTTGGTAAACGCCTTCTTTCGTCCAAGCGCCATCATAACGTTCGTGAGAAACACTGACGTCCCACATTTGATTGTTAAACTTAGGTAAAATAATCCCAGAGCTCGCGCCACCACCACAACAAGAGGCGGCGTAGGTGATTGATGATGAGCTGGTTAAAAATATGAAGAGTGCGAAAAAAAGTCCAACCCCATACCAGTGATTAGCTGATACTTCAGGGGTTGGCATATCCACTTGCTGAGTAGGATTCATAAAATTTGTTTAATACTTAATTACATATGATCGTGTGCAGTGGTACTTGATGCAGAGTCATTAAATGAGAACATAACGCTTGTTTTTGCATCTTGCGCTGCGCCGTTGTCTTTTATTTCATCGTTTACCGTTAATCGAACCATAACAACATCTTTTTCATCGTCAGTGAGCCCTAAGTCCATTCCTTGATAAATACCCGGATAATTAGGTTTAGGCATTGCAGTTATCCAGCTTGGTGTCGTTATCACAATCTTTGATGCACATTTCAGCGACAACACTATTAATAATGAGTTTGTGCATCATTGAATCGGCATTTAGGACATTGTCTTCGGCAACGGCTTGGTAATCCATCATGGTTTCACGTGCGCTGATGTAGACTTCAAACATATTCATTCCCGCATTTACATGACGACCACGGTTATAGAAGTAATAAGTGCGATCTAAGGTGCCACTAGCATCGTCCATATTCATGATTTGGTCATTGTCACCACCTTTAAGCGTCTTAACATCTGAAGCCATCATTTCAACTGTGATAGGAATGCTTTCAGTTTTTTCGTTAAATGAAACATTAATTGACCAATTACCCATTGGGTCGCCATTTGCCATATTGGAGGGCATTAAAAAATAGGCGGTGCTGGTGAATGAGCCGTTTGCATCCAGTAAACCTGTGCCATTCTCGAAGGGCGTGCCGTGTTTCATGCCACTATTCATTACCATTAATGGGCTAAGGCTAATATCTTTACCTTTTAATGAACGGCCGTCGGTTGATTTAATGTTGACGGTTAAATCTGCAATACCATTTTTCACATCGCTCATGCTCAATGTCGCAATATAGTCATCACCTAAATTAAGTGTTTTTGGAAATTCAGGATCGGGTGTGGAGCTGCTGTCTGAGCCACAGGCGGTGATGAATAATGGCAATAATAGACAGGCGAGTAGACGTTTCATGGCTTTCCTTAATTCGAGCTATTTTGAATAGCTGCAATTCTAGCGTTTCGTTCACTAAAATCCGATGCGACATATTGTCGCACCTCGTGATGACATGGGAACTTTCAATATTAGGGGGTGTTGTCATTTTTGTTTTGTGTGCCTTCTTAGAACCAATCCTTCTAACAGCAGGGTGCTTTTCTGCTTCCTACGGGGTTTCGTACGTTTGGTTATTAATTGTATAATTAATAGTCAAAATCCATATTAAAGTAATACCTCATTGTATTGTGGCTCAGCACTTCCTCTGTTTAAATTATGATCAGACAGAAGTGTTTTTAGGAGAGTCATATGCAAGTGGGTGGATCAGGCAACGCATTAAGTGCTGGCCTTGCAGGTATTCAGAAAGGTGAGCAGCAATTAACGCAAGCGGCGCAGCAAGTGGCTTCTGCTAGCACGACTCGCCCAGTGTCACCGAATCAAGATGTAGCAAAGGCATTGATTGAAGAGAAAGAAAGTCAGCGCCAGGTAGAAGCATCAGCCAAAGTAGTTCAAGCGGCTGACCAAACTCTAGGGAGTTTGGTCGACATAAAGGTCTGATGCAAAACATATGAGGAATGATCGTGAACGTGCAATTTGGGACAGGTTTTACAGTCACACCCAGTAACTCTGGCGCACAAGGCAGTGATGCCCGTGTTGGAGTGGCGGTGCCTGTTGAATCGGATAACCAAAGTACCACCAGTTTCACGCCCGTAACAGAAGCGAACGAATCCCCTAAGTCTCGTCAAGAAGGAGCAGATCAAGGCATTCAAGAACGCCAAGCTCGATCTCGTCAACAGCAAGAAAATCAACAAGATCAAAGGCAGCTTGAACGTCGTGCCGATGACGAACGTCAACAAGCTCGCATAGAGGACGCGCAGCAGCGCGCCGATGAACAGCAACAAAGCCAAAGAGGCAGTGACGCAAACGATCGCACCCAAGAGGAAGAAAAGGCGGAGTCTCGTCGTCAACAAGACGCACAAGAGCAACGCCAGCTAGAAGTCGAGCAACGACAAGTCCAACAACTTGCGGACCGTGATCGAGAAGTGAAAGCCCACGAACAGGCTCACCAAGCAGTGGGGGGCCAGTACGCCGGTTCAATGAGTTTGACCTATGAACGTGGACCTGATGGAAAAAATTATGCGATTGGAGGAGAAGTCCCCATCGATACTGGCAAGATTGCCAACGATCCTCAGGCCACACTCGATAAGGCAGAAACGATCCGCAGAGCGGCATTGGCTCCTGCTGAGCCATCTAGCCAAGATCGTCGAGTGGCAGCACAGGCAATTCAAATTGGATTGGAAGCAAGGGCTGATATACAGCAACAGCAGCAAGAGGCACTAACCAGTGATGATGTAAATGAAGAGCAGACTGAGACAGATACATTAAGAGAAGAAGAGCGCCTCGAGGCCGAACAAAAGGCGCAGCAAGAAGAGCAAGCACAAGAAGCATCGGATACAGTGATTGCTGATTTACAAGACTTAAACGAGCGTATGGCTCGTATTCAAACTCAGTTGGTAGAAGCGAGTCAAATAGACGATAGGATTAATTCCAAAGTAAATCTATTGGACGTCACTACCTAAATTTATGCGCATTTAAATTGAAGTGTATTTAAATTAAGCTGATTGAAAAAAGCCATGACTGCAACGTCATGGCTTTTATTTTGCCTGTTGGTTATGTAAATACCGTTAGCGGTTTTCTAAGCGGTTGTAATCCAGTAGGCCGGCATTGAGAGGGTCATCTTGTTTATACCACTGATGTATCTTATCGCTGAAAGCCCAAAAGTCGGGGGCTGTTCTGCGCACACCATAATCATCCAACAAGCGGGCATAGTCTTTTTCTGATGTGAGATTATTGATGGCTTGGGCAAACGCTTTTGCACTTTGCCCTGTGCGAATTTGATAATACGCTGAAGGGTAAGCAGTAATAATGCCCGGTACGAGTGTCAGATAATCTTCAGCGGGAATTCGGTTTTCTTCCTCATATAACAACCCGGTTAAATTGCTGTGGCCACTATTTCGAATTAACGTAAACACCTGATCGTGATTTTCATCATATAGTAAGCTGACTTCTGGCATTAAATGAGCCGGTTTCCCCATAATACTGTTGATCTTATTTAAGTCAGAATACGTTTGTTTATTAAATAAATATTTAGTTTGCATCGCGTCACCTAAATGTTGTTTGAGCATGGAATACAGCTCGATTTTAGGTTGTTGCGTTTTGTATGAAATATCAGGTTCAGATAATGTGGCTTGATTCGCTTGGTATAAGTGTTGTTTGACATCTTTGCTGGTGTCGCGATACCAGTAATCAGTTAAACGTTGACGCTCTTTTTCAGGCAACAATGCTAAGAAATTTGCTTCCCCTTCCATGCGTAAAAAGTCCATATATAAGCGCGTCATTAACTGATGACCTATGTTGCCGTAAACATCAAATTCAGCCACCAGTAGATAATGAATGCGTTCAAGCAGAGGATAACTAATTAGCCACGATGTTTTAGGCGCCTGACCAGCCCAACCTTTGACAACCGTGGATGAATCAAAGTGTCTAAAGATGGTAAGGGCAGCGTTAGGGTTTTCACCGTTACCTTGCCAAACCAAGTTGGTGTCCAGTTTTGCTTTTGTTAATAATTTTTCTTTAATGGCTTTATTTTTTGCCTTTAAAAAATCGGTGTGAAGTGACGAGTACTTAAGCCAGTTTGTGGCAATCCCCGAGTTACTTTCGTCTTCACCTGGTAGTCTTAAGTTATTGCTTTGCTCATATAAAAAGTCAGAGAGCGCATCGCTTTGCTGTAATTCTGGGTCAACAAATGCGACCCAAAAGTGATCATCAATTACATTAAGTGCTACTTGGCCGCGGCAAACAGGTCCTTTAATGAACCCTTGAATAATAAATTGCGCTTCTTCCAACATAAAGCGATAGCGGCTACCAACAGGTAGATCTTTGAACGCAATAAATGGGTTTGATGCAACTTCAGGATCGTATGTCGGTAATGTATTAACAGTGTATTCGGGTGTGATGAATAAATCTTTCATCCATTGCATACGCTGCTCGTTTAAACGATAAGGCATATGTACTTTTGCAACAACGCTTGCGTCGTTGCGCATGAGTCGATAGTAAAAGTTATCGGTTTCAGGCTTGTCATAAGGGCGTCGAGTTTTCAGTGGAATAATCGGCAGCCCAGGAGGGGTTGATGAACGAATGAATTTAAAATAAATGCTAGGCGATTTCTTTGGTTTTTTGCCTTGGAATAAAGGGGTATCGTCAAAATATAAATTCGCTAGATATGTATGTTCATAAATATAGCGACTCGCCAATTGTTGTTTGTTATCGGAGGTATTTAAAAATGCTTCCCATGCTTCAACTTGTTGTTGAATGGCTTTTGGCAGAGGAGCAGGGTGATTCATGATGGCCCCTTTGGCAACCCATTTTTCAATGGCATCAAATTCTGTTTGATTTAAACCCGGCAGTGCGTACGGCATGCCCCAAAGTGGATTGTTTTCGGAATAAGTTTGGTATTCTTTAGGGGTTGGACAAGCTTGTGGTCGAGCTAGCCCAAATGTGAATTGCTCATCTAATATTTTATCTTTTGGTAGCGGATGGTTTTGCTTTTGTTGAATGACTTGAAACAATAAACTGTTTTTAAGGTTTACATGGTTAGACTGATTTTGTTCGTTTAAGACAGGAAAAAAGCCTTTCTCGCGCCACTGGTCTGAGTTGGTCGCATCAATGCCTAAGCGACTTGGTTCACTGGCTAATATTCGAGTGCCGTTATACACAGGCTCCTTGCTTGCGCCGCGCATCAACCCTTGTGGTGATGACATTTTTAATTGGCAGGGTGCATCATAACAGCCATGACATACCACGCAGCGGTTTTCGATAATAGGTTGAATGGTATTGGTGAAGTGCTGCGCTTGATCCAAACTGGCATTAACGCGTCTTTCTGTCATGGTGGGCTGACCGTACTCTGTCAGCAATTTAGATTGATAAATACCGACACTGGCGCAACCGACAAGCAAAAAAGGTAACCAAAAGAACTTAAACATAATTGGGCTTCTAATTGAGAGCGTTTAAGTTTAACGACTTGCACTGTGTGCTACAAATGTCATGGGGCTTATTTCGCGCTAATCTGGGTATAAATTGCGAATTTTGAGGATTTCATCGATGTTCTCATGCAGAATATCCACTAATTTAGGGTCGAATTGTTTGCTTTTTTGACTGTTGATTTCGGTTAAAATTTCTTCTAATGGCCATGCTTCTTTGTAATATCGTTTACTGCCTAGAGCGTCAAAGACATCGGCCAAGGCTGTGATTCGGCCTGCTATGTGGATGTCCTCAGCTTTTAATTTATTCGGGTAGCCAGAGCCGTCCCAACGTTCATGGTGTTGGCCGGCTATGATGCTGCCCATTTTAATCACAGCGTTATCGCTGCTCTTTAGTAAATCGGCACCCATTTGTGCATGGGTTTGCATAATGATCCATTCTTGTTTATCTAACTTACCAGGCTTTTTCAATATGCTGTCTGGAATGGCGATTTTGCCAACATCATGCAGCGGACTAGCCAATTTGATAAGCTCGGCCTCTTTGGTATCAAGGCCATATTTGATGGCGAAGAAATGGGAATAAAGAGCGACACGTCGGACATGGGAGCCTGTTTCTTTTGAACGCTGCTCAACCGCCTCACCTAATATGTAAGCAAGTTCTCTTTGCGTCTCTAAAATTTCATCGCGCAGTAATAAGTTTTCGTATGTAACAGCCACGTTGCTGGCATAAATATCCAGTAATTGCTTATCCATGTCGTCAAGTTCACGCTCCATTGAAACATACAGTAAGTTCTCGCTGCCCAAACTAGTGGAGAAATAACCGGTATAGATATCACCATTAATATGAGATTGTTTTTGCTTGAGTGCATATGCAAATGCCTTACGCACTTCATCAGGTAGCTCGGACTTACTGTGTGTTTCGTATTCTGCCATTTTGCCACTAACGGCTAATACACGGTAATCGCCAGATTCATCTATGTCTTCATTTAAGCTGGTGCAATAAAAAATAGCGCCATCTAAATTTAATAAATTACAAATTTGTTTTAGCACCGCTGATGCAAAGGTTTTCAGTGAACTGGCTTCAAAAATTTCAGTTGAGGCGAGAATCACTTGCTCAAGTGAGCGTCGATGGGAATCAATCACACAGATATCACGATATGAGCGCAAAGAGGCATACATTAAGGTGAGTAATTTGTTACTGGTGAGTTCGGTTTTGTCTTTATAGTCATCAATATCATAATTGCTAATGACGTCTTCTTCAGGCGCTTGACCGGGCTGACCTGTGCGCAGAACAAGGCGAGTGTAGTTGTTTTGTAAATCTTCACGAATACAGCGTACAAGTTCTAAGCCAGCATGGTCGCTTTCCATGACCACATCGACAATGGCCAAAGCAATGTCATCGCGGCTTGCCATGATTTCTCGGCCTTGCTCGCCGCTATAAGCACTGATTAAATTAAGCGGACGGTTATCGAATTCGAAGCCCCTAAGCACCATCAATGTGACTTGATGGACACCGGGTTCGTCATCGACGAGCAATATATTCCAAGGTGCTTGCTGGTTTATTTTTATTTCGTCATGTTTTTCATCAGCAAAAATAAAATTGTCCATAGTATGCCTAGGCTGTCATCTTCTTAATTCAGTATAGATACTAAACAGGGGCTTGCTGTATGTTTGTAAGGCTATAAACCGGTATTTTTTACGTTGTATCGTTATATTCTGTATTCATAACAGGAGTGGGTTTTATGAGATTGTTTCTGGGGGTCAGTAGCGCAGATTTAGGGGATCAAGTACTGGATGATATGTGTGATAAATACACGGTTACTCGCCCTCATTTAGCACAAGATCGCCACATGACGCTTTGTTTTCTAGGGGAATACTCATATGAGCAACAGCAGCAACTGATTTTGGCGCTTGATAATAAAATAGAGAAGGAGTCATTTTGCTCAATTCATTGGCGCGGCGATAATATCCGTTCTTTTCCTCGTGATGCACCCACAGCTTGGGCTTGGCAGGGGGCGTTAACCTCAAGCCTTGAATGTTTCATGGTGCAATTATGTGAGCTGCCCATGCTGCAAGCACAATTGTGTTTAGCGAGCTTTGTGCCGCATGTGACTTTGGCGTATATGGATACAGCGAGGCAGAATTACCCTGATATTAAATTAGAGCGTGATATGCATTTTACTCAGCTTATTTTGTATTGTTCAATTGCTGAAAGTGAGCCCACGACCGTGACAACACATGCATCTTGGGCAAAGCCGAGGTACAGAAAATTAAAGATATGGAAGATATAACAAGAGGAAACCAAGGCTGCCTAAGCAGCCATCGGTGATGGTTTATTCTAAACCTTTTCTTATTGGCAGTGTGGCTGCTTTGCGCGCCCCAAAAACCACCATTGTTTTGCCTTTTACGCCCACAAGACCCTGATCTTCTAAGGCTTTGAGAACACGACCCACCATCTCGCGTGAGCAGCCAACAATACGGCCGATTTCTTGACGCGTAATTTTGATTTGCATGCCATCTGGATGCGTCATTGCATCTGGCTCTTGGCTTAAGTCCAGTAGTGTACGAGCTACGCGGCCAGTTACATCTAAGAACGCCAAGTCACCTACCTTACGTGTAGTTTTACGCAGACGAGTCGCCATCTGCTCACCAATAAAGTACAAAATACGAGGATCTTGATTACTGATTTCACGGAACTTGCTGTAACTGATTTCCGCAACTTCACATTCTACCTTGGCTTTAATCCAAGCAGAGCGAGGGCTTATTTCATCAAATATGCCCATCTCACCAAAGAAGTCACCTTCATTTAGGTAAGCCATAATCATTTCACGCCCGTCATCATCTTCTATGATCACGGTTACCGACCCCTTCATAATGTAAAACAAGGAGTCGCTTTTATCCCCAGCATAGATAATGGTGCTGCGAGCAGGATAGCGACGACGGTGGCACTGGGACAAAAAGTAATCCAAATGCTTATGTCTATCAGCTCTTAATCCTTTATTCATAATGAGACCCAAACCATCAAACCTTGATTGCATTATTATTTATAGCAGTAAAGCTGAACAATTATGCACTTAATACACCAAATAGGTGAATACTTACGTACCAGAAAATGATAATAACCCGAAGCAATCTGCATTTTTGGGAACTGTGTCCTACTTGGTCTGAGCAATAAGTAGCCATGAACCCTAAACGCAGTTGGGCTTCTGCCAATGGCGGTGCTTATGGTAATCTTGCTTTTTTTTATAGAGTAGCAATTTAATGAAAGCACGTATCAAGTGGGTACAAGATGTTATGTTCCTTGGGGAGTCGGGAAGTGGCCACAGTGTTGTCATGGATGGACCTGAAGATTTAGGCGGTCGCAACATGGGGGTTCGCCCGATGGAGATGCTGCTAATGGGGCTGGGTGGTTGCACCAGTTTTGATGTTATGAGTATTTTGAAGAAGTCTCGCCAAGATGTGGTGGACTGTGTGGCAGAACTCGATGCTGAGCGTGCTGATGCAGTACCAAGCGTGTTTACCAAGATTCATGTGCATTTCACAGTAACAGGTCGCGGCTTAAAAGAGGCGCAAGTAAAGCGTGCCGTGGCGTTATCCGCTGAAAAGTACTGTTCTGCCAGCATTATGCTTGAGCAAGGTGGCGTTGAGATCACGCATGATTATGAAATTGTTGAGCTAAGCGAATAAGTTGTTGGCTTTGGGCGGCACTTTTTTGAGTGGTTTAGCTCAAGTGCTGCTTGATCCAAGTCAGCGCCTCATCCTTGCGATAAAAGCGCTGAAAAGGGACTGGGAAGAACATTTTCTGGGAGTCCGCCACGACAGCGGAGCGCTCATTAGGGACCCACACCGCCAGCGCTTTGACTAGGCTAAACTCGGCGATCGTCATGATGAATTCTAATGAGCTGGTATAAGGGGTGGATCGATCCACCAAAATACCCAGTGGCCGGTTGAGCTCCTGATAGAGCGCTAAACATTCCTTAGCCTGTGGAATATCCAATGCCACGCCCTTGTCTGCACTAAATAATACAATGTTTTCATCAATTATCTGATATTCAGCAAAACTGAGTCTTGGCATCCAGAGCTTCACACTAGCGTTAATTATGATCAATTATAGTGCAAGAATGTTGTTTTATCTTACAGCCGATAAGTGGTTTTTGTCATGACCTTAGACATTTGGGTCATGCCTGCTTGGAACCAAGAGGGGAATACAGCCCCGCCAGCCTCTAACGCCACTGTGGCGTGTTTTTGTTCGTCCTCAAGCATAAGTTTGAGTATTGCTCGGCTACGTTCGTCTTGCTCGGGTAGAGTTTGAAGGTGCTCTTCTAAGTGTTTGCATACTTGGTTTTCGGTTGCCGCCACAAAGCCCAAGCTCCACTTGTCACCAACGGCCCCGGCAAATGCGCCAATGGAATACGATAATCCATAAAAAATAGGGTTTAAGATGCTGGTGCGGCTATTGAGCTCATGTAAGCGTTCTTCACACCATACAAGATGGTCAATCTCTTCTTCGGCTGCTTCTTTCATGGCTTCGCGGACTTCTGGTAAGCGCGCGGTTAAGCTTTGGCCTTGGTACAACGCCTGAGCGCATACTTCGCCAGTGTGGTTGATGCGCATAAGGCCCGCGGCATGCTTTTGTTCTTGTTCTTCAAATTCGGCATGTGAAGCATGGTTTGCCGGATTGGGGCGATGGCTCGTCGCGGCAGAGGGAATCAGTGTTTTTAAGGCATTGTCCACATGAGAGATAAAGACATCCAAAGCAGAAAGAGATCGCATAACCAGCCTCGCAATATGTAAGTAACGCCATTTTACGCAAAACTGAGCGGCGATGCATGCGCCAAGTCAGGATTGACTGTGTTTGTTTAAGCTGAACTGTTTAAGTATGTGTTTGGTTAGTGCTTGTTTTAAGCTTTGCGCCGAAACAGGCTTGGTAATGACTTGGTCAATGCCATATTGAATGACCTCTTTTTGGGTATTACTAATCGACATGCCTGTGAGCATAATTTTAATAATATCTTGGTCAATATCGGTATCTTCTTGGATTCGTTTCGCCAGTTGAAAACCATCCATAATTGGCATGTCTTGATCAATGAGTATGGTATCATAAGGCGTGCCCAAATTACTTTGACTGCGTAATAACGCGAGTGCTTCTTTGCCGTTATATGTTTGGTCTGATTGCATTCCCCAGCTGTTGGCATAGCGCTGAATCACTTTGCGTAATGTGCTGTTGTCATCAACAATTAAAATAGAAAGGCCTTGCAGAATATGGCTAGAGTCTTTCATTTCGGCTTGTTGCTCTGGCATAGGAATATTTGGCAGTGTAAAGCTAAACGTACTGCCTTTGTCTGCACGGGTTTCAATAAACAAATTGCCGCCCATAAGCTCAACCAGCGTTTTACAAAGACTAAGGCCTAGCCCATATTTATTTGAATCGATGTTATTAGTGATATCTGGCTGGGCATTTAATAGTTGTTTGATGAATGATTTGTCCGCGCCGGTGCCGGTATCGCGCACAGCAAAACACATCATTGAAGCATCATTTTGTAAGCTAATGCGTAATTCTATTTCGCCATGTTCCGTATGACGCATGGCATTTTCTAATAAGTTATCAAGTAAGCTTTCTAGGCGTCGTTCATCGGATGCGATATTGATGGGTAAATCTTCATCCATGTTTAAAACGAGTTCTAATCCTTTTTGATTTGCATTGTGTTGGAATTTACTCAAACAATTTCGCATTAACTCGCTAAGTTGAATCGTGTTTTTTTCAAACTGAATACGCCCCGATTGAATTTTAGAGAAATCACTGATGCGGTTCACCATTCGTAACATGTCTTGTCCGGAAAAAATAATGGTATCGACATAATCGCGTTGATTAGCACTGAGTGGGGTTTCATTTAATAATTCAGACATGCCCAAGACCCCGTTCATAGGGGTGCGTAATTCATGACTAAGATGGTCTAAAAATTGACTTTTGTATGCCCACTTGCCTTGATTGTTTGCGTTTAATTTGGCGCTGAAAATATGGTGTGATCATACTAAGGCTCACAAATAATGCACACAAAGAGAGCGCATATACATGCCAAATGGCTTCAGGTGCAAAGACCATTTCTGGGTTTAAAATATAGATACATTGCCAAAGTGTAGAGGCTAATAAAACACCATTAGCAGCAGAAAGCGTCATGCTGATCTGTTTCATTTTACTTAATACAATTAGCGAAGGCATAAGCGCACAAATTAAAATAACTAAATAGGGCAGGTTAGTAATAATTAACGTTGTTAATAATAATGTTAAGAGTATGACGGCGCTGCTATTACTTTTTAATAATTTGCGATATTGCTCGGTTGTAAACCCAGAGACAAAAACACCGCATGCCATTAACCAAGGACTTAATCGTGCGAAATCAAAAAACCACTGAGACCACTCATACAATTGTGTGTGAGATAACGCGTAGCAAAAACCAATGAACGCCACGTAAATCGAGAAGTAGTGTCGAATGTGATTGTGGAAGCGAATAGCGATGATGTGTAAAAAACTAATGAATACCATTAACGTTGCAATGGCGCCCAAAATTTGTTGTAACACGGTAAAGCCTGTGGCGTATTCACTTAGGTCTTGTAGCCGTGGTTCGAGTCGACTGGTTTGATTGGGTTTGATTCTAAAATACAGCCATTGATCTGAATTTTCAGCGATGTTTAAAATAATAGCCGTGTTGCTACTGAGTTGTTGTTCGCTTTTCACGCTGCTAATACGGTGCCACTGATCATTTTTTTGTTCGTAAGCCCCATTAATGTTTATGCTGCTACTGCTTAAGCTTAACGCAAGAGGAATGGTTTCGTTTAATGGGTTAATTAAATGAAAGCGCAACCAATAGGTTTGTTGGGCTTCGATGACGCTTTTATCGGTTAATGGATTAAAGCGGGAATCTTGCTTGATTAACAATTGGGCCAAACTAAGGGTGTCGTAGTCTGCTTTTAGCCACTGCATATTATCACTTAACTCAACCTCAATAGGGCCATCGGATAAGATAATACTGTTTTCGCGCCCATGACTGAACAGGCTTAATAAGCTCAGTGTAATAAGAAGCGTACGTGCAATGAATAATGTCATGGCTACAAACAATTGAGATATGAACGCCCATTATAAGGAAAAGCGCTAGAAAAGCTAAAGGCCACAGAAATTAAAAAGGGGAAGAAAACCTCAGGCAGGCCTGAGGTTTATTTGCATTACTTTGCTTGTTCGCGTTCGATGGCGCGGTATGCAATGTCGTTACGGTAGAAGCTACCGTTCCAGCTAATGGTTTTTGTTAGCGCATAAGCGCGTTGCTGCGCTTGGGTTACCGTGTTTCCTAATGCAGTCGCGCATAATACGCGACCCCCATTAGTAGCCACTTTGCCTTTATCATTCAGCTTAGTACCGGCATGGAACACTTTTTCACCAGCGGTTTCGCGTTGTGGCAAACCGGAGATCATATCCCCTTTGTTGTATGCTTCAGGGTAACCACCTGCGGCTAATACAACACCAATGGCAGCACGTGGATCCCATTGTGCGGTTTTACCCGCCAGACCGTTGTCTTCTAGTGCGGCTAAGCAAAGCTCAACTAAATCAGACTGCATGCGTAACATGATAGGTTGTGTTTCAGGGTCACCAAAGCGGCAGTTATATTCGATGACTTTTGGCGTACCCGCTTCGTCGATCATAAGGCCTGCATACAAGAAACCCGTGTAGTCATTGCCTTCTTTGGCCATGCCTTCAACGGTCGGTACAATCACTTCTTTCATGATGCGATCGTGAATGGCTTGTGTCACAACAGGAGCCGGTGAGTATGCACCCATGCCGCCAGTGTTCGGGCCGGTATCACCATCGCCAACACGTTTGTGATCTTGGCTAGTGGCCATTGGTAAAATGTTTTTACCGTCTACCATCACAATAAAGCTGGCTTCTTCGCCGGCTAAAAACTCTTCAATCACCACACGACAACCAGCTTCACCAAACGCGTTGCCAGAAAGCATGTCCTTAACTGCGTCTTTTGCTTGCTCAACCGTTTCAGCAACGATCACGCCTTTACCTGCCGCAAGGCCGTCTGCTTTAACCACAATCGGTGCACCAATTTTATCGATGTAAGCCAGTGCAGGCTCTACTTCGGTAAAGTTCTGGTAAAACGCGGTTGGAATATCGTGACGGGCTAAGAAATCTTTAGTGAACGCTTTAGAGCCTTCAAGTTGCGCAGCACCTTTTGATGGGCCAAAGGCTTTAAGGCCCTTTTCTGCAAAGAAGTTAACAACACCTTCAACCAGTGGGGCTTCTGGGCCAACGATGGTGAGTTCACAATTATTGTCTTGTGCAAACGCAGCTAGTTTTTCAAAATCTAATACGTCGATGTCGACATTTTTGACTTTGTTTTCAATGGCGCTACCCGCATTGCCAGGGGCCACAAAAACGGTTTCAACATTTGGGTTTTGTGCGGCTTTCCAAGCTAACGCGTGTTCACGACCGCCTGAGCCGATTACTAATACATTCATAAATATGTGAGACGTGAAACGTGAAATGTAAGGCGAGCTTACTTCAATTGCTTCACGCTTTTCCTCTTAAATTAAATGGTTTAATGAAATTGAAAATGAAGTGAGAAACGCAAACACATCTTACGTTTCTCATCTCACATCTTTCGATTAATGACGGAAGTGACGCATACCGGTAAACACCATTGCCATGCCCGCTTCATCAGCGGCGGCAATGACTTCTTCATCACGGATCGAGCCACCTGGTTGAATCACAGCCGCAATGCCTACTTTAGCTGCGTTATCAATACCGTCACGGAAAGGGAAGAATGCATCACTTGCCATAACCGAGCCTTTTACTTCAAGGCCAGCATGCTCTGCTTTAATCGCTGCAATACGGGCTGAATTGACGCGGCTCATTTGGCCTGCGCCCACACCGATGGTTTGGCGATTGTTGGCGTAAACAATGGCGTTTGATTTAACAAATTTAGCCACTTTCCATGCGAAGATTAAATCGTGCATTTCTTTTTCAGTCGGCTGACGCTTGGTTACAACGGTTAGGTCTTCCGCTTTGATCATGCCGTTGTCACGTTCTTGTACTAACAAGCCGCCGTTAACGCGCTTGTAGTCAAATGCGTTAGTACGTTCTGCAGGCCATTCGCCCGTTTCGAGAACGCGAACGTTTTTCTTGGCCGCAAGTACCAATTTCGCATCGGCGCTAACAGATGGAGCAATGATTACTTCAACAAATTGACGTTCAGCTATAGACGCGGCCGTGTCGCCATCTAGCTCGCGGTTGAATGCGATGATGCCGCCGAAAGCGGATTCTGTATCGGTTGCAAACGCAAGGTCGTAGGCTTCTTGAATGCCGTTTTCGCTCACCGCGACACCACATGGATTGGCGTGTTTAACGATGACACAAGCCGGTTTAACAAAAGACTTCACACATTCAAGCGCAGCGTCTGTGTCAGCTACGTTGTTGAAAGAAAGTTCTTTACCTTGTACTTGAGTAGCCGTGGCAATAGAGGCTTCTTGTGGGTTGGCTTCAGTGTAGAACGCGGCATTTTGATGCGGGTTCTCACCGTAGCGCATGTCTTGCGCTTTAATAAACTGAGAGTTAAAGGTGCGAGGGAACAGGCCTTTATCTTGTGTGCTTAATACCTCAGCGCTTTGATCAATACGACCAAGGTAGTTAGCAATCATGCCGTCATAAGCGGCAGTGTGTTCAAATGCTTTTAAAGCAAGATCAAAACGCAGTTTAGGGCTTAAACCGTTTTGACTGTTTAATTCGTTTAATACCGCTTGGTAATCGGATGTATTGACAACAATACCCACGTAAGCGTTATTTTTGGCCGCAGAGCGAACCATCGTCGGGCCGCCAATATCGATATTTTCGATGGCGTCTTCCAGTGTGCAATCTGGGTTAGCTGTGGTGGCTTCGAACGGGTATAAGTTAACAACCACTAGATCAATTGGGTTTAATGTCATGTTCAGCCATAATAGCATCGTCTTGACCGCGACGACCTAATACACCGCCGTGAATTTTCGGGTGCAATGTTTTTACACGCCCGTCCATCATTTCAGCAAAACCGGTGTAGTCAGAGACTTCTACCGCGTTAATGCCTTTTTCACAAAGTAATTTATACGTGCCGCCGGTTGATAAAATTTCAACATTTTTATCAGCCAGTGCTTGAGCGAACTCTACGATGCCCGTTTTATCAGAAACACTAATAAGGGCGCGACGAACAGGAGTAATGGTCATAATTGATCAGTTGGTCAGTTTTTAAGATTCACAAAAAATAAACGCTGCACAAGGCAGCGTCAGTTTTTAAACAATGTCGGTTATAGCATACCGAACTGTTTTAATTTTTTACGCAGTGTTCCGCGATTCAAACCAAGCAAAACCGCTGCCTTGGTCTGATTGTCTTTGGTATAGCGCATCACGACTTCTAGTAATGGTGCTTCTACTTCTGACAATACCATTTCGTAAACATCGCTCACTGGCTGACCATCTAATTGTGCGAAGTAGCTTTCTAAGGCTTTTTCAACACTGTCACGCAAGGTTTGCGTGTTTTCAGCTGGTAGTTGAGTGTTGTTGCTGGTTTCCATAGGGTTATTTACCACAGGTGCTTCATGGGTACTCATGCCGCTATTTCCTTCCCCAAAAGTTGATCGAAAAATATGTTTATTAATTCTATTTGTTCTTCCTGGCTTTCGAGTTGATTAAAGCGACGACGAACATCGCGATTATCATCTTGTGCCTGGAGGTACCAACCCACGTGCTTACGTGCGATTCGCACACCGAGGTATGTGCCGTAAAATTCATATAACCCCTGCATATGGTTCAGCAGGATGGTTTTGACTTCTAGTATCTTCGGTGCCGCTAAATGCTGGCCAGTTTTTAAAAAGTGATCAATTTCTCTGAATATCCAAGGACGCCCTTGAGCCGCGCGGCCCAACATAACGCCATCGGCTCCAGTAAAATCGAGCACGGCTTTAGCTTGTTCAGGAGTCGTAATGTCTCCATTGGCTAAAACGGGAATCGATACCATTTGCTTAATGCGCTTGATGGTGTCGTATTCCACTTGTCCTTTATAGCCGCAGCTGCGTGTTCGACCATGAATGGCCAGTGCACGAATACCTGTTTGCTCGGCTAACAATGCAAGATCGGGAGCATTTTTATGTTCTGGTGCCCAACCGGTTCGCATTTTCAATGTTACTGGGACATCTACGGCCTCAACTACGGCTTGTAGTATGTCCTTCACGAGAGGCTCGTCTTTCATCAATGCACTGCCAGCGGCTTTGTTGCACACTTTTTTAGCAGGGCATCCCATATTGATGTCAACGATTTGAGCACCATGTAATACAGCCATTTTGGCCGCATTGGCCATCATGTCAGGATCACCACCGGCAATTTGTACCGATATGGGCTCAATTTCTCCCGTGTGATCTAAGCGAGTTTTGGATTTACGGCTGTTCCATAAATTCACGTCACTTGTGATCATTTCACTCACAACCAAGCCTGCACCCAGTTCACGACAGAGCTGTCGAAAGGGTCGATCTGTGACGCCTGCCATAGGGGCAAGAACCACGGGCGACTCAATTTGGTAAGGGCCAATTTGAAACATGTGTGATAGTTGGTTGTTTTTTGCTCGTTTAAGGGCGGCTATCATACTCGTAAACTCACAGGGGTTAAAGGCTTGACAGGGCATGTTTTAAGCAAATTGTTGATTAAATTTTCCACAGAAATTGAGACAAAATTGTCAAGGGGAAAGCAACGTTTTTTGAGGATATTTTACCAGCTTAGTGGCAATCTTTCGCTGGTTCACGCCAACTGGGACAGCCATCAACAACACTGGCGCGTTGAGGCGCTAAACGAACGTACACAAGAGCGTACACATTACACCTGCAATTTTTTAATCCCCTGTACTGGCTATTACAATTATGACCAAGGCTACCAACCAGTATTTAAAAACCAAGACGCTTTTAAGGGCGTATTTGTTCATCCGCAAAAATGGCCTGACAACTTAGACTATACGGATAAAAAAGTGGTGGTCATTGGCAGTGGTGCCACTGCCGTAACCATTGTGCCCGCCATGAGTGACCAAGCAGAACATGTCACCATGTTACAGCGTTCCCCTTCATATATTTTTTCTGTACCGTCTATTGATTCAGTATCAAATATCTTAAATAAGATATTACCTAAACGCTGGGTCTTTTCGATGGCCCGTACTCGTAATATTTTGTTACAACGCACGCTATATAAACTCGCTAAACGCTGGCCTAATGTTGTAAAAAAAATATTATTACGATCGGTAAAAGGGAACCTAACAACGGGTTTTGATATGAGTCACTTTACACCTCATTATCAACCATGGGACCAACGCCTTTGCGCAATACCTGATGGGGATTTATTTACCGCTATTAATTCAGGTAAAGCCAGCATAACAACCGATACCATCGAAGAATTTACAGCAACAGGTATTCAGCTTGCGTCAGGTAAACACATTGATGCCGATATTATCATCAGTGCAACGGGCTTAAACTTGCAGGTATTAGGTGGTATGTCGTTAAGTCTTGATAATAAGCCGTTAGATTTAAGTCACCATATGACTTATAAAGGCGTGTTGGCCGAAAATATACCCAACATCGCTTGGATCTTTGGTTACATCAATGCGCCATGGACCTTAAAAGCGGATTTGTCTGCTCGTTATTTATGTCGTTTATTTAATTATATGGATAAACATCATCATCATGTTGCCAAACCTTTTAACCAAACAGAAAAACCATTAGATGAAACCGTGATGGATGAAATGGCATCGGGTTATGTTGTCCGATCAAAAGACGTATTACCTCGCCAAGGTCAGTCACACCCTTGGCGCATATTACACAAATACGAAATAGATAAAAAAACATTGTTAAAAGAAACCATCAACGATGGTATTTTACAATTTGAAAGCAAACACAAAACAGAAAAAGAGAACACAGAAAGTGAAGCCTGTTAGTCAACACTTTTGCGCTTAAGGTCATCCATGAGTGCTTTAAGAAATCGTGCGGCTTCTCCCCCTGTTACCGCACGGTGATCAAAGGTGATCGATAACGGCAATATGGGGTGCAATAGAGCCTGCCCTTCGTATGCGACAACTTCGTAGCGTATGCCACCCGCCCCAATGATGGTGACCTGTGGTGGCACCACAACTGGATTCGCATATTTACCAGCCAGTGTGCCAAAATTGCTTAATGTAATTGTCGCCCCCTGCATTTCTTGCGGGGGGATTTTTCGACTTTTAACCGCATTTCTTAACGCGTTTAATCCGCTGCGTAAATCGGTTAAATCTCGTTTACCAATATTGCGTAACACAGGTACAAACAAACCTTGCTCGGTATCTACCGCAATACCTAAATCAATGTGTTCTAATATTCTGCGTGATAGTTGTTCGCCATCAAACCAAATATTCAAATTAGGCTCTGCCACGCAGGCATGCGCAATTGCATGTACCAGACGCATGGTAATATCTTGCGGAGGTTCTGTTTTAACGTCATACCATTGATGTACATCGACATCGTCATGCAATGTAACCGGCACCACTTGTGCGTGACTCATAGCCATATTTTTAGCCATGGCTTTACGCACGCCTTTTAAGGATTCACTTTGTCCGATATCAGAGTTAAGTTTTGCTGCTTTTTCTACATCTAAACTGGTTATGCGACCGTCTTCTCCCGTGGCACCAATATGAGATAAATCCACATTTAGGCGTTTGGCTAATGCACGTACACTGGGTGTCGCTTTGATCGATTGCTGTGTATGAGTATGATGAGCGCTGCCCACAATGAAATCATCTTTGCTTTCATGCTTTGCACTTAATGATAAATCACCCACAACCGTGCCTGAATCGTCTTGCTCGCCTTGATATTCAACCAATGGCTCACCAATGTGCACCACATCACCAGGCTCAGCAAATAAGGCACTGATTACACCCGCTTGTGGCGACGGTACTTCAACAATGGCTTTAGCCGTTTCAACCGATACCATCAGCTGATCAACCGTAACCGTGTCCCCTGCTTTAACATGCCATTCAACTATTTCCGCTTCGCTTAGGCCTTCCCCTAGATCCGGCAATTTGAAATATTTCATGAGCGATTCCCTTTGAATTTCAGCCAATTATGCTTTGTAATTAGAATGTAAAACTAAGTTTTATTAAGATGGTTTCCACTATTAATTCTTACCGACAACAATACCCTGCACTCTCATGTCACTAATAGAACACACTAGCCCCCTACATTGATAATCAATAAATTGTAGGAGGGTGCCCCGCGCCCGACAATTTTCACCCATTAAACATCTAATGCATTCGTTCATATAAAAGAGAACACTAGCAACTTCTTACATTGCTAATCGATAAATTGTACGAGGGTGCCCCGTGCCCGAAATTTTCATCAATTACACATCTAATGCATTCGTTCATATCAAGGAAAACACTAGCAACTTCCTAAATTTCTAATCGATAAATTGTAGGAGGGTGCCCGCGCCCGACAATTTTCACCCATTACATATCTAATACATTCGTTCATATCAAGGAAAACACTAGCAACTTCCTATATTGCTAATCGATAAATTGTACGAAGGTGCCCCCGCGCCCGATAAATTGCAATTATTTTTCAGCCAAACATTTATCCACCGCTGCCACTATGTCGTGACTATTCGGCAAATAATAATGTTCATTTTTAAAGTACGGCATGTGGGTATCAAAACCGGTAACTCGTTGCACAGGTGCCAATAAATTTA
This sequence comes from Pseudomonas sp. HK3, assembly GCF_052920985.1. Taxonomy (NCBI): domain Bacteria; kingdom Pseudomonadati; phylum Pseudomonadota; class Gammaproteobacteria; order Pseudomonadales; family Pseudomonadaceae; genus Pseudomonas; species Pseudomonas sp. HK3. The sequence goes on from NZ_JBREXD010000001.1 coordinate 2,323,522, forward strand.
AAAAACATTTTTCGCTCACTTGCGCCGCAATTTCAGCGCCCACTGCAAATGAGCGAGCGGCTTCATGTACAATAACGCAGCGTCCAGTATTGACCACCGACATAATAATCGTGCGCATGTCTAACGGTTTAATGGTTGCCACATCAATCACTTCGGCCGATATTCCTTTTTCAGCTAATGCATCTGCCGCCTCTAAGGTGTCGGCGATGCACGCTCCCCAGCTAATTAATGTGACATCGGTACCTGTGCGTAATGTAAAACAGGTATCTAACGGTAAAGCCTCACCATTATTAATAATGCTTTGCTTACTGCCGCGGTAAATTCGTTTGGGTTCAAGAAATACCACCGGATCAGGGTTGCGGATTGCGGCTAACAACAAACCATAAGCACGAGCTGGCGATGAAGGAATCACAACACGAATGCCTGGCGTATGAGCAATTAATGCTTCAGTACTTTCACTGTGATGCTCTGGTGCATGAATCCCCCCGCCAAACGGGGCTCGCAATACCATTGGGCAACTCATGCGACCACGCGTGCGATTACGCATGCGCGCGGCGTGACAAAATAAATGTTCAAACGCAGGAAAAATAAACCCCATAAATTGAATTTCAGCCACTGGTTTTAAACCTTGTGAGGCCATGCCGATAGACATCCCCGCGATTAAGGCTTCAGCCAATGGCGTGTCCATTACACGCTTAAAACCAAACTGTTCTTTTAAACCCGATGTAGCCCGAAATACGCCGCCATTAGTGCCCACGTCTTCGCCCAGCACCACAACCGATTCGTCATGTTGCATTTCATAATGCAATGCAAGATTGACCGCCTCAAGTAATACGCAATCCACTTTGTCAGCTTGGATTGATGCATGATTTGCTTGTTCGTTAGTATGTGACATAAACACCTCCACCTATATCCAATCCGTTAATGCTGATTACGTGCAAGTTTATCGGCTAATAAATCCAATTGTTCGTTCATCACTTCTGGCCAATCTTGGTATAAGTGATCAAACATGCTTTCTGCTGGTTCTTTTTCTGTTTTTAAATATTCTTGTACGGCCTCATCTACTTTATGACTGCACTCGCTTTGCCATGCTTTTTCTTGTTCGCCATCCCAAAGATTTAATGCCACTAACGCATTTTGTAAACGCTTAATAGGTTCATTTAGCCACGCTTCTTTGACTTCTTCGTTTGAGCGATAGCGACTCGCGTCATCGGCGGTGGTGTGATCGCCCAAGCGATATGTCATAGCTTCAATCAATGTGGCCCCTTTATGTTCTTTCGCCCGTTCACGAGCCTCTAGCATGGCTTGATAAACAGCAAGTACATCATTGCCGTCTACTTGTACGCCATGAATGCCCGCGCCAATGGCTTTTTGTGCAAGTGTTGGCGCACCACATTGCATATCGCGAGGTACCGATATGGCATATTGATTATTGTTAACCAGAACCACCATGGGTAGCTGCCATGCACCCGCCACATTTAAACTTTCAAAAAAATCTCCTTTTGATGTACCACCATCACCAATGGTCACAACCGCAAGCTGTTCTTGGCCTTTAATTTTAAGTGCCGCGGCAGCCCCTGCTGCGTGTGTAATTTGTGTGGCAATCGGCACACAAATAGGAAAGTCTTGTTTAGGCCCATGAGCCGAGCCGCGTTCATCCCCGCCCCAGTATAAAAGTAAATCACTCATTTTATGGCCACGTAATAAATGCGCGCCGTGATCACGATAATATGGCACAAATACATCGTCTTTTTGCAGCGCCATGCCAATGGCAACACCAAATGCTTCTTGCCCTAAACTTGAAGGGAACGTTCCCATTTGACCCGTGCGCTGTAGCGCAATCGCTTTGCTATCAAATACACGATTGAGCACCATGTGTTTATACGATTGCACCAACCATTCATCACTGGCAAATTCTGGCCGTGTACTCAGCCAAGTACCGTCCTTGTCTAAAAACTGGATGCGCTGCAATGAAAATTGGATTAATGGGCTATGACCCTGAACACTGACCGGTGTCGGTTTCATCATTTTCATACCGCCTCCAAAACCCAATCAGGCTCAATTGTTTCGCTGTATAAAATTTTCTCAGCCATTTCATTGGCAATAAAATTACAGGGCATATTTTTTTGTTTTGATAACACAAATATTTTATCAAGCGTATCTTTTAGTTTATTCACCTCATGAGTTATTTGATCATGATTCATTCCTCGATAACTAGACGAGGCAAACACGAGCCCACCGCTATTAATTACATAATCCGGGGCGTATAAGATATTCCTGTCATGTATTAATTGAGCCACGTCATCGTGGGCTAATTGATTATTGGCACAACCTGCAATAATTTTGCATTTTAGTAATGAGAGTGTTGTTTCATTCAGTACGCCACCTAACCCGCATGGACTAAAGACATCACAAGGCTGTTGATAAATTTCATTGGCGCGCACCACTTTTGCAGAAAATTGCTTCTGCGCCAGTTTGGTTCTTCTTTCATCAACATCACACACAATTAATTGACAACCGGCATCGTGCAAGTGACCTGCAAGTGCAAAACCCACATGCCCTAAGCCTTGAATCGCAACAGTTATCCCACTTAGTGATTGCTTCATTAAAAAACGCACGGCTGTTTCAATGCCAATCAACATACCATGGGCGGTAGAAGGAGACGGATCACCTATATTGCTTGAGCTGCTCACAAAGGGGGTCTGGCTTCTTATGGTGTCCATATCAGACACCTGAGTGCCGCTATCCATGGCCGAGATATAACGACCACCTAAACTATGAACAAATTGCCCAAACTGTTTGAACAATGCCTCGCGGTCAAAGTCCCCTTTTGGCTTCATGATAACCGCTTTACCGCCACCTTGGGGCACACGCGCTAAAGCAGCCTTATAGCTCATACCTCGGGCTAAGCGCATAGCATCTTCTATGGCATCTATTTCACTGCTGTATTCGATAAATCGGCATCCGCCTAGAGCTGGCCCTAAACGTAAATTATGAAGTGCAACAACGGCATTGAGCGGGCCTTGCTGACAAAAGTGTAACTCTTGCACTGCTTGCGTGTGCATATTCGAGAACATACGCCGGACTCCCTTGTGAGGTTTACGACACAATGTATATGTGATGCAGCATTAACTGCGAATCCCTTTTGGGGATATATTTCAGTTTAGACACAAGCCTGTCAGAAAGTCTTATAAAAATTAGGATCGAGATTGAATGTATCTAAAGAAGATTTTTTAAGATGAAAAATGAATATCAAAGTGTCATTTATGCTTTAAAATCACGACGATTTACGCCACCTAAAAACGCGTCACACAACAAGGTGTAAATTAAAACATTATGTTCACGCGATAAAACATCTCAATTGAATGATTCTACTGTTATCTCAACAATTTAATTTTTCACTAATGGGCTTACCTACGTTTCATTCTACAGAAATGGCCCATTTTGTCTGCTCGATGGCAACCGTTACGAACGCAAAAATTAAAACGCTCTGCTCACGTACCCAATACCAACATAAAAACGTGTGTTAATTAAAGATATTATTTTTCGATGTCTTCAGCCTGCTCTAGTAGCACAGACGTAATCCTTTATTTTTTTATATAATATCACTAACAAACCCGAGTGTAATTGTGCTCTGGCTGTTTGAATTTCAATGCCCTTTCTATTTTATCATTTTTTCCGCGCTATAAAACATGCTGCTTCCTTTTTTCATTGACACAATATAATTGGCTTCAACTAAGCGATCATCCTACTACTAAGCGACGATCTATGGTCCAACCGCTCTCTGCATGAGCGGTAAGGTTCACAAAATTTAAAACCGCACTATTTAAAACAGACTTGAATCAAAGACATTTACATTCGAAATAACAAAATAGACATAAGTGCATAATTTAAAAAATCCAACATTATTAGGCATTTCATATACATAAAGTAATATTTGTTTTGATGGGGCACAGATATTGCTCTGAATAAATAAGCCAGTAAAAACTCAATAAATACAGGCAGTTAATTAAGTATGAGCCAATTAGAATTATCAAGATTTGTGCAAAAGCATCAGCTAGGGCGTGAGTATATCCGCCAAGTAGCGGATTATTTTGCACCACTGGCCAGAGAAATAGTTAACCTGCACCAAAATAAAAAAAAACCAATCATAGTGACCATTAATGGTGCGCAGGGTTCGGGTAAAAGCACATTATCTGAACTTCTTGTGGAAATTTTCCAACAAAAATATGCACTGCATGGGGTTGCTCTGTCATTAGATGATTTTTATTACACACATACTGAGCGTCAGCACTTAGCTCATACCATTCACCCGCTATTCGCCACCAGAGGCGTACCGGGCACCCATGATATTTTGCTCGCCAATGAAACATTAGATCACTTAATGTCACACAACGGTGCGCAAACCATTTATGTCCCGCGCTTTAATAAAGCTATAGATGATCGCTTTGACGAAAAAGACTGGAGCCCGATTACCAAAAAACCAAATATTATTATTTTAGAAGGCTGGTGTGTAGGTGCATCTGCTCAAGCCCCTCAACAACTCATACAACCCATCAACGATTTAGAAGCGCAAGAAGATCAACAAACGTTATGGCGCAGCCATGTCAATGAACAACTTAAAATGCAATACGAGCCGCTATTTTCTCGGTCTGACTGTACTATTATGCTTAAAGCGCCCAGTTTTGAATGTGTCTTTAATTGGCGCTTAGAACAAGAAGATAAATTAGTACGCAATTTAAAAAAAACGAATACTCAAACTATTCGTACGATGAATGAAAATGATATTAAGCGTTTCATACAGCACTACCAAAGGCTCACTGAGCATTTACTCGCCACGCTCCCAAATACAGCTCAGTATGTTTTTACATTAAACACAAAAAGAAAAATCATAAAACGCGACAAACAATCACAATTCAATGACCTAATAATTAAGCCCCTTATTTTCACCGATCTTGATGGTACACTCTTAGATCACCACAGCTATTCCCATCAAGCAGCTGATATAGCCTTGGCTTATTTAGAACAAAACAACATCCCCGTGATTCCTTGCAGCAGTAAGACCCAATTAGAAATCGAAAAACTACGTCATGATTTAAACAACAAACACCCTTTTATTATTGAAAATGGCGCGGCTGTTTTTATACCAAAAGACTATTTTACGTCTCAACCAGAAGACACTATTGAAGATGAAAATTACTGGATAAAATCATTTGTGCAACCACATGATCACTGGGTTCGTCAACTCAATACCATGCGCGATGAATTTAACGGTTTATACAAACCCTTTAGTGAAATGACCATAGAAGAAATAGCACAAGCAACCGACTTATCATTAGAGCAAGCAAGCTTAGCCGCCAAGCGTCAATACGGTGAGCCTGTTTTATGGCTAGGCAGTCACGAACAAAAAAACAACTTTATTCGCACATTAAAAAATAAGGGTGTAACGGTTTTACAAGGTGGGCGGTTTTTACATATCTGTGGAAATGCCAACAAAGGTAACGCACTTTTATGGTTAGCAAATACCTATCAAACACGGCTGAATCAGGACTACATCACCATTAGTATTGGTGATAGCCATAACGATCGCGAAATGCTCGACATGGCCGACAACGCCCTCATTATTCGCTCACCCGTTCACGATCTACCGCCATTATCTCGTATTGATCGCGTCACCATATCCGATGCGCTTGGACCTCAAGGCTGGGCACAAGGCGTTAATCGTATTTTAGATTCAATTTTTCTCGTGCAATTAATTAAAATAGGGGAACACCATGGCTGATTTTTATCAGAATGGCATCATCACCACGCTGCATAATTTAACTGATCGACACCTTGCCGATTTAGAAAACGATCTTGTGAGCTTTAACAAGCAAAGACCTATAGGCTTATTACTCCCCTCTTTATTTTCTGAACTTGAAGGTGAAGCGCTACCTAATATCGTCGAGCATATAAAACATGTGCCCTACTTAAGCGAAATTGTGATTGGTTTAGACCGTGCAGATGAAGATCAATACATGCATGCGCTAAAATTCTTTTCAACCTTACCTCAACATCACCGTGTACTGTGGAATGACGGTCCACGTTTAAAAGCCCTAGATTCACAACTGCAAGAAATGGGTTTAGCTCCAAAAGAAATGGGCAAAGGCCGTAATGTTTGGTACTGCATGGGTTACATGCTTTCATCTGGTAAAGCCGAATCCATTGCATTGCATGATTGCGACATTGTCACCTACACAAGCGAATTGCTTGCTCGCTTAGTATACCCAGTTGCAAACCCCTCTTTTAATTATGAATTCTGTAAAGGCTATTACGCTCGTATTGCAAGTGGCAAACTCAATGGCCGCGTTAGCCGATTACTCGTGACCCCCTTATTAAGAGCACTTAAATCCGTGGTTAAAGACAATGAAGAATATCTTAACTACATGGATAGCTTCCGCTATCCATTGGCAGGGGAATTTTCATTTAGACGAGACGTATTAAACGATATACGGATTCCGAGTGACTGGGGGTTAGAAATTGGCGTGCTATCGGAGATGCACCGCAACTATGCAAACAATCGTCTTTGCCAAGTGGATATCGCAAAAATATATGACCATAAACATCAGGACTTATCATTGAGTGACCAGCAAGCGGGTTTATCAAAAATGTCCATTGATATAGCCAAAGCTCTGTTTCGAAAACTGGCAACAAAAGGCACCGTTTTTAACGAAGAAACTTTCCGCACTATTAAGGCCAGTTATTTTCGTATTGCATTAGATTTTGTCGAAACATATCGCAATGACGCAATCATGAATGGACTTAATTTTGATATTCACCAAGAAGAAGAAGCGGTTGAAATGTTCGCGAGAAATATCATGGATGCAGGCAAACGCTTTTTAGATAACCCCATGGAAACCCCTTTTATACCAAGTTGGAGCCGAGTGCAAAGTGCTATACCCGATATTTTCGAGCGACTGTATCAAGCGGTTGAAGAAGATCACGCTGAGTTCACGTCTAAGCTATAGGGTAAAGATTATGATGGATGCACACACCAAAGCACTACTCGAATCTAAAATACATCATCACTTGCAAGCCATTTATGGTGATGCTCAAACACCATCGGCTTTAGGGGAGTTAACTCAAGAACTCATCGATATCATGCGCTTCAAACAACATTATGAAGCGGTTTCGCCCCATCAAAATTACTGGACCGAAGAGGATGTGGCCGTGATTACCTATGGCCACAGTATTCAAAAAGAAAATGAGGCACCTCTTGCAACCCTGCATCACTTTTTAAACGACTACCTAAAAGACAGTTTTAATAGTGTTCATATATTACCATTTTTTCCTTACAGCGCAGATGATGGGTTTGCGGTTTGCGATTATTATGCAGTGAATCCTGAATTAGGACACTGGCAACACATAGAAAAAATTGCCGATGAATATCGATTAATGGCAGACCTTGTAATTAACCATTGTTCAGATCAAAGCCAATGGTTTAAGAATTTTATTAAAGGTGATGGTATTGGTCATGATTATTTTTATACCACAACAAAAGATGCGCCTGTATCACAAGTCGTTAGACCACGCACATCATCACTGTTACGTGAAACACAAACAGATAAAGGGTTAGAGCATGTCTGGTGTACTTTTAGTCATGAGCAAGTGGACTTAGATTTTTCAAATCCACAAGTATTAAAAGAGTTTATTAATATTATTCGTGATTACCTAGATAAAGGTATTCGAATTTTTCGCTTAGACGCCATTGCTTTTTTGTGGAAAAAACCAGGGACTAATTGCTTAAACTTAGATGAAACCCATGAGGTGGTGCGTTTAATTAGAACACTCATTGAACACACGCAACCCGATAGCATTATCATCACTGAAACCAATATTCCAAATATTGAAAACTTAAGCTATTTTGGTAATGCCAATGAAGCACATTGTGTATATAACTTCTCATTGCCCCCTCTTTTGGTTTACACCTTAGTCAGCGGAAACTGCCGTTACTTAAAACGTTGGTTGATGAGCATGCCACCTGCGCAACATGGCACGACTTATTTTAATTTCATTGCCTCCCATGATGGCATTGGCTTAAGACCCGCCGAAGGCTTATTAAGTGATACTGAACTGGCCACCTTGGTCAGCACAATGCAAAATTTTGGTGGCAAGATTTCATGGCGTGCAGGTGAAAACGGCGTTAAAAACACCCTATGAAGTCAACATTACATTATTTGATGCACTACAAGGCACAGAAAACGGTAAAGACGATTATGCATTAGCGCGTTTTTTATGTGCCCATGGCGTGATGCTCGCTTTAGAGGGCATTCCCGCACTGTATATTCACAGTGTATTAGGTACACATAACGACTATGAAAAACTAGAACGCACGCAGCAAAACCGATCAATAAATCGTCGTGAATGGCAATATGATGAATTGGTTACATTATTAAACGATGATACCAGTCATCACAAACAGGTTTATGAACAGATCACCCAATTAGTTCAACTTCGTCGAAAACAAAAAGCGTTTCACCCTAACGCAACCCAATTTACCTTACATATCGGTGATCATCTTTTTGGTTTTTGGCGACAAAGTATGGACCGCCGTCAAAGTATTTTCTGTATTTATAATATTACCGACCAAGAGCAACCGCTTCTATTATCAGATTTAAATTTGGTGGTCACCCACCACTGGCAAGACCTTATTGGTGGCGTCACGTTTGATAATACCCACGACGCCATCACACTAGAACCTTATCAAATGATGTGGATCGCCAACGTATAAACTAGGAGTGTAAAATGTCTCAAACACAAACCGTCAAAAAATGTTTATTTCCTGTGGCAGGTTATGGTACTCGATTTTTACCCGCCACCAAATCCATGCCGAAAGAAATGCTACCTGTAGTCAATAAACCACTCATCCAATACGCAGTTGAAGAAGCCATGGAAGCGGGCATCAATAAAATGGGGTTCATCACGGGTCGAGGTAAGCGTGCTATCGCCGATTATTTTGATAATAATTATGAACTTGAACACGAGATTGCAGGCAGCAAAAAGGCAGATAATTTAAACGACATTAATAAAGTTATGGACGAGGGGCAGTTTATTTTCATGCGCCAACGTGAAATGTTAGGCCTAGGCCATGCCATTTTAACCGGCGAACCCATTATTGGTAATGAGCCATTCGCAGTTATTTTGGCCGATGATTTATGCGTAGCGCCATTAAAGCAAGATTCAAGTAAATCAACATTAAGAGCCATGGCGCAATTGATTGAGCTATACAACCAATATCAATGTTGCATTGTGGCCATTGAAGAAGTACCAAAATCAGATACCGCAAGCTACGGTATTATTAGCGGTGAAGAAATAGCACCCGGTATTTATGACGTAACCGATATGGTTGAAAAACCCAATCCAGAAAACGCACCTACCAATATGGCCATTATCGGGCGTTACGTATTAACGCCACAGATTTTTGACTATTTACGCGAAACCAAGCCTGGTACGAACGGTGAAGTTCAAATTACGGATGCACTCAAACAAGTCGCAAAAGAAGAACGTGTTATTGCTGTGAAATTTGCAGGTGAGCGTTTTGACTGTGGCAGTGTTGAAGGATTTGTGCAAGCTACAAATTACTTTTTCGAGCACGAATTTAAAAGTGGCTAAACAATAAATATCATAAAATACGCTATAAATAAAAAGGCCTATTTAACGAATGTTAAATAGGCCTTTTATTAATGTATATCAATTGGAATTTCCATTACAGGGCTCATTTCACCTTCTACTGACACACAGGCTTCATCGTAAGGTAACTGCTGATACAATACCGCTGACTTACACTTTAATTTTCGTACAAGTATTTTACCTGCTTCTAAGCTATTACTTACAACTCGTTTACCCTTATTGTCATACACAGCAAAGCGCTCGCCCTTGTCATGTGCATATAATTGATAAGACATGCCACATATACTCACCAGCATAAGTTTATCAACAGGATGATCAAGTTGCTGTATCTCATTCATTGTCATTTTCATACTGACTCACTTAACAGTGTTGATTTAAGCTGTTTACGTGAAATAGATCATTACGGTTTATGACAAAAGTGAAAAAACGATGTTTGTTTGTATCAATACCTTATAAAAATACAAAGCTTTACAACCGGCATTGATAATGCGATGTATCATACCGGTTGTTAAGTCATCTCTTTATATTTATTCTTGGCACTCAAGTGGCAAATATTTTACTTTTATTTTATCACCAAAGCATGCCCATTCTATATCGCCTTCAATGACTTGTGGGCTTAATACAATGTACTGTTTTTCATCGGCTTTATCATTGCCTACATGGGCAGCAATCACACCATTATCATAAACATCTATGCTGTATTTATGCTCTGGATATTCAAGTTCAGCGGCTGTAAATCCTAATTCTTCTACTTTTGTCGGCCAAGCTTGATTAGACATCGCATATTCAACTGCAGGCGCTTGCAGCTCTAGCAAGCGAGTGTAAGCCGCATTAATACGCGCTGTTTCAATATGGTCTTGATATTTATGCATCGTCAACGCAATTAAAATACCAATCACTGTAATCAAAGCGACGATAAAGAAACGCTTCTTTTCATTTATATAAAGCAATTCTATTAAAACCTCATAGGGACTATATGCCAGAATAGTTCAACTAATTAAAACGCGCAAAGAAAGAGGTTCATGCCACAAACCTAGCTTGCTGGTAAATCAAAAATGCAATGCAAGTTGTTATGTTGGGGGTATAAGTGTCATACAAGATAGGAAAAATCGATTAATAATATGAGAGAACTCATTATTTTCAAAATAATGAGTTCTCAATCAGCCTATTATAAAAAAAGCTGACGAGCTTCCTCTGGTGTAGCCACTTCACGGCCTGCATCGCGTGCAACTTTTGCCATAGCCTCGATTAACTGGCCGTTACTGGTGGCCTTTTCACCACCAGGTAAATAAAACGTATCTTCTAGACCCGTACGTAAATTACCACCCAGTTCAGCGACTTTTTTGTGTACGCTCCAAACTTCTTCACGGCCAATCACGGTCGCTTGCCAATGACTGCCCGGTTTTAAATATTTCAAAATAATGGGTAATAGGTCTGGGTCTGCTGGCATGCCAGAATTCACACCCATAACTAAGTTGTAATCTAAGCGGTCCCACATACCCACTTCTTGAAACATGCCGACGCTGCGTACAATACCTAAATCAAAACATTCAAATTCAGGGCGACAGCCTTCTTCTTTACATACTTCTAGCAATTCTTGGATTTTATCCACCGTGTTTTGAAATAACATCGGTGGCCAAGCCCAAGTGCCGTTTGAACGGGTTTTTAAATAGTTAAGTGAGCCAGCATTACACGCTGCAATTTCCGGCTTACCCATTTTAATACAATCAATCGGGCCTTGTTGGTCACGCCCAATGGTGCCGGTTGTGTAGTTAATAATTGGTGGAATTTCTTTATTGCCTGCCGTGTTCATGTCCATGGTCGCCATGGTATTGGTATTAGGCATAGGCTGTGAAAACGAAGAACCACTTGGCACGGCACCGCCTTGATGCAGCTGCCCATAATTTTGCATGTGCTCTTGCACTTGCCCAGGCGCAATCGATTGAGGCGTGTAATTATTTTGCCAAGGATTACCTGTGGCCTGCGCCTGTTGCAATGGCATATTGTTTTGCCCGGCAAACTCACCCGCGGCAATTCCCGTCACGTGTGGCTGGCTGTGCAATTCAGTGTTTGAATCGGCGTTTGGCTCTGGGGTTTCTGGACGCACTTCTCCAAGGGCTTTATGCAACGAGCGGAATAAGAAATCATGCACCAAGCGGCCATCACGAAAGCGAACTTCATGTTTGGTTGGGTGAACGTTTACATCCACCAGCGCCGGGTCTAATTCTAAATACAACACAAACGCGCTGTGGCGGCCATGATATAAAACATCTTGATACGCTTGGCGAATAGCGTGGGCCACAAGTTTGTCACGCACGATACGACCATTTACAAAAAAGTACTGCATATCGGCTTGGCTGCGGCTAAAGGTCGGCAAGCCAACCCAGCCCCATAATCTTAAGCCGGCACCTTCCATTTCGATGCTCACCGCTTCTTTCATAAATTGAGCGTTGAGCAAACTGGCCACCCGTTTTTCTTTATCAAATTCGGATAGGCATGGACGCAAACTGTGGATCACTTTTTGATTGTGACGCAATTGGAATGAGACATCATAACGGCTCAATGCCATGCGCTTAACCACTTCTTCTAAGTGGTTAAATTCGGTTTTTTCGGTACGCAAGAATTTGCGACGAGCAGGCGTGTTAAAAAATAAGTCACGCATTTCAATGGTGGTGCCCACAGGGTGCGCGCACGGTTTAACCTCGGTGGCCATGTCACGGCCTTCGGCTTGCACTTGCCACGCTTCGTCGCTTTCTTGTTCGTGAGAGCTTAATACCAAGCGCGAAACAGACGCAATGGATGCCAATGCTTCGCCGCGAAAACCCAAGCTTTGCACGGACTCTAAATCATCAAGGTCTTTAATTTTACTGGTGGCGTGACGGCTTAACGAAAGCGGAAGGTCGCCTTTTTCAATACCAAAACCATTATCACGGATGCGAATTAACTTAACGCCCCCTTGTTCAATATCCACTTCGATGCGATTAGCACCTGCATCTAGGCTATTTTCAACTAACTCTTTCACCACATTTGCTGGGCGCTCGACAACTTCACCAGCAGCGATTTGGTTAGCAAGACGAGGACTTAAAACTTCGATACGTTTCATGGTGTTCTTTTTGAGTTTGATGAATGTCCAACCCGTTAAGAGGCTGGCACTTTGATCACTTGGCCGACGCGTATGATACTGGTTTTTAAACCATTTAGCTCTTTGAGCGTCGACATGGATGTAGCGTGTCGCTGTGCTATGACAGAGAGCGTATCACCTGGCGCGATGACATATTCTCTTAAGCGATCACTGGTATTACGCACGCTCGCTAGATAGGTACCCGGCGGCGGATACTGCATAAAATAACGCTTGATGCCTTGATAAATCGAGGTGGCCATTCTGCGCTGATACGACGAGGTTTTTAATTTCTTTGCTTCGCCTGGGTTGGATAAAAATCCCGTTTCAATTAACAGTGAAGGAATATCAGGCGACTTTAAAACCGCAAAACCTGCTTGCTCCACCTTACGCTTGTGCAGCTTTGAAACCCCTCCCATGCTGTTAAGCACCATTTGCCCCAAGTCTAGGCTCACACTCAAGCTGGCCGTCATGGACAAATCCAATAGTACACCGGCCAATAAATCTTCTTTGTCGTCTAGGCTGACGCCGCCAACCCCACCGATTAAATCTGATGAGTTTTCTTTATCGGCCAACCAGCGCGCCGCTTCGGATGTGGCGCCTCGCTGCGACAAAGCAAACACGGAACTACCGCTTGCGCGATGACTGCTAAAGGCATCCGCATGAATCGATATAAATAAATCGGCATTCGATGAGCGGGCTTTTTTGGTTCGCTCTCGTAAACCAATGTAGTAATCACCTGTGCGCACTAACACGGGTTTAAAGCCTCGCTCTTTCTTTAATAAAGCCGCCAACTTTTGCGCAATGGCCAATACCACTTTTTTCTCGTAGATCCCACCATGGCCAATGGCACCAGGGTCTTCACCGCCGTGCCCCGCATCAATGGCAATAATAATGTCACGGCTTGTGGCTTGGGTTTGTTTTGCATCCAGTATGGGTTTGGATATGGTTAGTGGTCGCGTGCCGACGTTTCTAGGTAATAAATCTACCACCAGACGATGACTGTATTGATCATTGGGCGCCAGAGGAAAACTCTTGGCATCCACCGCGTGGCGTAAATCCAATACGATGCGCAGGTCTTTTTTATCACGCATGCCCCAACGCACTTTTTTAATGGGGCCAACTTTTAGGTCGAGGTCTTTGAGTGAGTCCAGCATTTTGCTGTTCTCAATATCAATCACCAAGCGATTAGGCGAGCTTAATGGGAAAATTTTATGTTCGAATTTCTCATTTAAATCAAAGACAAGACGTGAGTTATCGGGGGCGTGCCAAAGCCTAACCCCTTGCACATCGGCAAGCGTTAGGCTGGATATTGTCATTAATAAAACGGCTAATACGGTACGCACGTTACTTCTTTTTATTGGAATGAAACTCTATGCCCAAGCCATTAGCTGGGCGCGTCCTGTTTTTCGGAATGACTATTAAACGTCAATTCCCGACCTTGTTGCCAAGGTTCAATCACGATGTCGATATCGGCTTCAGGTAACACACCCGCCCCTTTTTCTGGCCATTCGATTAAGCACAATGTGTCATCTGCAAAATAATCTCGAACCCCCATAAACTCTAATTCTTCTGGGTCTGCTAAGCGGTACAAGTCAAAGTGGTAAACACGCAGGGTACCAAGCTCATAAGGTTCTACCAAGGTGTAAGTGGGGCTTTTTACATTTCCGTTATGACCCAAGCCCTGAATCAAACCGCGGCTCAAAGTGGTTTTCCCCATTCCTAGGTCACCATGTAAGTGAATCACTAAACCGGGCTGTAAAGACTTCGCCTTAGATTGGGTCCAATCTAGCATGGCCTGCTCATCGGTAAACTGCTGTGATATTTGGTCCATCTGTGTCTCTATCTATATGAATGACAATCAATTAATAACGACCGTAATTTGTCAATTTAGCAACTGGCGTAATTCAACTAGCAAATCACTGGCCAGTAAACTACTTTGTCCTTGTTTTGAGCCCTCGTCGGCAGCTGCGCTATGTAAACATACCGCGCCACTGATCACTTGATGGCAATGCTTAGGGAGTGCGTCCAAATGCTGAGCCATAAAGCTGGCGGCGATTCCGGTTAACACATCGCCCATACCGCCACTGGCCATGCCAGGATTACCATCTGTGCAAACGTTAATGCCTTTGTGATCACCCATGATGGAACCTGCGCCTTTTAATACCACATAACTGCTATATCGTTCACTTAATAGCCGTAATGCAGCAAAGCGATCTTGAGCGATTGTTGGTATATCGACCCCTAATAAGCGGGCCGCTTCCCCTGCATGGGGTGTCATCACACTCACTCGCTGCGACAAATTATGCTTAATATTCCCTTGTGCCAGTAAATTCAATGCGTCCGCATCCAGTACAACGGGCAACTGGGTTTGCATCACTTGTTGTAGCATTTGTTGACCCCAGCTACTTTGACCAAGGCCTGGGCCAATGGCTATAACATCCGCTTTGGCCAGCAAAGGTAATAACTGCTGGCCAGACTCGATACCGTGCGCCATGACTTCTGGCTGACGCGCCACAATAGCCGATACATGTTCTGGGCGAGTTGCCACACTGACCCGCCCTGCACCACTGCGCAATGCCGCCGAGGCACTTAAGCTTACCGCGCCCGCCATACCACTATCGCCACCAATAATCAGAACGTGACCAAAATCGCCTTTGTGTGCGGTGACTTTTCTTGGGTGAAAAAACGGCCCTTGTTGAATGCTGTGCCAATTAAGCAAACGCGAACTGGTTTGTAGGTGGGAGCGAACCGTTTTGGGTATCCCCAAATTAGCCATTCGAACTTGCCCAACGTAGTCAGGGGCATCGCCTGTGAATAAACCTTGTTTGTTGAGGAGCATCGTAACGGTGATGTCCGCAATCACAGCAACCTCTGCCACATAACCCGTTGTAGCGTTAACACCGGAAGGCACATCCAATGATAAAACAGGCAACGGACTGTCATTCACTTGCGTAATCAATTCGGCAACGTCTTCACTTGGCGCGCCAGTCATACCAACCCCTAAGAGCGCATCAACGATGACACAATTAGGCTTATACCAATTAATTTGTGCACTTGATATTACGCTTAACCCTGAGGTTATGGCTGCTTCAGCGGCCTGCTTGGCCTCGCCTTCTAAGCGATAAATAGGGCCGTCAAAGACGAGCTGAACATCGATGCCATGCTCTTGTGCAATGCTGGCCATTTCAAAACCGTCGCCGCCGTTGTTACCTTTACCGCATAACATGATGAGCTCTTGCACATTGGGCCATTCACTTAGCATGACAGCAAAAGCCGCTTGAGCCGCCTGTTGCATTAGCGCATAACCAGAAAACCCTAAGTCATCAATACAATGGCGATCTAGCTTTTGGCATTGCTGAGCGGTGTATAGCGCAATTCCCATATCTGATTTCAAGCGCAGTGCTGTTTGTGTCGTCATCCGTGCCTACCACAATCGTAAATAAGCCGATTATACCTGCATCACGCAAGTTCTCCATGGTTCAAATTAAAGGAGCGTTTACTCGTTTTTAAGAAAAATTGACGCCATGAATGATTTATTATCCAATTCGCGCCTTTGTGCTGATTGAAATTTAATGGATTAAAATGAAAGCCATTCTACTCGTTTTAACATTGTGTACCGCTCAACTAAGCTGGGCGTTG